>JBKCPG010000305.1:0-26902 GCA_046309395.1 Cyanobacteriota bacterium | reverse complement strand
GTCTCCCAACCGCCTCCCCCCCCTGCCGGCTCCAAGCGTGCGGCGGTCTGGCCCCAAGCTCTCTGGCAACGAGCGGACGGTGTGGTGGTGGGTGGGTGGCGGTGGCACGGGAGCCAGGTGGGGGGCGATCAGATCACCTTGTTTTTGGGGCCGCCGCCTTCCGTTCCAACGCGCTTTGTGCCCTCCCCTGTTGTGAACAAAGGGGGAATGCTGTTGCTCGCCCGACCCCAGCAGTTGGAGGACCGGGGATTGCTTCCCGGTGCCCTCCCCCAGGTGGTGAAACGGAGCGACTGGCTCTGGATGGCGGCGGAACCCTTCCCCGGTCTTGGGCCGGAGGCGCCCCTCAACCAGCTTCAGGGGACTCTGCGGCTTCGCCCGTGAGGCGTCGCTCCTTGCGACGGCGGTCCGCCGCCACGGTTTCTTCCATGAGTTCCACCGCTTGGGCCAGCTTTTCCAGGTTGCTGGCATAGAGCGCCAAATCCTTATCCACCCGCTCCCGCAGGAGCCCCATGGCCTCGGCGGTGTCGTGGGCAAACGTCCTCAGGGTTTGGGCATCCATGGCATCGGCTCCCCTGGCCTCCTCCAACAGGGTGAGCAGTCCCACGGCCATGAGTCGGGAATAGTGAAAATCTGAACGGCGCGCGTTGGTCAGGGCCGTCCGCAACAGCTCGGGAGCGCCCTCCCCCTGTTGCTCCATCCATTGCTTCACCTCCTCCAGCGAATGGTGGCCGACGGACCGAAGGGCCTCATCGCGCTGGGCTTTGAGGGCTGAGGCCTCCAGGCCGCAGGCGGCGCAGAGGGACTGGAAGAGTTGATCCTTTTGCTCGGCGGGTCTGTATCCCCGGGTGCCGGTCTCAAACACTTGCACCACCCCCGTGGCAAAAAGTGGATCGGCTTGGAAACCCCGCTGATGACTCAGAAGGTGAAGCTCCACCAACAGTTCGTCCACCAGGCGCCGATACAGCGGGCTGATCACATGGGGGAAGGCGGCATGGAAGGCTCTCTTGCTGTCTGCAACAGTGAGAAAGGGGCTCACGCGGCTCTCAGGATCAACTCAGCGACCTTAGCCGGCTTCTCCCCCCCCCAGGGCGGTTGGGGGAGCGGGTCCGCCCCAACGCTCCAGAGCCCCCGTGCCCCTTGGTTAGGATCGACGCAGTTTGAAGGTTGGCTTCCGTGATCCCGATTGTCATTGAGGAATCTGGACGTGGGGAGAGGGCTTTTGATATCTATTCCCGTCTACTCCGGGAACGGATCATCTTTTTGGGCGAGCCGGTGACAGCGGAATCCGCCAATCGCATCGTCGC
This sequence comes from Cyanobacteriota bacterium, assembly GCA_046309395.1. Classification (GTDB taxonomy): domain Bacteria; phylum Cyanobacteriota; class Cyanobacteriia; order PCC-6307; family Cyanobiaceae; genus Cyanobium. Next base: position 25,598 of record JBKCPG010000305.1, on the reverse strand, counting down.
TCAGTTGCTCTTTCTCGAAGCGGAAGACCCAGACAAAGATGTGTTTATGTATATCAATTCCCCAGGTGGCTCCGTCTATGACGGCTTGGGTATTTTTGATACGATGCAACACATTAAGCCTGACGTGCAAACCGTTTGCGTCGGATTGGCCGCGAGCATGGGTGCGTTCCTTCTCTGTGCGGGCACCCCTGGAAAACGCAGCAGCCTCACCCATTCCCGCATCATGATTCACCAACCCCTAGGCGGAGCCAGGGGACAAGCCAGTGACATTCGCATCCAGGCGGACGAAATCCTTTACCTCAAACAAAAGCTCAATCAGGAGCTGGCTGAACGGACCGGTCAGCCCCTCAGCAGAATCCAAGAAGACACCGATCGTGATTTCTTCATGTCTCCTGGTGAGGCGGTGTCCTATGGACTAATTGACAAAGTCATTGATAAACGCACGGTCAGGCCCCTGTAAACAAAGCGATCCTCCTAAACGACACTCTTGGGCTGACTCATTCCCAAAAGAGTTTGATCTGCATCTCAAGTAATCATAGGAACTTAAATTGTTTGAGTTTCGGTGAATTTTGCTGCTTTCATTTTTTGAGCCACGTTTATGCGCCCAGTTCGATTTCGTCTCCTTTTATGTAAGCCGCTAATTCTTATATTTACTGAAACTCTTTAAGCATTCTAATGATCAACTGATGAGCCTTGAGGGTCACACTTGCTTAGATGAAATTTTTATCAGTCCCCGCCCGTAGGATGGTTAAATCATTCCATCTCCAAGCCAGAATGGATCTTAAGAAAAGAGCTGCAGCTAGGACTGAACTGGCTTGAAGAATTCCAGATCCAAAGTTGTTGAACCAATTCACTGTTGCTGAACTGACGCAACGATATTCAATCTTGGACCTGGAGAGTTCGTGACTAAATGACCTCAGCTTCAGGGAGAGAGGGTTGGGGGGATGTCGTCTCAAGGAAGGGGGTGAAACGCTCCTTGTCTGGAATCTGAGCAAATTCAGAGACAATGGCGCGAAACTCATCTCCATCAAGGGTTTCCTTCTCGATCAAAACGTCTACAAGGCGGTCCATGCAATCGCGATGTTGGGCCACCAGGGATTTGGTGTCCTCGTAAGAGTTGAAGACCATTTGCCTCACAGCGACATCGATCTTCCCGGCCACCGCGTCGGAGAGATCGCTGCGGGTCATCAAATCCCGGCCTAGAAAAACCTCCTGATTACCAGCCTCCAAGGAAACCGGGCCAAGATCACTCATGCCGAATCTGGTGACCATTTGCCGAGCCAGAGAAGCAACCTGTTGAATGTCGCCACCGGCTCCGGTTGTCACTTCGGCGTGGCCAAACACCACATCCTCCGCCGCTCGTCCGCCAAGAGCCCCCATGATCCTGGCCTTGAGTTGGGCTCGGCTCACTAACATTTGCTCCTCATCCGGAGCAAACCAAGTGAGACCTTGGGCCTGCCCCCTGGGAATCAGGGTGACCTTTTGTACGGGATCGTGAGCGGTCACCAGGGTGCCGACGAGGGCATGACCCACCTCGTGATAAGCGATCAGACGCTTGCTGCGTCCATCCAGGAGAGGCTTGCCCTCCATTCCCGCGATCACACGATCGACAGCGTCATCGATTTCCGTCAGGGTGATGGCGTCCTTCCTGCGGCGGGCCGTAAGAATCGCGGCTTCATTCAGCAGATTGGCCAGATCGGCTCCAGTGAATCCAGGAGTTCTCCTGGCGATGGCCTCTAAAGACACTTCCGGGGCCAACTTCTTATTGCGGCAGTGGACATTCAAAATCGAGAGCCTGCCTTTGATGTCTGGAGCATCCACCGACACTTGTCGGTCGAAGCGACCTGGTCGCATCAGGGCTGAATCCAATACATCAGGTCGGTTGGTGGCGGCGATGATGATGATGCCGCTGTTTCCCTCGAAACCGTCCATCTCAGTGAGAAGTTGGTTGAGAGTTTGCTCCCGCTCATCATTGCCACCACCAATCCCGGCTCCCCGTTGACGACCAACGGCGTCAATTTCATCAATGAAAATGAGACAGGGACTGTTTTCTTTAGCACGTTTGAAGAGATCCCGTACCCGGCTGGCACCAACACCGACAAACATTTCCACAAATTCAGAGCCCGAGAGGGAGAAGAACGGCACACCAGCCTCTCCAGCGATCGCCTTGGCTAAGAGGGTCTTGCCTGTTCCAGGGGGTCCAACAAGCAAAACCCCTTTTGGAATTCGGGCACCAACCGATGTGAAACGTTCAGGGGTCTTGAGAAAGGTCACCACCTCCTGAAGATCTTGCTTGGCTTCCTCAACCCCAGCCACATCTTGGAATTTGACTCCCGTTTCCGCTTCCATCAAAAACCGAGCTTTTGTCTTGCCAAATTGCATGGCCTGGCCAGGCCCACCAGGCATGCCTGAAGAACGGCGAGCCAAGAAGATCAGCGACCCGATCAAAAGCAGCGGGAAGAGAAGATTGCCCAGCAGCCCGACCACCGGAGGAGTGGGTTTGGGGGCGTGCACATCAAAATTAATGGATTGCTCCTTGAGCTTGTTCAAAAGCTCCGGAGCGATTCCTGGAAGATCAACGCGGAGACGCTGAACGCGATTATCCAAATCCGCGTCAACAATTTCGACAACAGCGGTCCGACCCGAATTATAAAAATCAACAGAGTTAACCCGCCCTGAATTGACATAATCCAGGAAACGGCCATAACTCATTCGACCAACCGCTGTATTGGTAGGCGATTGAAGGGGGCTCGTCGATAGGTTTGAGCCAGTTCCGCTGAACAGTTGCCACCCGAGAAACGCGGCGACGAGGAGGGGGAGTGCCCAAAGGACGATCAATCGCCAACGCTGATTCATTGAGCCTGAAACCTCTTCAACAACTGTAACGGACCGTGCGTGTCAACGGGGCTCTCAACGCAAGCGGCGGGACCAGTTCAGCTGGCCTTGAGCCAGGGGGCTGTTTCGAGCGTCGTGGAAGCGGAAGGGAACATGCCGCCCGCTGTGCCTGTGAACGGAGCGGGCTGATCGGCCAAGAGAGCCTCCGAGACGAAGGTTTCCAGTAGCTCAGGTCCGTACAGGCCGTGGGTCCAAATTTTCACCTCGCTCAAAGGGGGGCAGGCAAAGGCGAGAATCTCAAATGGGAACACCACCCTTTCCAGGAAAAACTGGTCACTGCCACAGCAGCGGAAGATGACCATCCGATCTGAGGTGTTGCGATAGGTGCAATCCTGAAGGTCTCTGCCTTCCGCCGGTGAGGCGAGAGTCGCGTTTGGACGATCCAACTCGAAATCAAAGCGAAGTTCGACACTTATAGCCAGTCCCCCTGGGAGCCCTTTTGTGTGGACGACAACACTTCAGGGGTCTTCATGCTCTCTTAATGATTTCCGCCTTTCGCGTCAACCAGTCGCTCCCGCGCCTCCCGGCTGGCTCCCCGCTCCTACAAGCTGCGCAGGGCCACAATCGGATCGAGGGCAGCCGCCCTTCGAGCGGGTACCACGCCGAAAAACAGTCCGATCACCCCGGAAAAGCCAATGGTGCCCAACACCATCCCCGCGCCAATGGTGGCGGGCAGAGGCGTCAGGGAGGCCACAAGGGTCACGGTTCCGACGCCAAGCAGACCCCCAACGCACCCGCCCAGACTGGACAGGATCAGAGATTCCACCAAAAATTGCCTCAACACATCACTGCTTCTGGCGCCGATCGCTTTGCGGAGCCCAATTTCCTCCGTGCGCTCACTCACGGACACCAACATGATGTTCATGATGCCGATTCCTCCCACCAGCAGGGAAATGGCCCCAATCGCTCCGAGCAACATTGTGAGTCCACCGGTAATGGTGGTAACGATGGTGAGAGCATCTTTCTGAGAACGAACCACAAAATCGTCGTCGCGAATGATGCGATGTCTTTGGCGCAATAGATTTGTAATCTGGAAGGAAGCGGCCCCCATGCTGGCCTCGTCCTTGGCTTCCACGCTGATGAAGCTCAAGCTGATGCCGTAGGTGGGATCGCGTCCACTCAGGCGATTCACCATTGTGCTGAGCGGGAGGTAAGCGTTTTCGTCTTGATTATTGCCAAACACAGCTCCCTTGGGCTCCATCACGCCGATCACCTCGAAGGATTGGTCGCGAATCCGTAAACGTCGCCCAATGGCCTCACCTGTTGGGAAGATTTTGTCGCTTAGATCCGGCCCCAAAACAACAACATTTCTGGCCGACTTGATATCATTTTCGCTAATGAACCGTCCCTTGGCGATCTCGAAGCTGCGCACAGCCAGAAACTCTGGCGTGACGCCCGTAATGGTGGCGGAGGAGGTGAGGGAGCCGGCTTGCACCACTTCCAGCAGCGAGATTTGAGGGGCCACACGGCGAACGGCTGGCACCTGTTGGGCGATCGCTTCCGCATCTTCCAAAACCAACGTTTTAGGCGTGTCTAATCCTTGCCGCCTGGTGTCATTTCTTCCAGGCACCACAAACAACACATTCGGGCCCAGGGCTGAGAGTTGTTGATCCGCCAGCCGCTGGGCCCCCCTGCCCAGGCCCACAAGGGTGATGACGGAAGCGTTGCCAATCACAATCCCAAGCATCGTGAGGAGGCTCCTCAGGCGATGGCCTTGGAGGGTGGCAACAGCCATGGCGGCCGTTTCCCGTAGTGGCACCGCCCCAGTTCTCATGGACGCTGAGAAGAATACCGACTTTATAGCGGATTTAGCCCCATCGTGAGTTTATGGCTGCGGGTGCCGCGATGCACAACCCCCTGATGAATCTCCAGGGTCACAATTTCACCCTGTCGCAGGTCGTTGGTGGCATTGGCCACGCCAACGATCACGGGGATCCCCAGACGTTCGGCGATCACCGCCGCGTGGCTGTGGCGACCCTCGATTTCCGTAATGATTCCCCGGGCCTTGCGGATGGCTTCCAAGTAAGCGGCCGTGGTTTCTCTCACCACAAGAATCTCGCCGTTTTCCACCCGTGCGGCTTCTTCTGGCGTTTGGGCTAACCGCACCTTGCCACTCACCGAGCCACTGCCGATTCCCATTCCCCGGCCTAAGACCGCCGAGACGATGCCAACCTTGACCAAATCCGTGGACCCACTTACACCTTCCAGGGTGCCAGCTGTCTGAACCACCAGATCTCCCTCCTTGAGCAACCCCTTTTGCTGGGCGACTCCCATGGCAAGGCTGAATGTGCTTTCCGTGGAGGACTGCTGCGCGATCAATAAGGGATTCACGCCCCAAACCAATTGCAATTGCCGGGCGACAGATACCTCGCTCGTAATCGCCAGGATCGGAGTGCTGGGGCGAAACTTGCTGACATTTCGGGCGGTGGATCCCGTCTGGGTGAGAGGCAAGATCGCCGCGGCGTTCAGCTGGCGGGCGATGCTGCTGACCGCCTGGCTGATGGCATTCGGGATGGTGGTGGCCATCTGGCCATCCAACACCCGCTGGGGATAGTCGCGCTCGATGCGTCTGGCGATGCGGGCCATCGTGGCGACGGCTTCCACTGGATAATCTCCGACCGCGGTTTCGTTGGAGAGCATGACGGCGTCGGTGCCATCCAAGATGGCATTCGCCACATCACTCACCTCAGCCCTTGTGGGCCGTGGGGATGAGGCCATCGAATCGAGCATTTGGGTGGCCGTGATGATGGGGATCCCCAGGCTGTTGGCTTTGCGAATCAACTCTTTCTGCAGCAACGGCACTTCCTCTGCGGGCATCTCCACACCCAGATCTCCCCGGGCCACCATGACGCCATCACAGAGGGGAAGGATGGAATCGATGGCTTCAATGGCTTCAAACTTTTCAATCTTTGCCACCACTGGCGTCGAGGCACCCTGGCCACGAATAAGTTCCCTGATCTCGAGAATATCGGAAGGATTACGGACAAAACTCAAGGCGATCCAGTCCACGCCTTGTTGCAGGCCAAAGGCGAGATCCTTCCGGTCTTTTCCTGTCAACGCGCGGATGGACAGCTGCACATCCGGAAAATTGACACCCTTATTATTAGAGAGCACCCCTCCAACTGTGACCCGACATTGAAGGGTTTGATCTTCGAGATCGACATTTTCGACGAGCATCTCCACCCGGCCATCATCGAGGAGGATGCGACTGCCGGTGGGCACTTCCTCCACCAGCCGGTCATAGGTGACGGTCGCCAGCTCTTGGTTGCAGCGCACATCTTTGGAGGTGAGCGCAAACTGATCCCCCACCGCCAGGGTGATGGGTCCCAGATCGAAGCGTCCTAGGCGGATTTTCGGGCCCTGCAGATCCTGGAGGATTCCGATGTGCACCCCCATCTCATGGGCCACCTGTCGGATCGTGGCGATGCGTTGCGCGTGATCCTCATGGTCCCCATGGGAAAAGTTCAAGCGAAAGGTGGTCGCCCCCGCTTCGATCAACGCGCGAAGCATCTCAGGCGATTCCGTGGCTGGGCCGATCGTGGCCACGATCTTGGTGCGACGCATGGGATGGCCCGAACCTTCACTTCAGCCGGAAACTACCATCCGTGCTCACCGATCCAGGCTCGTTATGGACCTTCACACTTACCAGCAACGCGCGGCCCAGACGGCCCGCTACCCGGAGGTGGGATCGAATCCGATTTACCCCACCCTTGGGCTTTGCGGGGAGGCGGGGGAGGTGGCGGACAAGGTGAAGAAAGTGTTGCGCGACCAGGGAGGTCGCTTCAGCGAGGAGACTCGTGACGACCTTGCCCTTGAGCTCGGCGACGTGCTCTGGTATGTGGCGCGATTGGCCAGTGAGCTGGATCTGAACCTGGAAGCGATCGCGGAGGCCAATCTGGCGAAGTTGGCCAGCCGGGCGGAGCGTAACGTGATCGCTGGCAGTGGAGATCGGCGGTGAGCGGCATGGACATCTCCTGGCGATCGCGCTTGCTCAACGTCGTTCTCGTGCTGTGCCTGGCGTTGTTGGTGTCCCCTGGGGTGGGCTTGGCGGCGGAGCTTCGCGTCGAGGGGGTGAGTCTGGCCCCCTGCCCCTCCGACGACGCGGGCAACCAACCCCTCGCCAACCGCTCGAGGACCGCGTCCTGCTACGCCTTGCGCGGCGAGGTGGTCAATTCCACGGGCCATGCCGTGGTGGATACGGATTTGTTCGCGGTGATCCTCGACAGCAGTGGGGAGCCCGTCCTGCCCAACCGGTCCCGTGTGGGCGGCATCGGCGACGTTCCCCCCGGTCGCTCCTCCTTCGCCCTTCGTTTTGCCGTGCCCGCCAACACCCCCGGGCCTTTTCGGGTAGGCCAGGTGAAAGCCAGGGGCTTCAACGCTCCAGTACGCACCAGGCCGGTGGGGGGCGAGGAACAGCTGCCCCTGGAACAACAGCTGGGAAGCTGACCTTGGCTTCCCTTCATCCCCGCCTGTCCCTCTCCGCCCAGCTCTAGAGACTGGTGGCGGATGAGGCCAGCAGCACCACACTTTGCTCCAGCAGGGTCTGGAGCAGCTGCAGGGAGAAGAAGGCAACGATCGCGGAGAGATCGAGGCCTCCGATGGGGGGGATGAACCCGCGGAAGAGATTCAGGAAGGGGTCAGTGATCGAGGTGATGGCCGAGAGGATGGGATTCCCCCAATCCAAATTGGGGAACCAACTGAGAAGCACTCGCACCAAAAGAAGTAGCGTGTAGATCTGAAGGGTTTTGACGAGCACATCAACAATCAACACCAGGGCGGCCATGGGAGCCTCTCAAGACAACGCCCACTGTAGGAAACCTACGCGGCGTTGTCCTGTTGGAGGTCGTCAGACCGCGAGGATTGGGCAGGGCCCTGAGAATCCAAGGCAAACGTGCGATGAAATTTTTCACTGAGGGTCAACCAGAACGACCGACCATCGCTCTGCCGTTTGCGTTCAATGAAGTTTTGCGCCAGCAACTCTTTGATGTGGTCGTAGGCCCCCGAACCCCGCAGCTCCACCAGATCCGATTGAAGAATGCGCTTCTTCAAGGCGATCGTCGCCAGGGTGCGCAGTGCCGCTGTGGACAGATCCACGGGAAGCAGAACTTGGACAAGATCGCTTAACCCCTGTCTCAATTGAAGACTGTAGGTTTGTTGATCTTGATAGATCTCCAGGGCTGTGTCGCGATGGGCGTAATCCGCCATCAACGTAATTAAAGCCATTTCCACATCTTCTGGATCCATCCCTGATAGCCTGGCTAGTTCATGGAGGCTTAGGGGACGGCCCTTTAAATAGAGAATCGCTTCCAGCCGCGCGGGCTGGGAGAGCGTCTTCATCGCCTCGCCCACAGCATGATTCGAACGGTTCAGGGGAGGGCGCTGGCGAACCTCAGCATCTCCGAGCTCCCCAGCTCCGTCTACCTCTTCCACCCCCTCAAACGCGTCCAACGTCTCCATCCCTTCCCCCATCTCCGTCCCTTCCGCTCTGTCCATCTCATCTCCCTGGCCCATGGCTGCTCCCTCTAGTTGTGTCAACATTCCTTCGTGACAAGATTAAACCCTCAGAAGTCCAAAGCGTTCCAGAGATGAGGGGGTTTGGGCCCCTAAAAACAATTGGTAGGCGGGGTTTTGGGTTTCTTGCCAGTGTCGATAGGGGAGGGAGGTCAAAAAGGCATGCCACTCACCAAGCTCCGCCGGGGGCACTTGCACACCCACCACGATTCGTCCCACATCCGCACCATGATTGCGGTAATGGAAAATGCTGATGTTCCAATTGGGGTGCAGGGCGCCCACGAAGGCCATCAGGGCCCCTGGCCGTTCCGGGAATTCAAAGCGGTACAACAACTCCTCTCCTTGTGCGGGGCTCTGGTGCGCGCGGTCGGGGAGTCGTCCTCCCACCATATGGCACAGGTGAAGTTTGGCCAGTTCGTTCTCGGTGAGGTCGAGGCAGGGGAAACCCGCGGCCCCCAGTTCACCGATCAATTGCTGGGTGTCTTGACGGTCGCTGATTTGAACTCCCACAAAGATGTGGGCCACCTTCGGATCCGCCAAGCGATAACTAAACTCCGTCAGATTCCGTTGGCCGAGGAGGGCGCAAAACGCGCGCAGGCTTCCTGGTCGCTCTGGAATCTCCACGGCCAGCAACGCCTCGCGGGCCTCTCCGAGTTCGGCCCGTTCGGCCACAAAGGCAAGACGGTCGAAATTCATGTTGGCTCCGCAGGCCACCGCCACAAGGGTGCGCTCTCTGGGGCCGCGGGCCTCCACATCCGCCTTCAGGCCGGCGACGGCCAGCGCTCCCGCGGGCTCAAGGATGGACCGGGTGTCCTCAAACACGTCTTTGATCGCGGCGCAGATCGCGTCGGTGTCCACCGTCACCATCCGGTCCACATAGCGTTGAGCCAGGGCAAAGGTGTGGATTCCCACCTGTCGGACGGCGACACCATCGGCGAACAGGCCAACGGACTCCAGCCGCACCCGTTCCCCCTGGGCGAGGGAGCGGGTCATGGCGTCGGCGTCGATGGGCTCCACACCCACCACTTCCACCCGGGGCCAAAGACTTTTCACGTAGGAGGCGATGCCCGCGATGAGTCCCCCCCCTCCAACCGCCACGTAAATCGCGTCGGGTGGGGGGGAGACCTGGCGGAGAATTTCCATGCCGATGGTTCCCTGGCCGGCAATGACATCCGGATCGTCAAAGGGATGGATGAAGGTCAGCCCCCGCTCCTCCTCCAGCCGCCGGGCCAGGGCATACGCCTCGTCATAGGTGTCTCCATGGAGCAGCACCTCCGCGCCCCGACCCTCCACCGAGCGCACTTTCATCTCCGGAGTGGTGATCGGCATCACGATCACGGCGCGACAGCCGAGTTTTTGCGCGGCCAGCGCGACGCCTTGGGCATGGTTGCCCGCGCTCGCCGCGATCACGCCCCGCCGCAGTTCCGCGGTGGGGAGCCCGACCATCTTGTTGTAGGCACCTCGCAGCTTGAAGCTGAAGACGGGTTGCAGGTCTTCTCGCTTCAGCAGAACCCTGTTTCCCAGACGCCGTGACAGATTGGGGGCCGCGTCCATGGGGGATTCGATCGCCACGTCGTACACCCGGGCCCTCAGGATGTGCTGCAGGTAGGGACTGGGCTCAGGAACCTCGGTTGGGGAGGCGGAGCTCGGCGGCGTTTGAGTCATGGCTTCAGTGTGGCAACTGGCGGGCCCCTCCACCAGCGCGAGGGCGAGACGTCCTCCAAAAACGTCGCCGACTTGGCTGCCTCTTGATCCAAGAGTTCTAGATTGATCGCCGATCGTGAGACTGGCGGATGCACCTGAGTGAGCTGAACCATCCCAATCAACTGCACGGTCTCACCACCGCCGAACTGGAAGCCCTCGCCCGTCAGATCCGGGAGCGGCATTTGGAAGTGGTTTCGGCCACTGGAGGCCACCTCGGGCCCGGTCTCGGGGTGGTGGAGCTGACCCTGGCCCTGTATCAGACCCTGGATTTGGATCAGGATCGGGTCGTGTGGGATGTGGGTCACCAGGCCTATCCCCACAAAATGGTGACGGGACGATTCCGTGATTTCCCCACCCTGCGTCAGAAAAACGGGGTCGCGGGCTACCTGAAGCGCAGCGAGAGCCGATTTGATCACTTCGGGGCGGGACACGCCTCCACCAGCATCTCCGCCGCCCTGGGCATGGCGTTGGCGAGGGATCGCCGCGGAGAGTCCTTCAAGTGCGTGGCGGTGATCGGTGATGGGGCCCTGACGGGGGGGATGGCTCTGGAAGCCATCAACCACGCCGGCCACCTCCCCAAGACCCGGCTCCTTGTGGTGCTGAACGACAACGACATGTCGATTTCGCCGCCCGTCGGAGCCCTGTCCACCCATCTCAACCGCATGCGGCTGAGCAAGCCGGTGCAGTTTCTTTCCGACAACGCGGAGGAGGCCATCCGCAACCTCCCCTTCCTGCACGGGGAGCTGCCCCCGGAGCTGAAAAATCTCAAAGAGAGCATGCGGCGCCTGGCCGTCCCGAAGGTGGGCGCGGTGTTTGAGGAGTTGGGCTTCACCTACATGGGTCCGATCGATGGTCACGACATCCCCTCGATGGTGCGCACTTTTCAGGCGGCCCATCGCTGTGAGGGCCCCGTGCTGGTGCATGTGGCCACCACCAAGGGAAAGGGGTATCCCTACGCCGAGGCTGATCAGGTGGGATACCACGCCCAATCCGCCTTCGACCTGCGCACCGGCAAGGCCTATCCCTCCAGCAAGCCCAAGCCCCCGAGCTACAGCAAGGTGTTTGGGCAGACCCTGGTGAAGATCTGCGAGCAGAATCCCAAAGTGGTGGGCATCACGGCGGCCATGGCCACGGGAACAGGCTTGGATCTGCTGGAGAAGGCCCTACCCGATCAATACTTTGATGTGGGGATTGCCGAGCAGCATGCCGTCACCATGGCCGCTGGCATGGCCTGCGAGGGGCTCAGGCCCGTGGTGGCCATCTACAGCACCTTTCTTCAAAGGGCCTACGACCAGCTCATTCACGACGTGGGGATTCAAAAGCTCCCGGTCACGTTCGTGTTGGACCGGGCGGGGATTGTCGGCGCCGACGGACCCACCCACCAGGGGCAATACGACATCAGCTATCTGCGAGCCGTGCCCAATTTCACGGTCATGGCCCCCAAGGACGAGGCGGAATTGCAGCGCATGCTGGTGACGGCCCTGGCCCACGATGGCCCCTGCGCCATTCGCTTTCCCAGGGGGGAGGGGGAAGGAGTCCCCTTGATGGAGGAGGGTTGGCAACCCCTCCAAATTGGCCGAGCGGAACAACTCACCGATGGCGATGATCTCTTGATCGCGGCCTATGGCTCCATGGTGGCTCCCGCCATGGCCACGGCGGGCTTGCTCCAGGAAAAAGGAGTGAGGGCCACCGTGGTGAACGCCCGTTTCTTACGCCCCTTGGATGAACGCCTGTTCCTCCCTCTCGCGCGCCGGATCCAGCGGGTGGTCACCATGGAGGAAGGGTCTCTGGCTGGGGGCTTCGGCGGCGCCCTGGTGGAGGCCTTCAGTGATCACCGCATCCAGGCCACCGTCCTGCGCATTGGCATTCCGGACGTGCTGGTGGATCACGCCTCACCAGAAGAAAGCAAGGAAGCTCTGGGGCTGACCCCGGCCCAAATGGCCAAGCGGATCCTCGACTCTTTCGGTGAGCCCTTCTCCGGCCTGCCCGCGGATGGGGCGACATCCGCCGCCCAACCCGCCGTGTTGCATTGACTGGAGGACTGGGCCAGGATGCCCAGTCCCCCACCCTTGGGCTGTCGAGCAAGCCCTTAGAGCACGCCTCTGGCGGCTAATCCTTGAATGGCGCCCATGCCAAGGATGTGGCCCAGGCTCAAGGTGCCCAGCATGGCGCCATGGCTCAAGCCCCCAAACAGGGACGAACTTGGCAGTTGGAGCCCCACGTTGGGCTGCTTGATCGTGGCCTTGCCAATGGCAATGGCGATCACGTTCGCCACGATCATCACCAATCCAACCTTTGGTGACCAGGACACGGTGGCGGGAGCCAACGCCAGGATTGGGAAAAGCATGAGGCCAGAGCAACCGGCCCCATCTTCCGGGGTCGACCAAGCCCCAAGGCGGACCCTTAAGACTTGTTCATGGAACGTCTCCCGCTCCGGGACAACTCACTCCTGGGTCTCCCCGCCAGTGGACAACGGCCTCAAGGACTCCTCTCTCAGCAGAGCCACTTCGCCGGAGCGTTTGAGACGGCTGATGGCCAGATCAATGCGCATGGCCGTGGCGCCATCGAGCTTGGGGGAGTAGGCGAAGCCCTGGGATTCAGGACGCAGGCGGCGCAAGGCCAAAATGGGCACTTTCCCTCCCCCGGAAGCCCGCCCCAGGGCGTAGCTGAGTTGCAGTTCATCGGCCAAGACGGCATCCGCCGAGTCGTTCCTTAGGAGGTCGAGGGCCTCGTTGACTCCTCCCATCGCCACCGGCTGGACTCGCCTGGCCCGGGGACGTTGATTCATCTCCTCCAGGAGTGCGGCGCTGATGGATCCAGTCCTCACCGCCACGCGACGCCCACGCAGATCCTCCAACCCCTTCAGCGCGCCTGTGGTTCGCTCCCGGGTTTCCTCGACCACATGAACGGTCAGAAATCCCACCAGAAGAGAGGCGGACACAATCCGCACCAGATAGGCCAGCAACACCAATCCATGGCCGCGGGTGGACTCCACGATGGTGTTGCTTCCAGGGCCCGTGGCCAGGATCTGAAAGATCTTGGCGAAGCCGCGCAACGCGCCGGCTTTGAGGGTGTGCGGGGACCGTCCATGCCCCTCCACCTTCCAGGTGAGCAGGCTCAACAGGCCGATGATCAAAAGAAAGCTGCCGAGGAGCAGCAAGAGGTAGGGGCCGAGCAGGCTGCGCAGAAAAGCCTTGCCCAGATCCAACCGGTTGCGCATCGCCAACACCGCCAGCCCATCCTCTTGGAAGGGCAAGGAAAAGGAGGTGTTGGCCAGCCGCTCGGGAGAAAGATTGATGCAGCCCACGGCCACATCCACCCGGCTTTGACGGGTGGCCTCCAGAAGAGCGGCGAGGTTGGGCCACTCCTGGAGGACAAAAGGAATCTTCTCCTCCGTGGCCACCCGGGTCCAGAGATTGACGGCCAACCCCTTCCACACCCCCTCTTGTCGAAAGGCGCAGGGCTGGGCTCCATCCACCACGCCCACCCGCAGCACCCTGGTTTGCGGTGGCGGCGCGGGCGACGGAGCGACGCTGGACGCTCCCATCAGCAGGAGGGCCGCCGCGAGCACTCCCGTGGCCCGGGGCAGGTGGACAGGCCCCAACCGGAGGGGACCCATCTCAGCGCTTCTCTCCATGGGGCAGAAAGCCGATCAACACCAAGAGGTTGCTGAGGGTGAGGAACGCCTCGGCACCCCCATGGAGGCCGTCCACATTGGCGAGGAGCTCCCCAAAGCGCTCCTTGGCGACGATGGAGGCCACGATCGTGACGGCCACAAACAACAGGGTGAGCTGAAATCCCGCCAGGGCCAGCCGTGGAAACGCCCGCACCCGGGAGGCCCAGTACAGGAAGGCCAGATAGGGCACCAGGGAGAGCACAAAGAGCGGCCCCGGATCCAACCCGGCCAGCCCCGCCAAGGGCACAGCGGAGGCGACGGCCAGCGTCATGACTCCCTCGGGGTGGCAGGCATCCCATCGGCCGTCTGTTGAGTCCGCGTCAGCCACCAAGCCGCCATCGCCAACCCCACATTTCCAAGGAGCGTGCAGCCGGCCTGAAACACCACCAACCCTTGAAGCGCCGGGGGGTTGTCAAACAGATGCCACGTGCAGGCCGCCATGGCGCTCACCAAGGCGGGCACCATCGCCAAGGCCAGCCAGCGCCAGCCCGATTCCCGGCGGTGCCGTCCAAACGCCTGAACGGCAAAGATCGCCAGGAGCCACTCCACAACGGAGGTGATGTGGATCCACCAGGTGCCCAGGGAAAGCGCGTGCATCGCGGTGGTGCGGATCCTTGGGAGTCTGGCCCATTTCCAGCGAGCCGACCCTTAATTTCAGGCAGCGGAGCGATGGGGCCATGGCACGGACGTCCAAACGAAGCCGCCCCCTCTTGTGTGGCTACTACGGCGAACACAATCTCGGAGACGACGCCCTGTTGGAGGTGCTGCTCCAGGAACTGCCAGGGGGCTGCGCGCCCCAGGTGACGGCCCATGACCAACGGTGGGTTCGGGACCGCTTCCAGGTGGACACCTGCGATCGCCGTCGGCCGCTTGCGGTGCTGAGCGCCCTGGCCTCCCGGGATGCCCTGGTGCTGGGGGGGGGCAGCCTGCTTCAGGACGCCACCAGTGTGCCGAGCCTCCTCTATTACTGCCTGTTGATCCTCGCGGCCCGCCTGGGGGGGAAGCCGGTGCTGCTCTGGGGCCAGGGGCTTGGTCCCCTGCGCCGACCCTTCAGCAGGGGGCTGGTGCGGGCCGTGTTGCCCTTGGCCCAGGCCATCAGCTGGCGGGATGAGGCCTCCGGCCAGCTGGCGCGGCGCTTGGGAAGCCGCCATCACCGGTTGGGCAGCGACCCGGTGTGGGCCTACCCCCGAACCCCCTGGCGAGGGGCGGGGGGCCCCATCGTGCTTTGCTGGCGCCCCATCCATCAACTGGATCCCAGCGGTTGGGGTACCTATCTCCAGGCCCTGGCCACCCTTGCCGACCGCTCGGGGCGCGAGCTGCTCTGGCTTCCCTTTCATCGCCGCCAAGACCGGGGGCTGCTCGCGCGACTCGACCAGGCCAACCTGGTCCCCGCACTTGTGCGGCAACGGAGTCGGGAGCTGGAGGTGGAGTCGCCCTCCGAGGCCATGGCTTGCTTCGCGGAGGCCGGACTCGTGCTGGCGATGCGCCTCCATGGCCTGATCCTGGCGGCGTTGGCGGGCAGCCCTCTCGCCGCCTTGAGTTATGACCCCAAGGTGGCCGCCGTCGCCAGGGCCCTGGGGTGTCCCCTGCACGATCTGGACGACGCGCCTCCAGCCCAGCTGGAGGATCAATGGTTCGATCAGCTCGACCGGCCTCCCTCAGCGGGGCCGATCGAAGCCCTGCGGGAGGGCACGGCTGTTCATCGTCAACTTCTTGAGCGTCTGTTGGGGGGTTAACCGGGCCCCCAGGGGCGGTGCGGTCCCAGGCACAACGGCTGTAGGGTCCCTTCGGATGCTCGAAAGCTTTGACCCACTGGCAGGTTGGTCCTTACGTCTTGAGTGGGGATGGCGTGCTGCGGTTGGGGGGAGGGGTTGTCTCCTCGAGTCCCCTGCAGCGCCGACTCCTGTTGTGTTTTGTCCGCCACGCGGGCCAGCTCATTGAACGGCCCCTCCTTCTTCACGAGGTCTGGGGCCATGAAAAGGTGAGCGATGTGAGCGTGGCTCGCGCCGTGCACAGCCTTCGCCAGCTGCTGGCTCGCGGCCCCCTCGGCAGCCATGTCATCCGCACCTCCTATGGCAGCGGTTACGTGTTTACCGCCCCCGTGAGCCCCATCGCCCCGGCGATGCCCGAGGCCATCGACCAATCCATCTCGACGCCGAGCTCCCTGGCCCTGGAGTACTACTTTGAGGCCAGGGCGGCCTCTCGCCATTTCGATCCTCTTCAACTTGAGCGCTCGCGCCAGTTGCTCCAGCGCTCTTTGCAGGCTTCACCCAACTTCCGCGAGGCCATTCTCTTTTTGGTGTCCGTGCACCTGGATCGCGGCCGTTGGGGATTGGTGGATACCCGGACGGCTGGAGCGATGGTCGAAGCCCTTCTTCATCAGGCTGAACAACTCGGCTCTCCCTCCGTGGATCTGCTCGCCCTGCGGGCGGAAACCACCTCCTTGCTGCATTGGCAACCCGTTTCGGTGGACAAGGCCTTTGGCGGCTGGTTGCCCCAACAGCTGAGCTACGGCCCTCCCCTTCTGGCTTGGGTGCGCCATCTGCTGGCCCGCGGGAGGGCGGAGGAGGGCATGAGGCTGCTGGAGCCCAAACTCGATGCCTCACTCCCGATGGGTTGGTTCCTCGCGGCACAGCTCATCTTCCAGCTCGGCCAAGTCGACGCGGCCATGGAGATGCTCAGGGGCCAGCTGCGGATTGATGGCTCCCTTCCCTGCACCCATTTGTTTTTGTCCGTGTTGCAAGCCCACGTGGGCGATCGGGCCGCGTCTCTCCGGAGCCTCGCCCATTGCCGCCTGGGCAGCCGTCCCTTCCAGGGGTTTCAGGCGGGCATCGCCCTCGCCCTCGCCATGGCTGGGGAGATCCCCCAAGCGGAGGCGCTTCTTGCCCAGGCCAAGGGGGTGAGGCGTCCGCCGCTCACCATGCTCAGCGTTTGGGCCCTCACGGCCATTGTTCTCGGTCAGCGGGAGCTGGCGGACAACTTTTTTACCCAGGCGGTTCAGGAGCGCTGTTTTCAAGCGCCTTTTCTCGCCCAAAGTCCCCTCCTCGAGCCCTACGCGGGCGAGGCCTGTGTGCAAGCGTTTCGCGAGCGGATGGCCCGGGCCTTTCCCGCCAGCGTCGACGATTCGCTGGATCAGCGGATCCCCCTCTCCGCCGTGCCGGACAAGGCGATCCGGTCCTCTGGCTTTCCTTCCGCCAAGACCTCTTGATCCAGCAGGCTCTCCAGGGAGGCGAGCACCTCCTGGCTATGCCCGGAGGGCCGGACGGCGAGCCATCGAGCCCTGATCACCCCCCTGGGGTCGATCAAAAAGGTGTGGCGCAAGGCGGAGGGTGCCAGCCAGGATCCGTAGAGGCGACACACGCTCCCATCGGGATCAGACAACAGGGGATAGGCCAGGCCCTCCGCGCCGCAGAACGAGCCATGGGTTTGGGGAGAGTCGGTGCTGATGCCCACCACGTCGGCTTGAAGGCGAGCGTAGCTGGGCAGATCCCGTTGGAATCCCCTGGCTTCCAGGGTGCAACCTGAGGTGAAATCTTTGGGATAGAAATAGAGAACCACCCAACGACCGGCGAGGTCAACGAGATTGAAGTCGATCTCGATCGGCTCCCCCTGGCCCCCGGGGGCGGGAGCGACCCCCCGCAGGCCAAAGGTGGGCGCGGCGGCACCGACGGGGGGGCTCTCCCCACCCAGGGCCAGGATGGGCCGGGTGGTGAAGCTTCCTTCCGCCAGAACCCAGGAGGCCAGGACAGCTCTGGGAAGCCAGCCAAGGAGGGTTCGGCGCTTCATGCCGGGGGCTCGACGCGGAGAGGAAGGGGCTGGCTCAAAGATTGGCCAGGTTGATCCCCAGGGCGCGGGCGTAGGGGCCCAAGCCACGTTTTTGGATGGTTTTCAACGTACGGGTCGACACCCGGAGGGTGACGAACCGTTTCCCCTCAGCCCACCAAAGGCGACGCTTCTGCAGGTTGACCTGCTGGAGTTTTTTCGTGCGGACGTGGGAGTGGCTGACGGCCATGCCGTTGTTGGCGCGTTGACCGGTGAGTGCGCACACGCGTGACATGTCGAACCGTCGCTCTCAAGATTGAAGTGACCTTATCAAATCATCGCTCCAGGCCGGTTCACAATTGGGGAGTCGGCCACCGCCGCGCTCTTCGAAAGCAAGGACGTCCTCCGTGGCCCAGCCCACCTGAAACGATTCCCGCGGGATGGTCGCGGCGGGCCAGAGCATGCGCAGCAAGCCGGCCTCGCTCTCCAACCAAAGCACCTGTTGGGAGCCACTCCATTCGGCCCGAAGCAGGCGGACGGGCACTCCGCCACTTTCCACCGGCCGCAGGTTCTCCGGCCGCACCGCCAGTTGCCGTCCCTCTCGCGGCGCGAATAGGTTGATGGCTGGTCGGCCAATGAAGCGGGCGACGAATCGGTTCGCCGGATTTCGGTGCAGGTCACGGGGATCCCCCACCTGTTGCAGCCGCCCCTGATCGAGCACCGCGACGCGGTCGGCCAACCCCACCGCTTCCTGCTGGTCATGGGTGACGTAGAGCACGGGGTGGCCAGCGCTGGTGAGCAGGCGACGCAACTCTGGCCTCAGCTCTTCCCGAAGCTGGGCATCCAGATTGCTCATGGGTTCATCCAACAGCATGATGAGCGGCTGGCGCAGCAGGGCTCGGCCCAGGGCCACCCGCTGGCGCTGCCCCCCGGAGAGTTGGGCCGGGCGGCGGAGCCGCAACTCCTCCAGGCGCAGCAACGCCAGAATCTGGGACAGGCGCTCCTCCCGTTCGCTGGCTGGGACCCCGCGCACCCTGAGCCCCAAGGTCAGGTTGTCGGCCACGTTGAGATGGGGATACAGGGCATAGCTCTGAAACACCATGCCCACACGCCGCTGGCCTGGATCGTCGAGGCTGATGTCCTGGCCGTCCAGAAGAACGCGGCCCCTGGAGAGGGGATCGAGGCCAGCCACCACCCGGAGGGTGGTGGTTTTCCCGCAGCCGCTGGGTCCCAGCAGGGCGACCACCTCCCCGGGAGCCACCTCCAGATGGAGGCCCTCCAGCAAGGTCCGACTTCCCACCTGGCGCGTCAGATCGTCGAGCAGGAGGCCCCTCATCCCTTCACGGCCCCCTGGGTGAGCCCACTGATGATCCATCGCTGAAAGAGGAGCACCAGCACCAACAGTGGCAGGCTGCCCAACACGGTGGCCGCCGCGAAGGGGCCGTAGGGGATGGTGAACACCGAGGAGGAGGCGATCCGACCCATGGCCGCCGGAAGGGTGAGGCGATCGGCGCGACTCAGCCATGTCAAGGCGATGGGGTATTCATTCCAGCTCGCCAGAAACACCAGCAGCCCAGTGCTCGCCATGGCGGGGGTCAGCAAGGGGGCCACCACGAGCCTGAGGCGTTGCGGGGTGTTCAGTCCATCCAGGCGGGCGGCGTCCTCCAGCTCGGGGGGCAGATCCTGAATGGCCGCACGCAGCAGGAGAATGGCCAAAGGGAGAGAGAGGGCGGTGTAGGGCAGGCTCAGGGCCAGCGGTTGATTGGCGAGCCCCAGCCAGCGGGCCAGTTGGAGCAGGGAGAGAAAAAGCAGCACGGTGGGAAACAGGGCCGCCCCCACCAGGCCAGCGCTGATCAGGGGCTGGAGCCGTCCTCGCAGATGGTGCAGACCGTAGGCACAGGGCACCGCGAGAAGCAGCGTCAGCCCCGTGGTGAGAAGCCCCAACAGGGCTGAGTTGAGCACCACCTGAGCCAGGGAGGGATCGCCGTTGAGCACCAACCGGTAATTCTCCAGCGTCCAGGGGGAACGGCCGGAGCCGGGGCTTTCGCCCACCAGCGCTTCGCCCACCAGAAAGGAGGTGCGCAACTGCCACAGCAGCGGCGCCAAGCTCCAGAGCAACAGAAGGGCTCTCATCGCGTTCGCGCCCCTTGCCAGCGCATCCAGCCCAGCCACAGCAGAGCCAGGCTGGCCATCAGAAAAAAGGAGGCCAACATGACGGTGGCGCTATAGCCAAAGTCGAGGAAACGCATGGCCTGAAGATAGGCGTAGAGGGCCAAGCTCTCCGTGCTGCCAGCTGGCCCCCCGCCGGTGAGGAGTTGGATCAGATCAAAAACCCCCATGGCTTGAGCCAGGCGAAACAGCACCGCCAGGGTGACGTAGGGCGCCAACAGGGGCCATTGAAGGCGCCGCAACAGCGTCCAGGGTCCCGCTCCCTCCAACCGCAGGGCCTCCTCCAGATCACGGGGAATGGATTGGAGTCCCGCCAGCAGCACGATGGCGACGAACGGAGCTGTTTTCCACACATCCACCACCACGGTGGAGAACCAGGTGGTGCTTGGGGTGGCCAGGAAGGCCACGGTGGGCCAACCCATCCGCTGGATCAGGGCGTTGATCGGCCCATAGGGGTCATTCAGAATCCACCGCCAACCCAGGGCCATCACCGGTCCCGGCAGAGCCCAGGGAATCAACACCAGGGCCCGCAGCCATCCCCGGCCCCGGGACGGGCGATGGAGCACCAGGGCCATCAGCAGGCCCAGCCCGAGCTCCAGCAGCACGGAAACCCCAGCGAATCGGAGGGTCTGGAGGGCGTCCACCCAAAAACGCCCGTCCCGCGCCAACCGTGACCAGTTGGCTCCTCCATTGGGAACAACGCTCAGGCCAGTGAGAAGGGAACTCGCGTGCAGGCTCAGCCAGCCGTAGCGCAGCCATGGCCAGACAAACAGGAGCGCCATCAGCAGCAAGGCCGGCGCCATCAACACCAGGGAGAACCAAGGGGTCGTCATGGAGTGGCCCTCGCGCCCGTCGCGCGAAGGATCAGATCACTCTGCTCCTGGGCCCTGGCCAGGGCCAGCTCCGGGGGGAGATCGGAGGTGAGCAGCCCATTGATTTGCCGTTGCAACACATCGCTGAGCTGGGCGTAGAGCGGCGTGATCGGTCGCACCAAGGCGGTTCGCAGGGCCCGCCGCTGGATGTCGAGCAGGGGATGGGCCGCACGAAGGTCGGCGTCGGCGTAGAGAGATGGCCAGGTGGGCGCGTAGCCCTGGCTCACCACCAACTCCCGTTGGGTCTCCACACCGGTCAGCCAGCGGATCACCCGCGCCGCCGCTTGGGGCCGCGGGCTTCCCGCCAGCAGTGACAGCCCCCAGGTGCCCAGGGTGCCGCCCCCCGCCCACCCATCGGCTCCCACCAGGGGGGTCACTCCCACCCGCCCGCTCACGGGTCCGCCCTCCCGTGCCAGCAGGCTCCAGGCGTAGGGCCAGTTGCGCAGAAAGGCCACCTCGCCTGAGCTGAACAGTTGCAGGGCATCGTTTTCGGCGAAATTCGCCACCCCCGGAGGGCTCACGCCCGTGCGCACCAGATTGGCGAGCCAGGCGCACGCTTCCAGGGCCCGGGGGCTGAGGAGATCGGTGCGCCCGGAGACGTGATTCCACCACCGCCCGCCAAAGGCGTGGAGCGTCTCCAGAACGACACAGCTGAGGCCTTCGTATTGTCTGCCCTGCCAGACATAGCCCCAGCGGACGCGCCCTCGCCGTTGCAGATCCCTGGCCATGGCCTCCATCTCCTGGAGATTCCGCGGGGGATGGGGCAAGAGATCGGTTCGCCAGTAGAGCAGAGCCGTGTCGCCCGAGAGGGGCAGCCTCCAGATGTGATCACCAAAGGCATTGCCCAACCTCGCCTCGGGCACCATCTGGGCCATCGCCTCCTCTCCGAGGAGGGGCTCCAGGGGCACCAGCCAGCCGGCGGCCGCGTAGCGGGCGGTCCAGCTGATGTCCATCAGCAGGAGGTCAAAGGCCGACGCGCCCAGCAGGAGGCTGCCGCTGGCGAGATCTGAGAGGGCCTCGGTGTCCAGAGGTCCGCGGGTGACCGCGATCTGTACATCCCCATGGGCGCGATTGAATCGCGCCACCGCTGGCGCCAGCGCATCCACGAAGGGGGCCGGCATCAGGAGCCTGACGGTTTCCGGTTGGGGGGATGGGGCGGGAGAGGCCCGCCCCTGCCGCGTCATCAGGGTGCTGGAGGCGGGCACCGCCGAGAGCAGGAGCCGCAGAAAACGCCGACGGGAGGGCATCAGGGACATCGGCGTTGGGGAGCGGCCTGGCTCGCTCCTACAGCGCCCGCCGCATCAGCCGACCCATGAGATCGCCGCTGCGCTGTTGGAACCCCGCCAGTTGGTTGGGCTCCAAGCCGCCCACCGCCAGTCGGGCCATCTCATAAATGTGGCGGCTCAGGTCGGCGGCCAATTGCTGGGTGGGGGAGGGGTCTCCCGAGGAGCTGGTCAAGATGGCGCCGCTGGAGAGGTTCAGCAGACCCTCCACCAGGGGATGGCGTTGGTTGATGAGCAACACGTGGTGCTCAGGCAGACCGGGCAACCGCTGCTCCATGAGGGCTCCGAGATCATTCATCCGACGCATCTGTTCGGGAAGCAGGATCAGGGCGGCCGGCGCCTCCTCCCCCCGAAGGGCCCGCACCTGCAGGGTCACCTTGTCGTTGGCGAGGGCGGCGCGGAAAATCTCGCGCAGTTTTTCGCCCGCGTCCTTGCCCTCCGCGTCGGTGAGATCCGGGCTGGTCTCATGGAGACTGGAATCGAGTTCGGCGTCGACCCGCTGAAAACGCAGCTCGTTGTGTCTGGCTTCCAACCAGGGGATGAACTGGGCGTCGATCAAGGTGTCGGCGAGAAGCACTTCCGCGCCCTGGCTCGTCCACAGAGCCAGGGGACCCGCCTGGCCAGCCTCATCGGTGCAATAGAGAATCCGGGTGTTGGCGGATTCAGGAAGACGGGAGCGGTAGCCCGCCAGCGTGGTGAATGTCCCCTCCGGAGTGGCGATCGGATCGGTGTTCGTGGCTGCCGGTTCCTGGTCGCCCGCCTCTTGGGGAGCCGGAGCGGACGCCGTGGTGCCAAAGAGAATGGAAGCCTCCACCTGGTCGGCGAATTTTTCATCTTCCATCGCGCCGATTTTGATGAATGGCGCCACGGATTCCCAGATTTCGGCGTACCGCACTGGGTTGTCGTGGTGCAGTTCCTTGAGTCGGTCTCCCACCTTCCGCGCCACAAACCCTCCGATGGAGCGAACGCGGCGATCGGTTTGCAAAGCGCTGCGACTGACGTTGAGGGGGATGTCCGGTGAATCCAGAACCCCCCTCAGGGGCAGCAGGAAGCGGGGCACCACCTCCTTGATCGAGTCGCTAACAAAGACCTGGTTGCAGTACAGACGAATCTCACCTTTTTCCCAATCGGCTCGGCCAGTGATTTTGGGAAAAAATAAAATGCCTTGCAAACTATATGGATAATCGGTATTGAGGTGAACCCACAACAGGGGATCGCCCTGGAAAGGATAGAGATAGTGATAGAAATCGATGTAGTCTTGATCGGTGAGGTCCCTTGCCGAGCGGCGCCAGGGGGCCTCCATCTTGTTGGCCTTTTCTCCCTCCAGCCGCACCTCGACGGGCAGGTAGTCGCAGTAGGTGGTGATCAGCGTGCGAAGTCTGGACGGTTCCAGATACTCCAGTTCCTCCTCGAGCAGATGGAGGATCACATCCGTTCCGGGTTCCGAACGCTCCGCCCCGGCAAGGCTGAATTTCGGTGAGCCGTCACAGCTCCAACGCACGGCCTCCGCTCCGGGGCGAGCGCTCAGGCTGACAATGTCCACCTGAGAGGCCACCATGAAGCTGGAATAGAAGCCCAGGCCAAAGTGCCCGATGATGGCATCGGCGTCGCTCTTGTATTTGGAGAGAAATTCTTCGGCGCTGGAAAAAGCCACCTGATTGATGTAGCGCTTCACTTCCTCAGCCGTCATGCCAATGCCGTTATCACTAATCGTGATTGTTTTGGCGTCGCGATCGATGCGGATGTTGATCTGTCCCGCCTCCCCTTCGCCGCAATCGCCAGCCAGGGCGGCCATCCGTCGCTTGTTGATGGCATCCACACCGTTGCTCACCAGCTCACGGAGGAACACCTCGTGCCCTGAGTAAACGGCCTTCTTGATGATCGGAAAGATGTTTTCCGTATGGATCTGAATCTGACCCTCTTCCAGAACCGTCATCGAACAGGGGGAACGCCCTCCGAGGTTAAAACCGCGGCATCTCTCGGCTCAAGTCCGCGATGGAGGGGTCACCGCACTCTCCTCAGCCCGCCAACGCGGCGGAGCGAGGCTGTTGGCGGTCGGTCTCCTCAAGGGCGCCTTTGGAGCTGGGGCTGCTCCTCTGGAACGATGGCGCCCTCCACGGGGCACACCTGCAGGCAGATGCCGCAGTCGATGCAGGTCTCAAAATCAATCCAGTAGTACGACGTGCCCTTCCCGTTGGCCCCCTGACCGGGATGAATGCAGGCCACCGGGCAGGCATCCACGCAATCGGCCACCCCTTCGCAAACATCCGTGAGGATTGTGTGGGGCATGGCGTTGGAGATTGTCGAGGATCAATCCTAGGGATTCAGCCCAGCCAAATCGCCCCGCGACACCCCCGCTCCTCGGCCCATCGCTGGGCGTCCTCTTGGGAGGGACAGGCCCGACCGCAGAGTTCAGCCGCTTGCCCTTGGGCGTGGAGCGCCGCCATGCGGGCCAGGGCGGCGGGAAGCAAAGTGTGTTCGGCGGCGGCCACGAGCCATGGCCCCGCCTCTGATCCGGGGGCCGACTCCGGGGCCAGGAGCTCCTGCAGCGCGGCGATGGAGAAGCCAAACCCCGTGCCCGCCGCCAGGGATGGGTCGTCACAGAACCGGCCCATGAGTCGGTCGTAACGCCCACCGCTGGCGATGGCCACGGGAGCGTCCCTCCCCTGGCACACCAGCTTGAACACCAGACCGTCGTATAAATCAAAGTGGGGCTGAAAGGTGGGATCCAACTGCAGACGCACCCCCCCTTTGGAGGCCAGGGGTTCCACACTCTTGAGAAGACTCTCCAGCCGGTTGAGCAGAGGAAGGCGGCCCAGCCATTGCTCCAATTGGTACAGCACCATGGCGGGCTCCCCCCGCAACCGCAGGAGGGCGCGAAGGCGCCCGAGGGATGGCTCAGGGATCGGCAACGCGTCGAGCCCCAGAGCGTCAAAGGCCGTGATCCTCTCCCTCGCCAGATGGCGGTGGGGTTCCGGCACCACCTCCAGAAGGGCCCCTAGCAAAGCGTGGTGACCGACCAACAGAGTGGGGTGGTGGCTGGGTTCCAGCCCCAGCTTGGAAACGGCTGTCAGGAGCAGATGCATCAGCTCCATGTCGGCCGCGTCGGAGCGTTCCCCCAGCAGCTCCACGCCGCTTTGCAGATTTTCACTGATGCGCCAATCCCCCCCATCTCCGAGGAAGGCGCGAAAGGTGGTGCCGCTGGCCCAGAGTCGAAGGGGCCGGGGGCGGTGGGCCATGCGGGTGCTGGCGGCCCGCGCGATGGAGGCCGTGAGTTCGGGACGCAGCCCGAGGGGAGCGTCCGCCACAAGCCTCACCACTTCCCGCCCGGCGATGGCACCGCCAGCTTCCAGGGTGTCGATGCGCTCGATGCTCGGGGGAGCCACCTCCTGATAGCCCCAGTGGCGGTACACCTCCGCCAGCCGCTCGCAGAGACGCCGCTGGCGTTCCACCTCCCGGGGATTGAGATCCCTGGCGCCAGCGGCAGGTTGAAGGGCCATCGAGGGAGGGACGAACGGAAAGCCGATCCGGATCCTATGGAGACGTTGGCGCGATCCCCTGGCCTTCGTCCAGCTCCGCCGCCCCGTAGCTGGCCCCCGCCAGGGGCTGGCATGCGGCCAACGCCTCCATCATCGGCGCCCGCAGGCCGGGGGCGCAGGCGAGCACCCGACCACTGGTGAGATCCAGCTCTTCCCCTCGGTAGCCACCCACCACGCCCCCGGCCTG
>JBKCPG010000304.1:0-7737 GCA_046309395.1 Cyanobacteriota bacterium | reverse complement strand
GGTGGGCTCCCGCATCGCCACCATTAGCTCGATGATGTGGCGCGGGGTGCGGAACTGGCCGTTGGTGCCGGCGGTGGAGAGCTTGCCAAGCATGTATTCATAAATGTCGCCCTTGGTGTCGCGCTCCTCCATCGGCACCTTGTCAAGCAACTCCACCATCTTCGTCAGCAGCGCTGGGGTGGGGATCGTGAAGCACGCATCACGCATGTGGGTGGCGTACGTGTCCTCCCCGTCCAGCCGGCGCAGGAAAGGAAACACCCGCGCGCTCACCCCCTGAAGCAACACGCCGGAATCCCCCAGCTCCTTGAAACGGCTCCAGTGCAACTCGCTCCAGGGGCGCCCTTGCTCGTCAGCCCCCTCCGGAAAGATGCGGCGGCGCATCGGCTGGCCCGAGCGCTGCCCGCGGCGCTCCTCCAGCGTTTCCAGCTCATCCAGCCGTCGAATGAACAGCAAATAGGTGAGCTGCTCCAACACTTCCAACGGGTTGGCAATGCCACCGCTCCAGAAGGCGTTCCACACCTGATCGATCTGGTTGCGCAGCTCGCCTGTGAGGGCAGTGGCGGCGGTGGTGCCTGGCGCCAGGGAGGACGCCACCGCCGGTGGGCCCCCTTTGCCAGCCCGGCGCCGCCGCTCAGATGCTGGAGCCACAGCCTTCGGCGGCGGGCTCACCCCAGCGGCCCTGAGCCCTCCGCCTGGCCCTTTCGCCTTCTCTGCCGCCCCCATCGCCACCACATGGGCTTTTGCGGCTTCCAGCTCCTCCGGGCTGAAGGGCTCCTCCACCTCCGCTGCCAGGGCCAGCGCCATGGCCTCATGGCTCAGCCGGCTTCCGTCCTCAGGGATCAGGGCCAGCAGGGCATCGGTGAGGTCGGTGCGGGCGGGCATCAACAGGAGCGGAGGGCTTGTGGTTGGCGTCTCAACCCAACCGGCTCACCGATGGGTTGTTGGTGGGGCTCACACTAAAACCATCAGGGTATTTGAGCTTTCGTTGCGGCGCTCACTGAGGTGCATGAGTTGAGTTGCCGCTGCAGGCAGGAGCTATGCAGATCCCCTGGATCTAGCGGCAAGGGCACCTCGCCAGGATTGAGAGCCTCCAGGCACCTGTTCTCCCCTTTCACCTCCAGCGGCCGCGGCGGAAACCTCTCCCCGTGAGCCACCACCACCAGATGGCCGGGCTGGTGCAGGAGTGGCACCGCCTCTGGATCCAAGAGATCCTCGCCAAGGCCACACGCGGCTGAGGCCACCTGCCGGGGGCATCGGATGGGGGACCCGGCACCCAACATCAAGCTCCGAAATGGTATAAAATTGTGTCTGAGAAAGTTTGCGTTCGATCCCGCCAAAAGCGCCGCCAACATCCAACAGCACGGCATCGACATCCTCGCTGCCCAGGCCCTCTGGGACGATGCATCCCTGCTGGAAATCCCGGCCCGCCCTCGAGGAGAGCCTCGTTTCCTGGTCATCGGACGCCTCCATGACAAACACTGGTCCGCCGTCATCACCTACGGGGGTGCCACCCTTCGCCTGATCTCTTTTCGCCGCTCTCTACCTGAGGAGATTCGCCTCTATGAAAACTTCTGAGTTCGATCAACGCTTTGATGACGGCGATTCCATCCATGGCGCCCTCGACCTGAGCCAGGCCCGCCGTCAGCGCCTGGAGCTCAAGCGCGTCAACGTCGACTTCCCCCTCTGGATTGTCGAGCAGCTGGACCGTGAAGCCTCCCGCATCGCCGTCACCCTTCTCCACGCCGGCGAGGCTTGACCACCCATGCTCCACAACCTTGGCCGCGTCGTCGCCACCGCCGCCCTCGCCGCCGCTGTTCCCCACCACCAGATCCCGGCCCTCCTCGATCGCCTTGCTCGGGGCGATTGGGGCGACCTGGACGCCGAGGACCAGGCCGCCAACGATGAGGCCGCCCGCACCGGCGATGACCTTGGCTGCTGCACCTTGCCGCATGGTCGGGAGTCCTCCTCAGGCCTCTGCGCCGCGTCTCTCTGAGCCGGTAGCTGTCGCCTCGGATCGTCAGCGCATGGCTGTGGTGCAGCAGCCGATCGAGGATCGCCGTGGCGACCACCTGATCGCCAAACACCTCGCCCCACTCCATGACGGGACCGTTGGAGGTGATCAGCACGCTGCCGCGCTGATAGCAGCGGGAGATCAGCTGGACAAACAGGTACGCCGCGTTCGGCTCCAGCGGCAGGTAGCCCAGTTCATCGATGATCAGCAGCCGGGTTTTGGTGTACCGCGTCAGCCGGGCCTCCAGGGCATGCCGCGCCTGGGCCGTGGCCAGGGCGCTGATCAGCTCCATGGCGCCGACGTACTGGACGCTGTGACCCAGCCGCACCGCCTCCCGGCCCAAGGCCACCGACAGGTGAGTCTTGCCCACACCAGGCGGGCCGAGCGGCAGCAACGTGTCACCGTTGGCCACCCAGCGGCAGGTGGCCAACTCACGGATCTGGGCCGGGTCGATCGACGGCTGGGCCTCGAAATCAAACGCCTCCAGCGTGCGCACCTAGGGGAAGCGCCCAAGCCGCAGGCCATTTCCATCCGCGGCTGGCCACCTCGGCGGCACACAGCCAGGCCAATGCCTCACGCAGGTTCATCTCCCGTCTGGCCGCTTCCTCCAGCAACGCATCCAGCCGATCGCGGATGGCCAGGAGCCGCGGGCGGGTGAGCATGGCCTCCAGCTCCCCGGTCGGCACCGGTGGCGTCGCCGGGGTGTGACCGGCGTCAACCCCCTTGGACGGCGCCCGGCCAACTTCATTGGCGCCGGACAGAGGGCTCCGTTCGCTCTATGCGCACTGGATCTTGATGCGCGGCGCTGCTGTCAAACCAGCCAACCCTGGTCAGAGTTGACGAATTGACGTTCTTGCAGCCGTTATGTTTTTCACGGGGAAACTACGTAAACGGACGCACTTGCTTTTCGGTGGAGCCCTCCTGATTGCGTGCGCCCTCGCCACCTCCTTTGCTGGGGCCGGCACCTCCGCCCCCGCTCCGGCTCCCGCGAAACCGATTCCATCCATTAAGACGGCCAATCCCCATGGCCTCTGTTGCCTCCGCACCAAGGAGACCGGCATGACGTCGGGGTGTGTGGTGCCCCCGGATGCCCCCTGCCGCCGCCTGATTCCCAAGGGCTGTGAGATCGGCCCAGGGGCCCGCTGCGCCGGGGCCGATCTCAGCGGGCTTGATCTGCGCTTCGCCGATCTCACCGGGGCCGATCTGCGAGGGGCCAAGCTGGTGGGGACCGACCTCGAAAATGCGGATCTCAGCGGTGCCCGGTTGGAGCACGCCAAGCTGATTGGCACCGATCTGGCCGCCGGCCGGCTCTGGGGCACCAACCTGCGGGGGGCCTTGATTCGCTCCTGCGACATGGAATCGGCCTCCCTGATCTTTGCCGACCTCAGCGCGGCTGATGTGGAGGGGAGTGATCTGGAGAGTGCGGATCTGAGAGGTGTTCAACTCAATCGGGCCCGGTTGCGCGGCTCCGATCTGGAGAGCGCCAACCTCCTAGGTGCCATCGCCCGCGATGCCGATTTTCGCGGGGCCAATCTGGGCCGCGCCAGGCTGACCGACGGCCGCTTCGACGGGGCCAACCTGCTGGGCGCGAACCTGGCGGCCACCCGCCTAGAGCGCACCAGTCTGGTGCGGGCAAACCTGCAACGGGCCCATCTGGGCCTGCGGCTCGTGGAGCGGGAGGAGGAGGACGATCGGCGGCTGACGGCTGATCCGATGCACCCCTGCTATCCCCTGGGCGATTGTTCCAAGGATGCGCGCCGCAACGTGAGTGATGACACGGCCGTGGGGGCCCTCCTGGTGGACACCGACCTGACGGGGGCCGATCTCTCGAATGCCGACCTGAATGGGGTCGTGATGTTGCGGGGGTCCCTCAAGAGGGCCAATCTGAAGGGCGCCTACATCAATCGGGCCCGCTGGGTCGATGTGCAGGTGAACCGAACCGTCTGCCCGGATGGACGTCTCCACAGCGGCAGCTGCACCGGGTTCCATGTCCCCGTTGCCGGCCCTGAACGCGATCTCGCCCTCGTTCGGGTGGCGTGGCTGCAGTCGCTTCCCTGGCCCTGGGACTAAGGGGGCGGCGACCTGCGAAGCCTCGCTGCGGCATCGGCATCCCCATGGCCCGCCTGACCCCGTGGTGAGTGACGCAATTGAGGGAGAGATCGACCCCAAAAACTCCCCCAATTCATGAACGCATGACTGAGTAGCCCTTCTAAGCCCTTAGCCATCAGCAGCGAGCTGATGCCGGAGTTTTCTTGCTTGATTGTTGGTTAGTTTAGAGAAAGAAAGTTTCAATGAAACCGTGCCATACTATACCATGCCAGGCCATGCCATGCCGGATTTTTCTTTTCCTGCGTTCTCTGAAGCGCCTGTTCAGAATGCGCGGTTAATTGTATGTAGTTTTAGAGCTCCTTTGCGCTGGCTACCGACGTTCTTTCCCAAAGGTCTGACGACCCCGCCGTTCAATTAAAGTCGTTATCCGCATAACGACTTTTGGATGTGGCTGGCTTGCGCTTCTGAGGAGGAGATCGCCGAGGCGGTTGGGGTGCCTCCAAAGATGGGACAATCGCCTCATTCAGACAGCAGGAATCCCGCAATCTGGGTATCACTAGGCGTTGCGGTCTGCTCTGAGGTTGCCGGCTCTGAAGTGAAACGAGCAGCCTGGGCGGGAGTGCTCAGACTCGCAAGAAGAACAAAGCCTGTAGCGATCGCTGCGAGGAACTTCATGGATAGGGATAGTAGAAGCCATCATTTCTCTACCCCAGAAAGCTAGCAAAGTCAAACCTGTGAGCCTCACAAGGCTCTCTGAGGTGGCCCCACCCCAACCAGGGGCTTCCCAACAATGAGCACGCGACGAACCCACAGCCTTGAGTTCAAGTCTGGAAGCGGGTCTGTCTGACCCTCGGCCATGGGAAAGCCTCGGTATGGATGTCGGGGCGGGGTTCCACCACCTACCGACGACTGGCGCATGAGCGCTTGATGGCTGCGCAAGAGGGGACCAGGCCGGCATGAGAGACCAGGCCCAGAGCGCCTTTCTCTTGCACTTCTCTTACAGCCAAGAAGCAAGGGTTCCCGGCATCGCCGAGAACCCTTGCCATCACTAATCGGAGCGACAGGATTCGAACCTGCCACCTAGTGCTCCCAAAGCTCGCTTTTGAGCGTTTCCGAAACGCCTGACGCCGTCGGGGCTCGCGCCTAAAAAGCTAGTCTGACACTGGGTTGAAGGGTGTCACCGGTTGGCTCCCGATGCCTCAGCGTGCCCACCTATGGGGTGGAATCTCTCCCAGAATCTCTCCCAGGAGGGATGTCGTTCTGGCATCACGGTCAACGAGAAGCGAGGCAAGGCGCGCGTCAACATCTCTGAGGCGCTGGGGCATGGCCGCCGCCGTCAGGTGCCGCTGCCGATCGACTGGTCGGCTGAGAACGTCGATGCGATCAGGGATGCTGCCCTGGCCGTTTATCGCAGCCTCGTTGCTGGCAAGCCGATTGAGCCTGTCATCGCGGGCCTTGTCGGCAAGGACGATCGGGGCAGCGGCATCGAATCCGCGGGCACGGAGGCGGGAACGATCAACTGGCCGGCGTTGGTGGAGGCCTTCCGCGAGCGCAAGCTCGGCAGTGGCGAGATCAAGCCAACGACCTGGACCAACACGTCTGTCCGCCGGATGCGATTGATCCTGGCGGCGGTCGATCGTTGCCAGACACCGGTGCAACTCCTGGAGGCCATCACCGCTCCCTGGACGAGCCAGCCTGGCTGCCGGGGGCGGCAGCTTCAGGTGCAGCAGACCGCTGCACTCCTGCGCTGGGGCGTTGACACGGGGCGTCTCCCCGCAACCTGGGCGTCTCCTCTCGATCTGACTCCCAATGTGGGACGACGGCGAGAGACGGCCTCCGTCTCAACGCCACTGACGGTGGATGAGATTCAGGCGTTGGTGGAGGCGATTCCTGATCCCAAGTGGCGCTACGCGTTCCAGCTGCTTTCCGCTTACGGATTGCGCCCTGAGGACCCATACGCTCTGCCCGATGCTTCCCACCAAATTTGTGGCGGCGGCCATGGGGCACAGCCTGGAGACGCACCTCGCCGCCTACAGCCGCTGGATCGGCGACGACGAAGTGGATGCCGCCTTCGAGCGGGCGTCGCAGCGGATGGAGCAGGACCTCCGCGCTGGCTGAGGTGCCTTGCGCTGTTCCCTTTCGGGCTGCTGGGCTTCAGCTGAGCTGATTCTCTAGGCGCTCGGCAGAGCCCTGCAGCCCAGCAAGGATCGCGCCGGCCAAGGGCTCCGGGAATCCGCTGGGCAGCTCCTGCTCCATCGTGGCGATCACCTCGGGGGTGCGGGCCACCAGATTGGCCACCAGGGCCTCGGCTTCAGCGGCCAGGCCCATGCGACTGGCGGTGCTGATCAGATGGCGGAGTTGCACCTGCATGGGCTTGCTGGTGCGGCTCTTGCTGCCGTCCCAGGTCATCGCCAGCCGCAGCTCCTGTTCCGGCCACTGGCCAGCGGCCTTGCCGATCACCGGCCAGGCCGAGAGCACGTCGTAGAGCGGGGTGAGCCGGTAGCTGCCGCCGGGCAGCAGGAAGAGGCTGAAGTTCTTGGCGTGGCCGTCGATCGCCCGCAGCATCCAGAACAGAACCTGGGCCTGGAAGAAGCAGCGCAGATCCTCCGCTGCCTGGGCGGACTGGGCCAGCAGCGCGGAGATGGCCACCATGCCCGGGCCGCCCTGGTTTTCGTATTTCTGTTCCGGCGGTGTGCCGGTGGCCTGGCACAAATCCTCCACCGGCAAGCGCAGCCAGTGACTGCCGCTGGCGTGCAGTCGCCGATCGAAGCGCTCCACGATCAGGCAGCGCCGCCCCGCGAAGTTGGCCAGACGGCTGGGGGCTACCTGCAGGCCGTAAGCCGCCAGGATCCGGCCGCAGAGCCACTCGTTTTCCACCGAGCTGGAGAAATCGATCTGGCCGCTGCCCACCCGGCCCATCGGCAGCTTGAACAGATGGGTGGTAGGCGTGCTGCCCCGCGGCCGGCACCACTGGTTCTGATGCCAGAGCAGGGCTGTCTTCTCCTGGGCGCCGGCGATCGAGAGGCGCGGTCCCCCTGCAGCGACGACCGCACTGCCCGGCAGTGGTTCAGCCACCACACCCTGCAGCAGGGTGCCGATCGCTTCGTCGCTGAGGGGCGTGGCCTCGATGCGATCCAGGCCGGTGGGTTCTTCCTCTGGCGGCAGCAGCTGCACCGCTCCGGCGCAGTCGCGCCCCACCGCCTCCAGCAGCTCAAAGGCACTGGTCCCTCTCAGGGAGAAGCGCCGCTGCAGCCGGCTCAGGATCGCCTCGTTGTCGGGGAGCAGATTGGCGAACCATTGCTCCACCACCACCCCTCGCAGAGCAGGCGCACCCAGCCCAACCGGCAGCGAGAGCGACAGGGGCCGGAACTGGGGCGAGCTCAGCCAGGCAGGGTCGTAGACGAACTCCTGCGGACCCCGTCCCGGCACCCACCAGTCGCCCACCCGTTCGCCGTTCATCCAGACGGCCAGCTGCCGCGTTTGGCTGGGCCTGCCCATCACCACTCCACCGGTTCCGGGCGGCGCCGGCGGGGCCGCACCACCAGCTCCAGATCCAGGGCGGCGAGGATCAGCAGCAACCGCTCCAGGGTGAACCGCCCTGGATTGAGCTCCAGGGCGGAAAGGCGTGCCTGGCTGATACCGCCCGCCTTTTGGGCCAGCGCCGCCTGACTGAGACC
>JBKCPG010000303.1:0-12051 GCA_046309395.1 Cyanobacteriota bacterium | reverse complement strand
CGAGGCCCGGGGCTTTCTGTGGTGGGATGCCTGGGGACATCTCACCAGTGCGTTTCATCGGGTGTTGGCGGAGCGGGTGTTGTCACTCCTCAAAGGCCATACAACTGGCGGAGGGCCTTGATGCAGCGGCCTAGACTGTTGCGGCACCATGGCCTGCACCCCCCGCTTCCGCGATCGTCGGGCGAGATTGACGATCGTGAGTTTAGGGCTGGGCAGCACCTCTGGGTTGAGAGGAATCAGGCTTTGAGAAATCCCAAGAAATGCTGACAGGCTGATGGGATCCGCCAGCAACCAGCTTTCAATGGACTTAACGGGGATCCGCAACAGCAGAGCTGGCGCCTTCTCAGCGATGAGCCGTCCGCACAATTCGGAAGGGCAAGGGGCATCAGCATCCAGATCTCGCAGAACAAGCCAAGGGGCGATTGCCGCGGCACGGTTGTAACTTGGTAATTTGGGATCAAGTTTGGACTTGCCACCTAACGGATAGGAGACGAAAACCGGAATGCCCAGAACGGAACAAATCTTTCTTGCAGCCGCCTCATCGTCAAGCCCTTCGGTGGCTAAGGATAGGGGATGTAGCATCGCCGGGGTTTATTGGAACAGCAGCGTCAGCTGATCGGTCTCCGCTGGTGAGGTGCGTGGCAAAACCGAGTCAGCGATGGAAAGGCCTGCCTCTGAGAGAGCCTTGACCTGCGGATCTGAGGCGGCAATTCGTGCTTCCGTCCCATCTTTGCTTGGACGCAATTCCAACGTCTCCTCAGGGGCAATCCCCTGATCACTGAGAAGGTCGCAGGAATGCGTTGTGATCAAGATCTGCCTTCCATTCCGACGGCCCGCCGTGGCCATCATGGCTGGAATGTGTTTGACCACGGCCGAATGGAGGGAGAGTTCAGGTTCTTCCAGAAGAAGTGGAGCGGATCCGTCCAGAAAAGCCCACAACAGGCCCAGAAGGCGCAGGGTTCCGTCAGAAAAATGTTCTTCTGTTTGCCAGGCACCATTCGGCCTCCAATGCTCGTACAAGCCTCTTAAGTGGGGAACGCCCCGCTCATCGCGGATCAGCTCCAGCTTTTGCAGCTGGGGAACAGCCACCTGCAGGGCACCATTGATGCGCTTTAGTCGTGAATCCAGGGTGCGTTTGGGAGTGCGGGCAATCTGCTCAAGAAAGTCACCCCCATAGGGATCATTCTGTCTCTGCGCCACGCGCTCGGGCTCCCGGATCAACTGGGGCACCACATGTAAATAGCGAATCTGGGCCAGGGATGTGGAGATCTCTCGAAATTCCTTGTTGGCACTGACTTGCTCGATGAAGGTTTGCGAAAGCCTGCTGGCGTCGCTCTGGTCTCCGTCGTCCGGTCGTGAGACAAGGCGTACACCATCGCGTTCCACAATCTCACTGGCCACGATGGGGCGCCGCTGATTATCTTGCCCAAACTCAAGGCGATACAGCCAGATCGACTTGTCCAGATCCAGTTGCACCTCAATGGCAACTTTGGGCTGTTTGCGTGCATGCAGGCAGCGAATTTGGGAAAGGCCACCGCGAAGTTTCACGGCCCGTTGGAATCCTCCCTCTGGGTCGCAAACATCACGCAAAAAACGGATCGCATCCAAAAATTGGATTTACCGGAAGCATTCGGCCCGATGATGAAGAGACGTCTCTGCAGGGGAATATCAACAAAGCGGAAGTTTTTCCAATTCTCGAGCCGGAGGTGAGTTATGCGCATTCGCTTCAGATGCTCCGTTAGGTAGGCCGGCGAGACGTTGTTTCTGGTTTAGTGTAGAGGCACCATGCCGGCCCATCGTCGGCGGCAGCTTGACGTCAGCCCGCGCCCATGGCCGGCCCCCACCGCACCCCCTTCCGCTACGACGTCTTCCTCAGCCACAGCAGTGCCGACAAGCCGGTAGTGCTGGAGCTGGCGGAGCGGCTGCGGGCGGCTGGGTTGCGGGTGTGGCTGGATGACTGGATCATTCGGCCGGGCGATCTGATCTCCGCGAAGATCGAGGAGGGCCTGGAGCAGTCGGCGGTGCTGCTGTTTTGCATGTCGGCCAATGCTTTCGGCTCCGAGTGGGTGAGCTTGGAGGGCCACACCGCCATCTTTCGCGATCCGCAAAACCTGGAGCGGCGTTTTGTTCCCCTGCGGCTCGACGACGCGCCGATCAAGGCCATGCTGCGGGGCTACGCCTATATCGATTGGCGGGCAGGCGCGGATCGGGAGGGGGCGTGGGAGCGATTGTTGGAGGTTTGTGGCGTAAAGTTAATAAGCGGCGAATTGACTAAAGTCAATTCTGGGGAGCTTTTGTCAACTGGTGCGTCGCGATCTCACTTTTCAGGCACGCTGGCCACAGTAGCTCCGTCACTCAGCGGACCTCAGGCCAATAATCAATATTATCGGCCTGCGATAGTGAATAGTGTCTGCTGGTGTGGCGATGACCGCATGGTGGTGAGTGGCTGTGAAGATGGAACGGTGCGGTTGTGGGAGACGGAAAGCGGCCGTGAGTTGTCGGTGTTCAAAAGCCACAGGGGGCAGGTGTTAGGAGTGGCCAAGAGTGACGACGGCCGGCATGTAGTGAGCGGGGGTAGTGACGGGGACGTGCGCGTGTGGGAGATCAAGAGCGGGCAAGCGCTGGCGGTACTCGAAGGCCACAAGGGGTGGGTGTGGAGCGTGAGCTGGAGCGGCGACGGCCGGCGTGTGGTGAGCGGGGGTCAGGACGGGACGGTGCGGCTGTGGGAGGCGGAGAGCGGCCGGCCACTGGCGGTGCTCGAAGGCCACAAGGGGCGGGTGAGGAGCGTGGGCTGGAGCGGCGACGGTCGGCGTGTGGTGAGCGGGGGGAATGACGGGACGGTGCGGCTGTGGGAGGCGGAGAGCGGCCGGCCACTGGCGGTGCTCGAAGGCCACAACGGGGGGGTGTGGAGCGTGGGCTGGAGCGGCGACGGCGTGCGAGTGGTGAGCGGGGGTGCTGACGGGACGGTGCGTCTGTGGGAGGCGGAGAGCGGCCGGTCGCTGGCGGTGCTCGAAGGCCACAAGGGGTGGGTGCGGAGCGTGGGCTGGAGCGGCGACGGGCGGCGAGTGGTGAGCGGGGGTGCTGACGGATCGGTGCGGCTGTGGGAGGCGGAGAGCGGTCAGCTGCTGGCGGTGCTCGAAGGCCACAAGGGGCAGGTGATGAGCGTGAGCTGGAGCGGAGATGGTCGTCGGATCCTGAGCGGCGGAGTCGATGGCACTGTACGTGTGTGGGATATGCTGACAGGGCAGCAGTTGGTAGCCCTCGAATGCAATACGGAACCATATCCTGTATCCGACGAGACAGGTTATCCCAAAGGCCATCAAATTCTACGGTGGGACGTAAAGCAACTAATTTTTCGAGAAAGGCTTTCTGAAGAAACAAGTATTGAGATGGCCCTGGTACCCTCCCATAGAGTTCACGATCAGATTCGAGCCTATAAGGAAGTTCAGATAGATGCAGGCAAACTGCATAGTCTTACTCCATCTCCTCCCCAGTTTTTGCTGTCCGTACATCCAATCAATCAAAAGCAATGGCGAGAAGTGGCCAGCTGGCCCTCACAGGGGCATGCTCTTCCCTCCCTTCCATTAGCGCCGAAATCTGACAATCTGCCTGCCACAGGCATCACCTATGATGATGCCATCGAGTTCTGTAAGCGGCTCGCGGCTCAAACTGGTCGCTACTACGAGTTGCCTACAGAAACCCAATGGGAATACGCCTCCCAAGCCGGCAGTTCAACTGCGTTCAGCTGGGGAAATGACTACTCCCACAGCCTCGCCGCCCACACGGCTAATGCTTGGGGTCTTCGACAAATGCAGGATGGCATCTGGGAATGGTGCAGAACTGGCCTCCGCGGTGGGCCATGGGATGGCTTGTCCAATGGCCGTGTGGCCAGCAGACGTGCTTCGTCTCTTGGTTCCATACCTCTCTCCTCAGTGGGGTTGAGAGTTTGCTGTCTACCGATTGGGACGCCCTACCGCCAGCTCGAGTCTTCCCGTCAACAATGGAGACCTCCAGTAAGTCGGTCAGCTTGCGAAAAGGCTCTGGGGTGCCACTTAAAAAAATTCCATTATGCGGATCTTCTGCTCGGCCTAAGGTTGTTTAAGATCCTAACACTACCCCGCTTGCGCTACTTCCTTAGCATGTTGGCAGCTCCTCCACCCCCTGGAGTCATTGATTGGATTAATGTCGCAACCATGGCCAATCAGTTTGATCCTACTATCGAATCTGGAAACAGCAATCCGGAGGATGGAGAGATCTACCGTTCTGCTGGAGCTCTCCACCTGTCTGGGCGAAAGCAATACACTGCTTTCGCCCAATACATCGGGGATAATGAAATCTTGAAGGGAGCCAGTGTCGTTGCTGAGCTTTACCCGTACAGCTCTGCTGCCTTTCTTTGGTTTATGCGTGAAGCCAACAAGTTAGCGGATATGGTGGCTTCGCCCGAAGCATTCAGCTCTGGTATAGGCATATCTAAAGCGAAGCATATACGGACAATTGCAACCGCATACCAGATGGTCCAAATTTGCTTTCCGGACCCTAGATAGGAGCACCCCGCATAAATGAAGAGCGGACAAAAACCTATCGCAGATAACGCCTATATTGCTCCTGGCTATAGGTTTATTCTTGATATAAATGCTTGCTGGGGAGCCATTTTCTAAGCCTCTATCTATTTGTACGGATCTTGTCTCGTCATGGCTCTTTCATGAAAAGGACTCATTTCTCTTGCTACCTCTGTATTCCACTATGATTTAGCCTTGAGAGGATACGTACAACGGAAGCTTTTTCCTTGGGATGAAGCTCATCGGATTGTCCAGGTATTCTGGCGATTCACTACAAGGAATCGGCCTATGCCTCCGATCATCAAGAAGTTCCCTAAAACTGCATCGTTGCCCTGGAAGGGTGCTAATTACAGGTTGTATTCTTAGGGGCCATCATCTTTTTGCTTGATTGAAACACTTATTTGAGTCTTCCCTCGGGGTTGCAGGATGGATTGAATGAAACTGGGGATACAGGCTAATCACGCCCGCATTTTCCGCACGCCAAGCATAAATCACCCTAAATCTCCATTAAGATTAGCCTTAGTACTTGCAGACCCCTTTTCGCTTCTGGTGGCACACAGTGCATTTTTCGTGGTGGAGGTCAAACAATCGATGGTTGAATCCGTAGCCATCGGTTTAGGGTTGCCCTTCCCTGTCCTAGTCTCTTTTATAGAGAGACTGGTCAAACCAGTTCCAGACGTACTTGCTCTGTATGAAGGTAATAATGATCACCTAGCGAAAAGGGCATCTTCTTTGTGACGTTTATAATCAAGCTGTGTTTGTTGTTGCTCCTCTGATCGATGATCTTTACTTGCTTATCGTAAACTCGGTGAGCTTACAGACATTCTTCTAGGTAGAGAATATGCCGAAAATGGTTGTCGTTGCCTTGAATGGGCCCAAAGTAAGCGAATGGACTATTCGCTGAAAAAGAAGGTGACGATAACGAGAATTAACTCTTTCAAGAGTCCCTCGAAGTATATTTTCTAATTCTTAATGATGTTACGCGTACTTCTATTGGCGTAGCTCCAGGTTGGATTGGATACAGCTAGGGCTGGCGTCTTGGCACTCGCACTTCCTGCGCTGCCGCGCCAAGTAACTCCCTGAGCCTCCACACTATAATTGAGTGAGCTTGACGGATTCCTCATGTTGCAAGCTGATCCAGTTCTTTGCAGGGTTGGCGAGTCAAATGGTTGCTGATCCCCGTAGGCATCGATTTAGGGTTGGCCTTTCCTTTCCAGGCGCCCTTAGAGAGGGGCTTGTAAAACATGTTGCAGAGTTTCTTAAAGTGTATATCGGCAATAATGATGATCAATTTGGAATTGAGCAGGTTCTTTATGACCACTATCATATAGATGAATTTGCCGTGCTTCGTCTCCGCGATGATCTTCAGCTTCTTTATCGTAATGAGTGCAATCTTATAGTCGTTTTTCTATGTAGGGAATATGCTGAAAGTGACTGGTGTGGTCTTGAATGGGAACAAATTAAGCAATTGGCTGAGACACAGCGAAAAAGTATTTATCTCCTCTGGCATGGGGAAAGAGATGAGGCTATTCTTGCAAAGTTAGGGCTTTCATGGAAGGTCGATGGCTTTTGGGATATTACTAAGGTTGAACCGCTTGCCGTAGCGAGGGGAATTTTGAGAAGGTTGGAGCAATTAGATTCTGATGCACAGGGGTCAATAGCTAATCAGATTCCCCCGGCTATTTGTTATGCAAAACCATTGCCACCCAAATCCCCTTGCTTTCTGGCCGTTATCTTTCTTCCCAGCAAGATCGCAGAGAAGACATTCAGCATCCTGGCCTACCTCAGTGATGATTATGGAAGTAGTTATGGTTTAATTGATTTATCTGGCTGCAATGATCGTTTCAGGTTGAGCAAAGCCAGGAAAGACTGGCAGGCTCTAGCTCAGGCAATTGTAAACATGCAGAATCAATACACCAAGGCTGGTGTCAGGATGCAAGCTGAACTCTTTCTTCCCATTGAACTATTGGCTAATCTGGGGGCTCTAGACCTACTCAATGTGCAATGCCAGTTAGACGAAGATAAGTTTGTCAAATGTGGTTTTGCGGCATGTTGCCCTGTGATCATACGCCCATTAGACCGTTACTACCGTAGGAGTCTGTATGAGAAAGTTGGTCACCTCAAGAACAAGTTTGATGCGTTAAGCACGGGCAATGGCAAATGGATTTATGGAAAAGATGCTACTAAAGGAGACGCGATCATCTCCCTGCGAGAGAGTCCTCAACATGTAGCAGTGCAGCTAATCGAGAATTTCCCTAGCCGCTCAGATGACGTTATGGAATGGCTAGCGAGTCTGATCGCCTCTATGATGCCCTTAGCCGTTTGGTGGGCAGGGAAAGACTACAAGAAGATACCTCTGAAAAAGCGTCAATCCCATCTCGGCAGTTATACATCTCCTTGTGGAACTAGGCATTTGCTGAATGTAGGGAATGAAGGTAGGGCATGCTTAAATATGAGTGATCTCGATCATTTGCCGATTTTACGAAAATACTGTGCTCACCACAGAGCCGCCCGATCTCTTGTGCTTTTTATAGACAACCCAGGCCGTATGCCAGACATACCAATTCGTGATCCAAATGTCCTGTCTTGTGTAAGAAAACCATCTCGCCGCCCTTCCTTATGACTGCTTCTCCTTCTCCTAACTCAAATTGGGCCCTTTACACCAACAATTCCGAAGGCCGCTCTCTCGCAAATTCGCTGAAGATGCCAGAACCTCCTCCTTGGCGCCGCTTCGAATCATCCTCCACTGAACCCGATATAGACTCAGAGGAAGCCAATCTATCATTTGTCGATACCAAGTACAAAGTACCAGACCTGACGACGATCGAAAGGCGTCGAGGAAGTTCGTTTCGCTTGCCCCGAGACAAGACGGGCACGATCACTCCTGAGGGAAGGAAAGTTTTGCTTGCAGTGAATGCCGCGATTTATTTAAGGCGGCCTCTCCTCGTGACAGGCCAACCCGGCAGCGGAAAAACCAGCCTTGCATACTCCATCTCACATGAGCTTGGGCTAGGGCGTGTTCTATGGTGGCCGATCACTCCACGTACTGAACTCGAGCAAGGGCTTTATCGCTACGACGCCCTTGATCGCTTACGTGATTCGCAAGAGAAGCGTGGCAGCGCTGCTGAATATATTACTTTAGGGCCATTAGGTACGGCATTCCTTCCTTATCAAAAGCCTCGTGTGTTGTTGATTGACGAGATTGATAAGTCTGATCTGCAGTTGCCCAACGAATTACTCCATTTGTTCGAGGAAGGTTCTTTCACTATCCCCCAGCTGCGTCGGGAGGCCCGAGCATTTAGTAGAGATCGTAGTAATTCCAAGACTGTCGCTGGGCACAAATCTGTAGAGAGCGGCATGGCGGAGGTTGAAACCGATGATGAAGCCACACCAGCCAAGATCAAACTTGGAAGCGTGAAGTGTCAAGCTTTTCCGATTGTTGTGATGACATCCAACGGTGAGCGTGATTTTCAACCAGCATTCTATCGACGTTGCATTCGTGTGAGGATGCCCCCTCCCACGCTTGCATCCGCTCTCCGAGACGTTGTCGCTGTTCAGTTTGCTAAAGATTGGGAAGGAAAGAACTGGCAGGATTCGCCTATACTTGCCCAGTTGATTGGTAGATTTGATCCTTCTAGCGTCTCTTCGGAAGATCGTAAAGATTCGATTAATGATCAGCTGCTAGTATGCAGTCCCGGAAGTAAATGCTAAAATAGGGAGTATCTCCCAAGGGCAGTCGTTCCATGGCAGTTGGTCGCCCGATGCCGCCGCTGGTTCTCAGCGACGACGAGGTTCAACAACTCCAGAGCATCGCCAACTCAAGGTCCTTGCCCCATTCGATCGTGCAGCGGGCGCAGATCGTGTTGGCTTGCGCAGCCGGTGAAACCAACACAGCCATCTCCAAGCGGCTGGGCTTGACGGGCATGACCGTGGGCAAGTGGCGCAAGCGTTACCGGGACCTCGGCCTGGAGGGCTTGCACGACGAGCTCAGGTCAGGGCGGCCCCGCACCTATGAGGATGACAAGGTGGCCGAGGTGATCAACAGGGCACTGCAGAGCAAGCCCGCAGACGGCAGCACGCAGTGGACAGCTCGTTCCTTGGCCGCTGCCACAGGCATCTCCAAAAGTACGGCGCATCGCTGGCTGCAGACTTTCTCCTTACAGCCCCACCGCAAGAAATCTTTCAAGCTCTCCAACGATCCTTTTTTTGTCGAGAAGGTCAGAGACATTGTCGGGCTATACCTAAACCCACCCGATAAGGCAGTTGTGCTCTGCGTTGACGAGAAAACACAGATCCAGGCTCTCGATCGCACGCAGCCGCTGTTGCCGATGGGTCTGGGCTACGTGGAGGGTGTCACCCACGATTACATCCGCCACGGCACCACCACACTCTTTGCCGCCTTGGACGTGGCCACCGGCTCGGTGATCGCCGAGTGCAAACCCAGACACCGGCACCAGGAGTTCCTGAGTTTCCTACGGCGGATCGACAAGGAAGTCCCGCCCGATCTCGACGTGCACCTGATCGTCGACAACTACTGCACTCACAAGCACGCCAAAGTCCGCTCCTGGCTGGCGCAACGACCACGGTTCCACGTCCACTACACGCCGACCTATGCCTCCTGGCTCAACCAGGTGGAGCGCTGGTTTGGGATCATCACCCAGCGAGCGATCCGGCGCGGCAGTTTCTCGAGCGTCAAGGAGTTGATCGCCAAAATCGAGCACTTCATCGCCAACTACAACAAGGGCTCATCTCCTTTCAGCTGGACTGCGACTGCAGATTCGATCCTGGAAAAGCTCCAACGTCTTTGCTCGCAGATTTCTGGGACATGACACTAGCCATCGATCAGCTTCTGAATGCAGCTCACCTGCTGATGGGAGTTGAGGGAGGTGCAATCGGCGCCGATGCGGAAACTCTGAAAGATATTCTTTTGCGCTCACTTTCTCCGGACGGCTAATCAATCAGTCTCATGTCATCTGACTTTGGAAATGATTGTCTGGCGGCGCTTTTGGGTTGGTACCAATCAAGCTGTTTGGAGAATGGCCTTGGCCAATCGACACCAACCGAGTTAGCGGATTGGCTATGGCTGGTAGACGGCTTTCAGGAAGAGCTGGTGCGTCATCAGTTTCGCCGTGGCGCACCTCCCACTGAGGAACCAAACTCGACCACCTCTCATCCGAGAGAGTTGAAGACAAAACCAAAGCGTCAAGCAGAAACTGAGTCCATGCTTGAGCCGGTAAGCGAAGACAAAACCTCAATATCTGGGACCGCAATCGTCGCTGATTATCCAAATCTTTCCGAAGATCCAACCGCTCGACTCTTGAGCCCTACAGCCTTGCCCGATCAAAGGGACATTGACGAGAGCTTGGGGGCTTACAGCGATTGGCTAGAGGAAGCGGGAGAGATGCCCTTACGACTTAACAATCCTCCTTTCTTTTCGAGCGCACTTGCCCTCCTCCACCCATTGCGTCCTTTTTTGCGAACCCAGGGTATGTCTCGGCGGGCATTTCTTGATGAGGAACGCAGTGCAGAGCTAAGCGCAGATCTGGGAGTGGCTTGTCCGGTTTTTCGTCAACGAGAACACCCTTCGC
Source organism: Cyanobacteriota bacterium (assembly GCA_046309395.1). Lineage (GTDB taxonomy): Bacteria > Cyanobacteriota > Cyanobacteriia > PCC-6307 > Cyanobiaceae > Cyanobium. The sequence continues at coordinate 1,904 of JBKCPG010000303.1, read as the reverse complement.
TCAATGTGCGCATTGTTCTCGATGGTGGCGTGTCGATGGCTGTATGGGAGCCATTCGCCCGAGAACTGCAGCAGGTGCTCGCCAGCAGTCAAGCCCTCGCCCAGGTGAGGTTAGAAACTCTGTCAGCTGATCAGATTAAGGATGCAGCTACTTGTGAACGGCGAATCAACATCTTTTCTGAGGAGAAGACCATTACGATGTTGATTAGTGATACTTCGGGACAACACTGGTGGCAGAGAACAATCCAGCCATGGCTCCAAGCAGTTACACGCCACCAGCCAATGGTAATTGTTCATATTCTTCCCTTACGCTATCGAGAGGATGTGATATCGCAGCTTGGTACGGCTGTAACCCTCCGCAATTGGCACAGCTTGGCCCCAAATACTTCCTATCACTTCACGATTGTTCAGGACGATGACCCGTGGGCTGAGGAAAAGAGCCCCATTGCGTTCGCTCCCCCCGCAGGAGCAGTGATCCCTGTGATCAGCCTGGATCCCAGCGAAGCCGCGCCCTGGGCAGAGATGGTGATGGGCAATGGCCTATGTCCCTGCCAAGGTGTGGTATTTGCAGATCCCACGCAGTGGCTTCAGAAGACAGATTCCTCAGCGAATGCGATGGAGGCCGATGATCAATTGGACGATCCTAGACCTGAAGACTTGCTTAGAGAATTTCATCGGCTTGCCAGCCCTGCGGCGCGGGCTCTGATGGACTGGATGGCGGGCTCCCCAGCGCCGCTCACCCTTACATTGCTGCGGCTGTTGCAGGGGGCGCTGCGCCAGCCAGGTAACAGCATCCAACCCATGGCGGAGGTGTTGGGAAGTGGCCTGCTCCAGCGTTTGCCTGGCCAGGCTGATGTTCGGCCAGAGCATCTCCAATTTGAAATCTTGCCAAAGGTACGCGAGGTGCTGTTGAAAAAACTTGATCCATCCATTCACCAAACTGTGATTCATTTGGTCACCCAGGCTTTAGAGCGGCACTGGAATCGCGTGGTCGTTAGCCCAAGCTTTGACGCCCTTCTCATGGATCCAAGTGTGCCTATTCCTCCAGAGGCTGCCGGCCTGCTGCATGTCGCCAATGTCACGGCGCAGATGTTGAATCAATTGCCTGATGAACACTTCCATACTTTAGCACAAAATTTAAGGGAAGGGGGCCAAAAGCAGATACAGGAGATGTGGCCGTCAGATGAGTTTCAGTTTGAAGGGGCTAAATATCTCGAGCCTTTTCCTGAAAATGTAGAAAGATATTCTTGGATTACAGAATCAGATTCGGCGGAAAAAGCAGAAGGTCATACCGTAGTCATGGATTCACCTCAATCAGAAGCCGAAACATATTGCATTGCCAAGGTTCTTGTAGTCGGCGATAGCGGATCTGGAAAGACCGGCTTGGTGCGTCGATTATCGACAGGCTCCTGGCAGCCTAGCGAGGCCACCACCGTGGGCGCCTGGTGCACCCATTGGCCCCTGCCACAGCCCACCGCCGCTGCTGGCGACCCCCAGCGCGAGGTGTGGCTCTGGGATTTCGGCGGCCAGGCCGATCAGCGCCTGATCCAACAGCTCTTTCTCGATCGCGCCGCCCTCGTGCTCTTGCTCTTTGACGCCTCCCGCGACGAGGTGCTTGAAGGCCTGCACGACTGGCAGACCGCCCTGCGCCGCACCCTGGTCATCCCCCCGCCCCAGCTCTTGGTGGCCGCCCGGGTGGATGCGGGCTTTGGCGCCAGCCGTCGTCGCTTGCAGCGCTTCGCCGAGGAGCAGGGATTGCCGTTCCTGGAAACCAGCGCCCGTGATGGCACCGGCTGCTCCCAACTCCAGGAGGCCATCCAGGCGGCGATTGCCTGGGATCAGCTGCCACGCCGCACCTCCCCGCGGCTGTTCCAGTGGATCCGGGAGGAGATCCTGCGCCTGCGG
>JBKCPG010000302.1:0-3138 GCA_046309395.1 Cyanobacteriota bacterium | reverse complement strand
GTCCACGCCCCCGATAGGTACTGGGCCAGTTCGTTAGCCTGTCCTGCCCACGCGCCCGTGGGGGATGCCCCCACAAGGTACAAAACCCCCTCTGTTGGGCTGACGGGGGGCGTGGCAAGGGTCCGCGACACCACACTGGCTTGCACCCATCCATCCAACACATTCAGGGCGTCATTATGCGTGACCTCTTTTTGCGCTTGGGATGTGGAAAGGTAGGGAATCAAAAGGCGGGGGGTTGGCATAAAAAGGTCCTTTATCGTTTAGGGTTAAAGCGTGGCAATGCAGGGTTTACCGCGACCGACTACAGATGACATTTGGTAAAGCCTCACAGAAACCGAGGCCTGATTACTGCCAAAATCTGCGACCTGTTGCGCGGATGTATAGACAAGGGACGGGGTGACGCTGGATAAGGTCCGCACAACGTTGGCCCCGTTAAAAATATCCATTTCATACAGTTCTCTAGATTCTCCCAAAGGCACCTCTGTGTAATCCACCCATGCGCCGCCGTAGCGCGTGCGTCGTTTCCATATGAAGGTGATGGTGCCCGCGCTGCGTGTGGCCGTCAAATGCACGGGACTATAGGGCTTTAGGTTGTCCGCCGTAGGGGTAAAGGATTGCGCGGCAATGTTGGGTTCCAGCTGCCCATTAGACACACCCTTTAAGGACGTTTGACGATTGATGTCCTCAAAGATTATCTCTCTTTTTTGAAGCCCCCCGCCCAAAAGCAAAAAGACCTCCCCCACAGCACTGTGCGTTAGGGCATCTTCTGTGCCATTGCGCCCACGCAGCAAAGTGGACAGCCGCCACGTGGTGCCCGAGAGCAACGTGGCCGTTTGAAACTGGATCAGTTCGTTTCCAATCAAGGCCGCGTTAGCCCCATTGAGCATCTCAAGCTCTGTGACAGATGACAGCGTCCCATCGGTCAACGTCACATCCACGGTGGATCCCTTGTCGGTGTAAAACGGATTGCCCACGGGCAAAAGGCTGGCCGTAACGCCGTGGGGGATATTTGAAGAAAGGACCTCAATCAAGCCATAATCCCCGCCGTCGCTACGATAAACTTGCGTATAACGCCACTTGTTATCGTTTGTTTGTCGGCCTGTTGACAGAAAAAAGGCGGGGTTTTCAGATATGCCCGCGGTGATGGGCAGGTTTAGGGCGTACAGCGCGGCGGGTTGTGAGAGCAAAATTTCCTGCGTCGGCAAAGGGTCAGACCCTTTCAGGCTGGCTTGATAACTGGCCGCGTCGGTTGTGACGGCGTCAATATCCAGCCTTTGACCGTTTACGGTGATTTTTAACAGCCTTGCCGTCCATGTCCGACCCGCCACCGTTAAAGTGATGACGTCCCCCGCCTCGAGCAACGCAAAATCCAAAGAAACGGAAAAAGAAAACGTGTACAATTCCGACCAATACGCGTTTAAAAGGATTTCCGCCCGCGCCCGCGCCTGATCCGATGTTAGCACCAAGCGACTATCAATGGTGGTTATGGTGGACCCAGACCCCACTTGCCGATCCGCCGCCTGTGTGGACCCTTGATAATCGGAAAACCGATCATAAAACCCAAGCTCTACCCGCTGGGGCAAAGACTGGCGGGGGGTGCGGGTGACGGTGTAAAGGTTTCTGCCCTCGGATTCACTGGACCCACGGGGCAAAAGATGATCCTCTGTGATGGTGGCCACGCTGGCCTTTCCCCGCTGCGTAAACGCCAATGTCCCGCCGCGCTCTAAGGTGTCAATTTGAAAAATTTGGGTGATGGCCTCCACCGCCGCGCGGACCTCATTGCGACCGGACAAAGCCAGACCCCCGACAAGGCCGGATATATCGGACACATCCAAACTCACATTGGGCAGCCCAGCGCGTCGGACAAAGTCTGATAAAATGGATTGTAAATCAGCCATAAATCCCCTGAAAAACCCAACGGAAATAATAATACCACGACGATTCGATCTTGTTGGATCGATTTGCCGCGGCCAAAAGCCGATCGATCACCTGAAACGATGGGTTTGTCAGTTTTTTGTAGTACTCATAAGCAAAAATGCACCGCGCCGCATCGTCGGGTTGGTACATCGCTCGTGGGTGAAGGTACTCAGACCGACTGGCTTGCCACCGGATAGCGTCAAAGGTGTCGGTGGTGGCAAAAAATTCATAGCGTTTTCGGCTAGGCGTCAAAATCCAATCCGACAAAAACGTAAACGCATTGTCCACCACAGATCCAAAGGCCCCCGTGATGATGGCAATTTCAATCCATGGTTCCAAATCATATTGGTGATAATGCAGGGCATCGCGGCGGATCATGTCGATGCTTTCTCCGGTGGATTCAGCCTCACGCGCCATATCATGAGTGCTGTTGTTATAGGACCCAAACAAGGAACCGGACACCGTGGCACTGGGCAGGGATTCGGACACCACAACCTCTGTATTGCCGCCGGTGAATGTAGCACTGACAAAGGTATACCATCCCGCATTGGGGCCAGATTGCACGTACACTTTATCCAGCCACGTTGTGAAAAAAGACGCCGTTTGATTGCCCGCAATGGTGATCTTTTTGGCCCCTTGATTGATCCCCGTGATGGTGAATTTTGCGGGCCTTGTGATGGCCCCGTTGCCAAAGGGAAAGTTCTGGGTGGCAAAGGTGGTGACGCTGGAAACTAGAGTGTTATAAGCCGTGGTTAGGCCCAACAGCTGGTAAACGCGCAGCAGGATTTTGTAGTGGTGGGTGTAGTGGTTCCCATATTGCAGCTTCCCCTCCCCCGTGGCGGGGTTAAAAGACCATGATTCTTTGGCCGTTTTCAGGGCATTCAGCCACGTGGTGATGGTGGCTTGTTCGCCGCTGCTAAAATTGCCCCAGCGATTCCCAATGACCCGCAGCAGGTTTTCAAAGTTGGTTTCATCAATGGGCTTGCCCGTGGGCTGGTTTATGCTGGCCCATGATAAAACAATGCTTTTGACTTTGGCCAAAGCCTCTGTGTCGGGGATGCCGCCGTGGGACGCGGTATAATTGTAGTATTGATTCAAAACCGGCAAGCGAACCCTCAGCTCGTTAAAGCCTTCCCGCGTCTTTTGCACGTTGGGATCGCTGGTATCCGCCACCCCTTGCGATGACATAACCGCCACCGCGCTGTTGGCATCCCCCAAATA
>JBKCPG010000301.1:0-11653 GCA_046309395.1 Cyanobacteriota bacterium | reverse complement strand
GCCTGGGGGGAGGGGCGAGGACGGGGGAGGAAAGAGCGCGTGAGGCACGGGGCCTCAGATAAAGTGGCAGTTGACCCAGGTGCCTGTTCATGGCGGATCCAACCGAACAGCCCCCAGGGCCGGGTGAGGGCGGTTCAGGAGACGGCGACGGGCGGATCATCCAGACCGATCTGCGCAACGAAATGTCGCGCTCCTATCTGGAATACGCGATGAGCGTGATCGTGGGTCGGGCCCTGCCCGACGCCCGCGATGGTCTCAAGCCCGTGCATCGCCGCATCCTCTACGCGATGTACGAACTGGGGCTCACCAGCGACAGGCCCTACCGCAAATGCGCCCGGGTGGTGGGGGAAGTGCTCGGGAAATATCACCCCCACGGCGATACCGCAGTGTACGACGCCCTGGTGCGCATGGCGCAAAATTTCTCCATGCGCATGCCCCTCATCGACGGGCATGGCAACTTCGGCTCGGTGGACAACGACCCACCGGCCGCCATGCGCTACACCGAGTCGCGCCTTCAGGCCCTCACCAGCGACGCCCTGCTGGAAGACATCGAGAACGAAACGGTCGATTTCATCGACAACTTCGATGGCTCGCAGCAGGAGCCCACCGTGATGCCGGCCCGCATCCCCCAGCTTCTGCTCAACGGCTCCACCGGCATCGCGGTGGGCATGGCCACCAACATCCCCCCCCACAATCTGGGGGAGCTCATCGATGGCCTGCAGGCCCTGATCGTCAATCCCGATCTCGACGATCGGGGCCTGATGGCCTTCATCAGCGGCCCCGATTTCCCCACCGGCGGGCAGATTCTGGGCCGAAGCGGCATCCGTGAGATGTATCTCACTGGTCGGGGCTCGGTGACGATGCGCGGCGTGGCCAAGATCGAAACCACCGAGGCTCCAGGCCGCCCCGATCGCGACGCGGTGATCATCAACGAGCTGCCTTACCAAACGAACAAGGCCGCCTTGATCGAACGCATCGCCGAATTGGTGAACGACAAAAAACTCGAGGGCATCGCTGACATTCGGGATGAGAGCGATCGGGATGGCATGCGCATCGTGATCGAGCTGCGCCGCGACGCCTATCCCCAGGTGGTGCTCAACAACCTCTTCAAGTTGACCCCGCTGCAGAGCAACTTCAACGCGTACATGCTGGCGCTGGTGAGCAACGAGCCCGTGCTGCTCACCCTGCGGAAAATGCTGAGCGTCTTCCTCGACTTCCGTGTCGAGACCATCGAGAGGCGCACCCGTTTCCTGCTGCGCAAGGCCGAGGAGCGGGATCACATCCTCCTTGGCCTGCTGATCGCCCTCGACAACCTCGATGCCATCATCGCCCTGATCCGCGCCGCCGCCGACACCGCCACGGCGCGGGAGCAGCTGATGGCACGATTTGGCTTGAGCGAGGCGCAGGCTGACGCCATTTTGCAGATGCAATTGCGGCGCCTCACCGCCCTGGAAGCTGACAAGATCCGGCTGGAGCACGAGGACCTGCTCGCGAAGATCGCCGACTACACCGATATCCTCGCCCGTCGCGAGCGGGTGTTCAGTCTCATCAGCGACGAGCTGCAGGCCATTCGCGCCAAATACGGCTCACCGCGCCGCACCGAAATTCTCGATCTCGAAAGCGGCCTGGAAGACATCGATCTGATCGCCAACGAACGCTCCGTGGTGTTGCTCACCGAAACCGGATACCTCAAACGCATGCCGGTCAGTGAATTCGAGGCCACCAGCCGCGGCACCCGCGGCAAAGCCGGCACCCGCTCCCAAGGGGAAGAGGCGGTCAAGCTCTTTATCGGCTGCAACGACCACGACTCCCTGCTGCTGTTCAGCGATCGCGGCGTGGTGTACTCCCTGCCGGCCTACCGGGTGCCAATCTGCAGTCGCACGGCCAAGGGCACGCCCATCGTGCAGCTGCTCCCCATCCCCCGGGAGGAGGCGATCACCTCCCTGCTGGCGGTGAGCACCTTCGGGGAGGATGAGCAACTGGTGATGCTCACCAGCAACGGGTACATCAAGCGCACCACGCTCTCCGCCTTCGCCAACATCCGCGTCAACGGCCTCATCGCCATCTCCCTGGAGGAAGGCGACGCCCTGCGCTGGGTGCGGCTGGCCCTGCCGGGCGACAGCGTGCTGATTGGCTCCCTCAAGGGCATGACCATCCACTTCCGGCTCAGCGATGAGGAGTTGCGTCCCCTTGGCCGCACCGCCCGGGGCGTGCGGTCGATGAACCTGCGCCAGGGGGATCGGCTCGTGAGCATGGATGTGCTGCCGGCCGAGCTGGCGGATCGGGTGGCCGAAGGGGCTTCGGACGAGGATTCCGAGACGGAGGAGGTGCTCAGCGGCGAAGGCCCCTGGGTGCTCGTCGCCAGCGCCAGTGGCCTGGGCAAGCGGGTGCCTGTGCAGCAATTCCGCCTTCAAAAGAGGGCCGGCATGGGGCTGCGGGCCATTCGCTTCCGCAGGGAGGGCGATGTGCTCGTGGGGTTGAAAGTGCTCGGGGCCGGGGAGGAGCTGTTGCTGGTGAGCGAACGGGGCGTGATCGTGCGCATGCGGGCCGACGCGGTGCCCCAGCAGTCCCGGGCGGCCACAGGGGTGCGGCTGCAGCGCCTTGACGAGGGGGATCGGCTCACGGAGGTGGTGCTTGTGCCCCAGGCCGCTTCCGATGGGGCGTCAGACGCCGATGGGTTGATGGAGTCCGAGGGCTTGCTGGAGTCCGCTCCCGAGGCCTCGACCAGCGATGAGGCGGACATCGACCCAGCCCCCAACGATTTGTAGACAAGCCCATACGCCCCGGAGGCCCCACATACGCTGAGGTCAGCCTCCTTCCTCAGCCATGGCCAAGCGGGCACTTTGCATCGGCATCAACGACTATCCAGGGACAGAAAACGATCTGCTGGGCTGCGTGAATGACGCGAACGACTGGGCCACCACTCTGACGGCTCGCGGTTTCACGGTGAACAAACTGCTCGACAGCCAGGCCACCAAGGCGGCCATGATGGACGCCTTCGGACAGCTGATCGGCTCCGCACAGTCGGGGGACACCGTCGCCATCACCTTCTCGGGCCACGGCACCCTGGCCCCCGACACCAGCGGCGATGAAATTGACGGCTACGACGAGGCCCTCTGCCCCTACGACATTCAGGATGGCCAAGTGGTTCTGGATGATGAGATCCATCAACTCTTCAGCCAACGCGCCGCGGGGGTGCGCCTGATTCTCATCTCCGACAGCTGCCACTCCGGCACCATCACCCGCAACGCCCCCCACGATCCGGATGCGGGCGACACTCCCCGCATCCGCTTCCTGCCCCTGGCCAGCTGGCTGCCGGAGGATCAACTGCCCAAGGGATCGGGCGGCAAACCCCTCACCACCCTCCCCATCAGCCAGGTGTTTTCCCCGTGGGTCGGAGTGGTGCGCGGGGCGGGAGATCTGCTGATGGCGGGTTGCGAGGAAGGGCCAGATCATTACAGCTACGACGCCAATTTCCGTCACCGGCCCAACGGGGCCTTCACCTACTACGCCCTGCGGGCCCTCAAGGCCCTGCCCGCCCACGCCACCTATCGGGATTGGCACAAAGCCATCCGCCGGGCCCTCCCCTCCACCGATTACCCCCAAAAGCCCCAGCTGGTGGGCACCAAATCCACCATCTCCTCCACGATCCTCGTCTGAGGAGGGGCTCCCATGGCCAAGGCCACCAGATCCCCGGCGGGTTCACCGCCCCCATCGCCCCTCAAGGGGGTGCCGTTGAATCCCGACGACTCCAGCGCCACCCCCTCCTTGCTGGCGCCCGCGCCCTCCCGCGGCCTCACGGGCGGTGGAGGGCGCGGGGATTTGGATCTGCTCTCCGACAGCTTCGTGAGGGTGGGGCAGGCCTTCCAGCTCACGGACGGGGCACGAGGAGGCGAGCGGGCGGTGGATCCCTTGGCGGAGCTGGACGACGAGCGGGTGGTGCTGGTGGAGGTGGAGGGGGGCGGCACCGCCATCACCACCGCCGCCCAACTGCGCGCCGCCGGAGGGCGGCTCCAGCCGCCGGAGGGGGCCACCAGCCGGGGGTTGGAAGGGCCGCTGGCGGGGCGCCTCTTCGCCTTGAGCTTCGGGGATGACGAGTTGATTGCCCAAGCCAAGGAGCGCCTGCGGGAAGAGCTCGGGAAGCGGTTGGGCGACACGGTGACCCAGGCCGCCGACCTGGGCCTCTCCTGGCTGGGCACCAAGGTCCTGATGGGGGCGATTGAGGCACGTTTGCCCGTGGACCCGGGGTTGTATCGCTGGAACGGCGGCGAGATCGACCCGAATCAGCGCGTGGACGCCGCGGCCTCCAGCTGGAAGCCCCTGGCCCCGGAGGGCCTGTTGGTGTTCATCCACGGCACGGGCTCCAGCACCCAAGGGAGCTTTGGCGATCTGGCCACCAGCGCCGTCGACACCTGGGAGCTGCTGCGGAGCCACTTCAACGGCGAGATCTACGGCTTTGAGCACCACACCTTCTCCCAAGGCCCGATCGAGAACGCCCTGCTCCTGGCCCGCGCCCTGCCAGCGGAGGCCCACCTCCATTTGGTGAGCCACTCCAGCGGGGGGCTGGTGGCGGATCTGCTCTGCCTGGACACGATCGACGACGCCCTGATCGAGCGCCTGGCCTACCGAGGGGCTGAGGGCGGCCCCCTGGGAGCCCAGCTGAGGGAAGCCCAAGCCGAGCAGCGGGAGCGGCTTCGGGAGCTGCGGGCCCTGCTGGCGCGAAAAGCCTTCCGCGTCGGGCGGTATGGGCGGGTGGCCTGCCCCGCCCGGGGCACCCGGCTGCTGGGCCAACGGTTGGATCTGTTTCTCTCGGGGCTGCTCACCCTGGTGGGCCTGGTGCCGCCGCTCGCGGGTCATCCCGTCCACGCCGTGGTCAAACGGGTGGTGCTGGAGATCGCGCGGCGGCGCACCCATCCCGCACTGGTGCCTGGCCTGGCCGCGTTGATGCCCGATTCGCCCCTGGGCGACGTCCTCGCCCAAGCCACCCCCAAGGCCAACTTGACCATGGCCACCATCGCCGGTGATCGCGAGGGCTCCCATCCCCTGCGGAGGCTGGCGTCGCTCCTCCACGACGCCCTGTTCTTTGAGCGCCTCGCCAACGACCTGGTGGTCGACACCGCCTCCATGGGAGCCGGCATCGCGCCCAGGGCCAAGGCCCACGCCCTGGTGGAGCGGGCCAGTGGTGTGAGCCATTTTCACTACTTCCAGCGTCCCACCTCCAGCCGTGCCCTCGGCCGCTGGATGAGCGAGCGCCAACCGGAACGCCTCGCCGAGTTTGCCTTGCCGCGCGTGGATCTGGCGGATCGGGAACGGGAGAGCACCCGCGCCACGGAGCGGGACGGCGACGCCAAGATCCACCGGGACCGAAACGGCGGGGCGAGACCACCGGAGGCGGTGGTGGTGCTCCTGCCCGATGTCCTCGCCTCCCATCTCTGGCGGCCGGCGGAACAGAAGCGGATCTGGTTCGACCCCGCGGATCGTGCGGGGGGAGGACTGGCCCGCTTGGGCGACCTCCACGCGTTGGAGGTCGAGGCCGAGAAGGTGATGGAACTGATCTACGGCGATCTCTGTCGAGAGCTGTCGCGCAGCCACCGCGTGGAGCGCTTCGCCTACGACTGGCGCCAACCCCTGGACGTGACGGCGGAACGGCTCGCCGCCAGGCTGCGCGAGCTCCTGAGCGACGCCGATCTCGCCACGACCCCCACGCGCCTGCTGGCCCACGGCATGGGGGGCCTGGTGGCGCGGGGGATGATCGCCCGCGACCCCGACCTCTGGCGGCGGCTCATCAGCCGCGATGGGGCCCGCTTTCTCATGCTGGGCACCCCGAATCAGGGCTGCCATCAGATGGTGGCCACCCTCCTGGGCCAATCGACATGGATCCGCCAGCTGGCCCGGGTCGATCCCGGAATGGATTTGGGGGCCCAGCTCGATGCCCTCGCGGCGTTTCCCGGACTCCTGCAGCTGCTGCCCCGGCCTGGATTCAGCGAGCTGGCCACCCCCTCCGCCGCGGACACCCCGCCGGATTGGTACGAGGCGGCGCTCTGGGCCGATCTCAAGGCCCGCAACCGCGACCCCTGGTTCGGGAACGGGCTGGGCGCCACCCCGACAGGCTCCGCGCTGAAGAAAGGCCGCTGGCTTTGGGATCAGGGTCCAGGGGAGCCGCCCGCCATCCCTGGCGACCAGCCGGAGCGGGTGATCCTGGTGAACGGCCAGGCCCCCAGCACCCCGTGCGGACTGGTGGTGGGGGAGGAGGGGCTCCAGGTGCTCGGCACCAGCGAGGGAGACGGGGTGGTGACCTGGCGCTCCGCCAGGATCGCCGGCATCGGCCAGACCTACCTGATGGACGCCGACCACGGCGGCCTGCCCGCCCACCCGGCGGCGTTTCCCGCCCTGGTGGAACTGCTCCAGAACGGCCGCACCGCTTTGCTGCCCACCATGAAAAGTCCGGCGGAGACGCCTGAAATTCCCCCCACCACCCACCCGATTGATGCCGGCCCGGTGCCCTGGCCCACCGATGAGGAACTGCTGCGGGGCCTGGTGGGGGGGCAACCCGCCGCCGGGGACATCGCTCCACCCAGCCCCTCCTTGCGGGTGTCGTGCCACGCCATGGACCTGCGCTTCGTCCAATGCCCCGTGATGGTGGGCCATTACGAACAGGATCCCATCGCGGGCGCCGAGGCTCTCATTGATCGCGGCATCGTGGCCGGGGAATTGAGCAGCCGGGAGCGTCTCGGGCTTTACGCCGGCCCCCTGGGCACCGCCACGGTGGTGCTCATGAATCGCGGCCAGGAGGAGCTGCATCAAGGGCGCTGCCCTGGAGCCGTGGTGATTGGCCTGGGAACGCTGGGGGGCCTCTCGGTGCTCAGCTTGGTGGAGGCGGTGCGGGTGGGAACGCTCCGCTATCTGCTGCAGATCGTCGACAGGCACGGCGGCACCCAGGTGGACGCGGCGAATGTGCGTCTGGCCACCCTGCTCATCGGCCAAAACTCCACCAACGCCATCAGCATTGAAGACTCCGTCGGCGCCCTTGTGGCGGGGGTGCTCAACGCCAACGCGCAGTTCGCCCGGGCCTTCCCCCGCCTCTCGGTGCGGGTGGGCCACCTGCAAATCGTGGAGGTGTTTCTCGACGCGGCGATCAGCGCCACCCGCGCCCTGCGGACCCTGGCGGAGGGGCGGAACGGCGACAGCCCCGCGCTGGAGGTGGAACCATGTCTGCGGCTGGGGCGGGGTTGGCGCCATCGCCTGGACGCGGCCCGGGGCGCCGGTTACTGGCCCCGGCTGCTGGTGCTGGGATCGGAGGACAAGCCCGAGGAGGGCACCGGGACGGAACGACCCCGGGGCGTGACACTGGCTGAGCACCTGCGGTACTCCTACTTGGGAGACAGGGCCCGGGCGGAAACGATCCATCAGCCCAGGCAAAGCGGCCTGGTGGAAGAGCTGGTGGCGGCCTCCATCCACAACGCGGAGATCAATCCCGACCTCTCACGCACCCTCTTCCAACTGCTGGTGCCCACGCCCTTCAAGGATCTGGCCCGCCGACTGGATCAGCTGGTGCTGGTGCTGGATGAGACCACCGCCAACTTCCCGTGGGAACTGCTGATGGCCGATGACCAACCCATGGCCCTGCGGCTGGCGGTGGTGCGCCAGCTGCAGTCGCCCAACTACCGCCGGCGGGTGCGACAAACCCCCAGCAACGTCGCCTGCGTCATCGGCAATCCCCTCACCAACGGGTTCCATCGGGTGTTCGCGGGCCAAGCCGCCGCGGACGCCGACGCCCTGGACAGTTTGGATGGCGCCAGCGAGGAGGCCAAGGCGGTGGCCCAGATCCTGCGGGAGCACAACTACGACGTGGAGGACTCCATTGAGGAAGGGAATGGAGTGGATGTGATCAACAAGCTCTACCGTCGCCCCTACCGGGTGCTGCACATCGCCGCCCACGGCGTGTTTGAACAGCTCACCCGCCTGGGGGATCGGCGGACCGGCGTGGTGCTGGCCAATGGCATGTTGATCACCGCCACTGAAATCGAGGCGATGGAGGTGGTGCCCGATCTGGTGTTTCTCAACTGCTGCCATCTGGGCACCGTGACGGCCTCTCCCCCCACCCCCTACAACCGCCTGGCGGCCAGCGTGGCGCGCCAGCTGATCGAGATGGGGGTGCGGGCGGTGGTGGCCTGCGGCTGGGCGGTGAACGACAAGGCGGCCCTGGTGTTCGCCCAGACGTTTTACGGCGCCATGCTCGCCAACATCCCCTTTGGCGAAGCGGTGTTCACCGCCCGCAAGAAGGCCCAAGAGGATGCGCCCGCGTCGAACACCTGGGGGGCGTACCAGGCCTATGGCGATCCCGCCTTCCTGCTGGACGCCCCCCACGACACGGCCAGCCAAAGCCACGCCCAGGCCTCCTCGCCAGGGGGACGGTGGGCCCCCGTCACGCCCCACGAGCTGATCGACCAGCTGGGCCAACTGCGGGTGCGCGGCGAGGAGACGGGCCGAGCGGGGTTGGGCTCCCTAGAGGCCCTGATCAGCGAGCTGCACACCCTTCGATCGACGGCCCCGGCCTCCTGGCTCCAGGAATCGGAGGTGGCCATGGCTTTGGCCGAAACCACCGCCGCCATGGGCCCCGACCACTGGGAGGAGGCCCGCCGTCTCTACGAGGAGGCCATCCGCGCCCATCAAGGCGAGGATGACTTGCCGGTGCGCGCCATCGAGCGGCTCGCCGATTTGGAGGCCCGCCAGGGAGAAGCCCGGGACGATGAGGCGTTGATCCGCGCCGCCCAGGGACGGATTCAGGCCCTGCTGACCCTGGTGGGGGAGACCCCGGAGGACGGGACACCGAGGGAGGGCGTCGGGCGACCGGCGGAATGGTTTGCCCTGATGGGATCCACCCATGCCAGGTTGGCGGGTCTGCGCGCCAGGCGGTTGGGGACGGGCAAACGCCCCACGGCCCAGCAACTGGGGGCCATCGATGAGGCCCTGGAGGCCGGCGCCCAGGCCTATGGCCGGGCCGGCGCCCATCCGGCCCACCAGATCCTGCGCCTCACCCTGGATGCCCTGCGCCAGCTTCCCGCCAAGGAGGAGGCCAGCGTGGCCCGCGCCGCCGCCATCCTGGAAGACGACCTGGGGGCCGGCTATGAGCGGCAACCCAGCTTCCAAGAGGGGGTCTGGGCCGCGAACGCGCTCCTGGCCCGCCTGCTCCTCGATGGCAGCCTGGGCGAGGGCGGGGAGAAGGGCCAGCGGGCCGAGGACGCGCTGTTGGAGGCCTATCAAACCGTGTTCCTCACCTCCCCCGCGAGCCCCTTGAGACGAGCCTCCGCCCTGGAGCACCTGGAGCTGCTGGCGTCGGTGTCGAGGGCCAAGGGGCGCTCCCGGGACAACGGTTGGGCGGCCCGCGAGCGCGCCAGCCAGCGGCTGGAGCGGGTGCTGGGCAGCCTGCGGGGAGAGGGGGAGGGCGCCGCTCTCACTGACGACACGGCCGAGAGCGAGGATGATGGGGTGATGGTGTTGGGCTAGCCGGTGCGGGATGTCCTGGTGATCGGTGCCGGCCCAGCCGCCCTGGCGATCGCCGCTGAGCTGGCCACGCGGGGCCTGGCCGTGGGGGCCTTGGCCCCAGCGGATCCAGCGGCCCCCTGGAGCAACACCTATGGCATCTGGGCCGAGGAGGTGGACGCCCTGGGGCTGGGCTCGCTGCTGTCGCACCGCTGGACCGACACCGTGAGCTACTTCGGCCCCGGTGGCTCAGGGGTGGGGGGGGAGCCTTCCGAAGACGGCCTGATCCACCATGAACGCCCCTACGGCCTGTTCGACAAAAGGGCCCTCCAGAGCCACTGGTTGGAGCGAGGGGCCCGGGCGGGCCTCCAGTGGCACCAGGGCCGGGCAATCGATGTGCGCCATGACGAGGAGGTGTCCACCGTTCGCACGGCGGAGGGCGAGGAGATTCCGGCCCTCCTGGTGGTGGACGCCAGTGGCCATGAACCCGTGTTCGTGCGCCGGCGAAGCGATGGGCCGGTGGCCGGCCAGGCCGCCTACGGGATCGTGGGTCGGTTCAGCGCGGATCCGATCGCCCCCGGACGGTTTGTGTTCATGGACTACCGGCCCGATCACCTCACGGAGGCCCAGCGGCGGGAGCCCCCCACCTTCCTCTACGCGATGGACCTGGGAGAGGGGATCCACTTCTGTGAGGAAACGTCGCTCGCCCTGGCGCCGGCCGTCCCCTTCCCCACCTTGCGCGCCCGCCTGCTCCAACGCCTCGCCCACCGGGGCGTGGCGGTGCGGGAGGTGCTGCATGAGGAGTACTGCCTCTTCCCGATGAACCCGCCCTTGCCGGATCCACGACAGCGGGTGGTGGGCTTTGGCGGGGCGGGCGGCATGGTGCATCCGGCCTCGGGCTACATGGTGGGCGGACTGCTGCGGCGGGCGCCGGATCTGGCGGGGGCCATCGCCAACGGCCTGGAGCGCGGGCTCAGGGGCCAGGGCCTGGCGGAGGCCGCCTGGGCGGGGCTCTGGAGCGGGGAGCTGCGCTGGAACCATGCCTTTTTCCGTTTTGGGCTGGAAAAACTGATGCGTTTTGATGAGGCCCGCCTGCGCCATCACTTTCACACCTTTTTCCAGTTGCCCACCCCTCAATGGACGGGCTTTCTCACGAACACCCTGGCGCCGCGGGAGCTGCTGCTGGCCATGGCGCGGCTCTATGGCCTGGCCCCTTGGGATGTGCGGTGGGGCCTGATGGCCCTTCAGGGGCGGGAAGGGGCCCTGCTGGGGCGCATGGTGGGTGGGGGCTGATCGGGCGAGCGGGCCTCGGTAGGTTGGTTCACAGTGGAGTGGCTCACGATGGGCAAGTGGCGCTTGTTTCTCACTGTGCTGCCGTTCACCGCTCTGTTTGGCCTGGCCAAGGTGGGCGTCCATCGGCTGGGATGGGAGCCCTGGGCGTTTGATTCGCTCACGGGCGCCCTCTTTGGAGCGGCCACCTTCGTGATCGCCTTCGTGCTGAGCGGCACCCTGAGCGACTACAATACCAGCGAGGACATGGTGGTGCAGGTGGCCAACGCGGTGGAGGCGATCGCCGACATCAACCGGCTGAGCGCGGCCTGCCAACCCGCCTATGACGGCGAGCCCCTGCGGCGGAAACTCGACGGGTTGCTGACCGACATCGAGAACTGGCTGCGGAAGGCCACGAGCCTGGAGGGTGTGGAGCGAAGCCTGGATGAGGTGAGTGGCCTGTTGGTGGAGTTGAAACGCAATGGAGAAGCGGCCGCCGCCAAGGATGGCCTGGCGGAACTGACGCGGTTGCGGCTGTTGATCAACCGCATGCACATCAGCCGCCGCACGACGTTTCTTGGACCGGCTTACGCCCTGTTGGAAATCTTTCTGGTGGGGGCAGTGGCGGCCCTGCTGCTGATCCAGGCGGAACTCTTCAGTGAGGTGCTGGTGGTGTCGTGCTTTTTGTTCACCTCCTTCACCTATTTGCTGCTGCTGATTCGCGATCTCGACAACCCCTTTCAATACGACGGCAGCTCCAGTGTGGATGCCGATCTGACGCCGCTTGACGCCAGTCGGGCCAGGTTGCGCGCCGCCTCCCCCCTGGGGAGCTGAGCCTCAGGGGCCAGTCGGGTCCGCCAGCATGGGGCACCCGTCCACCATCGATGGATCCGATCCCTCC
>JBKCPG010000300.1:0-5074 GCA_046309395.1 Cyanobacteriota bacterium | reverse complement strand
CCCCGCAGCTTGTGCTCATTTCCATGCCAAAGATCCCCATCGACAAACACGGCGAGCTTGTATTTGGCGATCGCCAGATCGGGCTTGCCAAACACGTCCTTGGCCTGGAGGCGATAGCGAACGCCCATTCGATGCAGATGTTTTCTCAGGACCATCTCAGGTTTGGTGTTGGCGTTTTTCACCCGGGCCATCATGCGCGAGGTGATGGCGGGATCTCTGGGCATGGGCGGTGTCAGATGCCCGCGTGAAAGCGCATGTGCGAGCCGATGGCTTTCGCCAACTCGACGGGCACGGCGTTGCCGATGTGCCTCATGGCGTGGGATCTCGCGCCGCGAAACTCGTAGTCATCAGGAAAGGTTTGCAGGCGCGCGCTTTCGCGTACTGTCATGTAGCGCAGGGAGCCATCCGCGAAGCGAATCATGGCTTCCCCTCCGCAGACCCCATGAACGCCGGCCTTGATTGTTTTTGAGGGACGGTCCACATCGGAACCGGTGTGCCCCGCATAGGCGCGGGCGCCCGGCACACCCAGGTGGTTTTTGAAGTGGGGATGGTTCACGCCATCGACGGGGATGGGGAGGCCAACGAGCGCGTCTCGAATGGTTTGCCATGGCCGCCGCTGGGAGATCTCACCTGGAGGGTTGGGAGTTTTGCCCTGGATGGGTGGCCCGTGTTTCGGGGGCGCGATGCCATGCCGTTCCCAATACTCTCCGGAGACGGTTTGCGAATAGGTGAGGGCCGCTTCCGAGTGGGTCGCCTCCATTTCAGGAAGGGGGCCATCGGCCAGATCGGAACGCACGGCCATGAGGATCACCCGCTTTCGCCGCTGGGGAACGCCAAAATCGGCCGCGTTGATGAGCTGTCTGGTGACGTGATACCCCAGCTTTGTCGTGGAGGTTTGCCTGCTGGCCAGTCGCGCGGCATGGGCCAGCCATGTCTCATCCGTGGTTGCCACGCATGAGGGATCACGCAAGCGCATGACCACATAGTTGAAGTAGGGAGCGAAGGATGCTCTCAGCAGGCCGGCCACATTCTCAAAGAACACCAACTTGGGCCTGCAATGGCGAACGATTTCCAGCGCGGCTGGGAACATGTTTCTGCGATCGTCCATGCCGGCGTGAACACCACCCAGGGAAAAGGGCTGGCAGGGTGGGCCACCGGCCAGCAGATCGAGGGAGTGCCACTCAGGGGATTCAAGATTCAAGGAACGCACGTCTTGGCAGACGACGGCGTCTTCTTTCCAGGGTGTCCAGGGGTTCGCTGGCTTGTTCCAGGACCGGGCGTTGTGCCGCAAGGTGTCACACGCTTTGGGATCGCATTCAACCAGCAGTGAATGAGCGAAACCCGCCCCGTGGAGACCCAGGGCCATTCCACCTCCGCCGGCGAAGAGTTCAACCGATCTCAGCTGGGGCGAAGCCAGGGCTGGAGCCGCTGGTGAGGCACTTGGGGCTAAAGAGGCCATGAAGCCATGATAAGGCGCGGCACAGGCGCAAAAGTCGCGTCATGATTCGCTCCTCGTGCGCTGTTGTTCGCACGCTCGCGATCACGTTCATTTTTCGACGGGTCACCCACTGGATGCGGCCATGAAGGTGGATGGAAATGAGGGTCGCTGACGTTCAGGTTCATGAGCAACGCCAAGGGATTTGACCTCCCAATCTCCATGACGCTTTCAAGATCGTCTTCGATGATTCGACCTTGGGGGTGGGTTTGGGTCAGCGCGCCGAGGGGAGCTCCAGCCAGTGCAGCCAGCCGCTGGCGTCGCCAGCCACCAGCAGGGGCCGGCTGGGGTGGGCCACCAAGCAGGTGATAGTGGCATCGGCGACGAAGAGCACGCGGGGGGCGCCTGTGGCCGGATCCCACAGCCGGATGGTGGTGTCGTCTGAGCCGGAGGCGAGGCACCCATCGCCGAGCACCGCCAGGGCGTTCACCCAGTCCTGATGCCCCTCGAAGACCGCCTTGCAGGCGCCTGTGGCCGGATCCCACAGCCGGATGGTGCCATCGCCACAGCCGGAGGCGAGGCGTCCATCCGGGAGGGTCAGCAAGGCGCCCACCGACCTGCCCACGGGGACGGTGCGCAAGAGGGCCTCCTGAGCCACCAGACTGGCGGCGAGGGGGCGTGCGCCGCCCGTCTGGTGGATCCAGGCTTCCGCCTGGGATCGCAACCGCCCAGGCTCCGGGCGACCGCCGTCATCGGCCAGCCGGGCCAGGAGCTGGGAGGCCAGCTGTTCTTGGCCGCTCCACCCGTCGGTGTGATTCAACACATGGGCCCCCTGCCGCAGGGCTCGCTCCCGCCTTCCCAACCCAGGGCTGGGGGCC
The DNA here is from genome assembly GCA_046309395.1 of Cyanobacteriota bacterium. Taxonomy (GTDB): domain Bacteria; phylum Cyanobacteriota; class Cyanobacteriia; order PCC-6307; family Cyanobiaceae; genus Cyanobium. The sequence continues at coordinate 2,761 of JBKCPG010000300.1, read as the reverse complement.
GCCACGGCAAAGTCCCCCAGCAGGGCATTGATGCCCGCCAGCCGCAAGCGGGCCTCCAACCAGGCGAACTCCCCCAGCAGCCCCGCGATCACCCCCGGCCGCTCCTCCGCCGTGAGGTGGCTGGCCAGGTGCCGCACCAGGTAGGGCCAGCGGTGGGCGCGATCCGCCGCTACCTCCGCCAACGCCCAGTCGCGAAGGCGCCCCGCCGCGCCCTCCCGATCCACCGCGTAAGCCCCCGCCTTCCACCGGCCCCGCTCGTTCCGCTCGCTCAGCCACTGCTCCAGCGAGAAATGATCGAGGCGCAGGGTCCAGTCCTTCCCCTCCGCCGCGGGCACCTCGCGGCGCCGCAGCAGGTCGTCCACCGGCTCCAGGGCCGCCTCCACCTCCGCGGGCGCCTGGCCGGTGAGGGCGGCCAAGGTGCCGATCGCCATGGGCTCCCGTTGGGCGCAGAGCAGGGCCAGCAGCTCCCGCGTCGTCCCGTAGGCCTCCTTGTCCCGCGGAGGGAAGCGCCGCTGGAAGGTGTTGAGATAGAACGCCTCCATCCCCGCCGGCAGCCTCTCCAGATCCCCGGGTCCGCCCAAGGGCAACGTGCCGGCGGCGAGTTCATTGAGCACCCGGGCGGCGTAGAGAAACTTGCCGCCGCTGAGCTCGCGAAGTTTGTTGGCCACCGTCTCCGGCGCCAGGTGGGCGGCGGCCAACCGTTCGGCCAGCTCGCCCTGGCGGCAGCCGCCCAGGGCGTAGGCCTGAATGTCGTCCAGGTTGGCGGCCCGCTCGGCGTCGAGGTGGCGTGCCTGGAAGGCCTCGGCCATGGGGCTGAGCACCTCCTCGCGGGGGCGGCTGGTGGCCAGCACCCGCAGCCAGGGGGGCAGGCGGCGGGTGTGCCGCGCCAACAGGTCGATGATCGTCATGGCTGGCTCGCCGTTGGCGTCGGGACGGTGCTCCAGGGCTTCATCCAGGGCATCCACCACGAGCAACACCGGGCCGGCGGGGGGCGGGATCCGGGCCAGGGGGGCCACCACCGCCTGGTCCCAGGCGGAGCTCGGATCGCGGTTGGCCTCGTTCAGGCGCGCGCGCGATCGTTCGGCGTCGTCGGCCTCCAGGGCGGCGCCGTAGGCCGGCAGGGCATGCGCCAGCTGGGTGGCGACGCTGGTCACAAATTCCCCTGGCGCCAGGGTGGCGTCGCTGGCGTGGTCGCAGAAGTGGTGGGCGGCGATCGGGATCCCCGGGCCATGACCCTCCTGAGAGCTATCCACCAGCTCGGCCAGGAAGGCCGATTTGCCCACGCCGAAATCGGCCGTGATCAGCAGGGCGTGCTCCGGCCCGCCGCGGGCCCAGGCCCGCACCTCGGCAAACAACCACTCGCGGCCCACGAAGCCCTCCCTCTTCTCGGCCCGGTGGGGGGCCGAATCCAGGGGCGCCGGCCAGCGCCAATCGGCGCGGCCCTGGCGCCTCGGGGCGACGCTGAACCCTGGATCGCGCTCCACCGCGTTGCGCCTCAGCACCGCGTCCCCCCATTCCGGGAAGGCCCCGCGACAGTCGGCCAGGGGCACCGCCAGGCCGCCATCGCGGGCGCCACCAGGCAGCTCATCGCGGGCGATCACGCCGCACACCCCCCCGGTCTCCAGATCCAGCAGGGCCGAACCGGAAAAGCCAGGCACCACCCCATCGGCCTTGATCCTCAGATACTCCGCCACCTGCCCCGCTGGTGTGGTGCGCCCCGCCGCCTCGTAGGTGGCGTCATGGCGGCCGGCCGCGTCCTCGGGAAAAGCCGTCGTGAGCAGCCTGGCGCCGGGGGCCGGGTCGTGCTCCCCCAGGGGCGCCACCACCGGGCCGCCTTGGTGGCCGGCGCGGCCCTCCGCGGCTGGGGTGAACCTGAGCAACGCCACATCCCGGTCCTCCGCCGCCTCCAGGAGAGTGGCCTCTCCGAGCCGCCAAGAGGCAGGCACCCCATCGGCCGGCATGGCACCTTCGGGCCACTCCACACGGAGACGGTGGTCAGCCACGTCTCGCGCCACATGCCAACAGGTGAGCAGCACATCGCTGGCGATGAAAAACCCCGTGCCCCAATGGGTCGGATCAGCCGGGTCGACCAGGCGCACCGTCGCCCGCCGCAGCAGGCTCACCAGCTCCGCCGGGCCCCGGGGATCAGCCATCCTTCGGTTGCTCCCACTCCAGCGTCACCTCCAGGCTCGTCTTGCCGCCCCCGCGCACCAACGTGGCCAACAGGGCGCCATCGCGCACCTCCAGCTCCAGGCCGTAGGTCACCGACGCCTTGGTGGGCCGCACCTCCCGCAACACCGCCCCCAAACGCCGCGAGAGGGCCCGGATCGCCTCAAAGGCGGCCTCCATGGAGAGCGCCTCCCGCTCCGATGGTCCCCCCCTGGTGGCCACCTCGCCCCGGCGCTGCCCCTCACCCGCCACCTCCACGCGCATCTTGACCCCGTCGCCCAGATCCACCCACACGGTGTCCGTGGCCTCTGGCGAGGGGGATGGGGTCCGCATGGCGCTCGGGCGGTTGGGCCCATCATCGCCGGGATCGATGGGGATCTCTCAACGCCACCCAACGCCGGCTCGCCCAACGCCTGACGGAGGCCGTCGACCGGATCGCCAGCCAGCGCCAGCAAGGGAACCCCGGCCCGGCGAGAGCTCCGGGCGGGTGTCGGGCCGGGGTTCCCTTGCTGGCGCTGGCGGGCGATCCGGTCGACGGCCTCCACCAGGCGTTGGGCGAGCCGGCGTTGGGTGGCGTTGAGAGATCCCCACC
>JBKCPG010000299.1:0-2578 GCA_046309395.1 Cyanobacteriota bacterium | reverse complement strand
CTCGTGCACTTCACCCGCATGGGCCATGCCACCACCCTGCTGCCGGCGGTGGCGCTGGCCCTGGCCTGGCGCCTGGGGGGCGCCAGCGCCGCCAAGGCGCCCCTGGGCTGGCCCCGCGATCTGGCGCTGGTGGTGGCGGCGCAAACCCTGTTGTTTCTGCTGGTGCCCGGCGATCGCTTCGCCGCGTCGCTGCGGGACTTCGACCGCGAATGGGGCCAGGGGATCGCCGCCGCGCGGCGGTTTGATCCAGCCACCACGCTGGTGGTGACCACCGGCCGCTCCAACCTGCGGGCCTACCGCCTGCCATCGGTGCACCTGCCCGCCTACGACCACGACCGGGCGGATTTCCGGCTGGATCAGGATGGGCCCACGATCGCGGTGCGGCCGCCCTTGCGAAGGGTGGTGGTGCTGGATCGGGGCCTGCGCATGGAGCCTCCCCCCCTGGCCGGGACGCGGGCGGAGATGGTGATCCCCGGCCGGCTGCGGCTGCTGGAGGTGCCCGTGCCCCCCGGCGGGCTGGAGTTGGAGCGGGGCGCGATCCGCGCGCTGCCCCCCGCGGCTGACGCGGGGGGCAAGGACCCGCCAAGCTGAGGCGATCGCTTTTCGGGTTTCCCCCGCACCCCCATGCTTGAGCGGCTGGTGCTGCCCCCCTGGCTGCGGTTCAGCCTGGCCCTGCCGTTGCTGGTGCTCAACCTCTGGGTGCTCAGGCAGCTGCTGGTGCCCCTGGCGCCCTTCCCGGCCCTCTTTCTCACGGCCGCCTTGATCGCCTTTGTGCTCGACATCCCCACCCGCTGGCTGGTGGAGCAAAAACTGTCGCGGCCCATCGCCCTGCTGGTGGTGTTGGGAGTGGGTTTGGGCGGGGTGGTGCTGGCGGCGCTGTGGCTGCTGCCCCGGCTGGTGCAGCAGCTCGATGAGCTGATCAAGGCCCTGCCGGGCTGGCTGTCGGAGGGGGAGATCCTGCTCACCAAGCTGCAGAACTGGGCCGCCTCCAGGGGCCTGCCCAGTGATTTCGGCGATCTGAGCAGCCAGCTGCTCACCCGCACCAGCAAGCTCGCCAGCCAATTCAGCCAGCAGGTGCTCAGCCTGTTGGGCGCCACCTTGGGGCTGACGGTGAACACCGTGATCGTGCTGGTGCTCACGGTGTTTTTGCTGCTGGGGGGCGAGCGGATCGCCGAGGGGCTGGCCCAGTGGCTACCCCCGAGCGTGCGGGGGCTGGTGACAGGCACGCTGTACCGCACGTTTCGCGGCTATTTCGCGGGCCAGCTGCTGCTGGCCCTGATCCTGAGCAGCCTGCAGATGGTGGTGTTCACCCTGCTGGGCATTCCCTACGGGGTGCTCTTCGCGGTGGCGATTGGCTTCACCACCTTGATCCCCTACGCCAGCGCGGCCACGATCGTGGTGGTGAGCCTGCTGCTGGCGCTGGAGGATCCGCGCAAGGGGCTGGAGGTGCTGGCCACGGCCATCACCGTGGGCCAGGTGGTGGATCAGATCATCCAGCCGCGGCTGATGGGCAGCATCGTGGGGCTGCAACCGGCCTGGCTGCTGATTTGTCTGCCGATCGGGGCCCGGCTAGGCAGCCTGCTGGGGCTGGGGGAACTGCTGGGCCTGCTGCTGGCGGTGCCCACGGCCAGCTGCGCCAAAACCTTCCTCGACGCCTGGGCCGTGCGGCTGCGGGCCGGGGAGCCGGAGGTGACGGGAAGCGAGGTGGAGGCGGACGCCTTGCGACCGGCCCAAGAATGGAGTCGATAACGGGTCGGTGGGAGGGGTCAACGAGTCGGCCGACCACGATGAGCCAGGCATGGCGCTCACTTTGCCGATGCCCTAGAGCCTCGCGAGATCACCAAAGAAGCTGGGGATCGTTGTGAGATGGCGAGAGCGACTTACCCGATAGAACATGGCCAACGGGATCGGGCACCCTGAGCCACTGAATGCCACCACTGCAAGATCTGTAAAGGCTCTATTCATTCCACTTTGCTGAAGGCTGGCACCTGGATGAACGGTGATGAGTCACGCGAAGCATGAGTGATCGCCAGCCCAGGGCAAAAAGGGAATCGAACAAAACATGCCTTGGCCTTGAGGCCCGTGGCGAAACGCAAGCAAGGGGCGTCGGTAAAAAGACCCGCAAGAAAATTAATCAATTCACCTTCCATTTTGCCTAGGGTTGCGCGGGTCACCACCGTGTCTCCCGACGGCAGGCAGCCTTTGGAACATCTCGTCTACACCAATGAGGGTCTCCGCCTTCACGCCGTCGCCGCCGGCCCCATCCACGGCCCGGTGGTCATCCTGTTGCACGGGTTCCCGGAGTTTTGGTGGGGCTGGCATCACCAGATCGGGCCCCTGGCTGATGCGGGCTATCGGGTGATCGTTCCCGATCAACGGGGCTACAACCTCAGTGACAAGCCGCCCCACCCCACCGCCTACCGCCTCGATCATCTCGGCGGGGATGTGCTGGCCCTCCTCGACCACCTCGGGATCGACCACGCCTACCTCGCGGGCCACGACTTCGGCGCCGCGGTGGCCTGGTGGCTGCTCATGGCCCACCCCCACCGCTTCCCCGCCGCCGCGATCCTCAACGTCC
>JBKCPG010000298.1:0-8000 GCA_046309395.1 Cyanobacteriota bacterium | reverse complement strand
GAAGACATGGAGGGGGTTGTGCGCCAGCCCAGGCCGCGCGGCTTGAACGGACCACTTCCACCAACCCTAGTGGGCCTCCGGCGAGCCCCCCCGCCAGGCGTCGAGGAATTGGGCGCCGATGGGACCGGCGGCGCGGATGGTGCGGCTTCGGTCAAACAGCACCGCCCCCACCGCGGTGGCGCGGCTCGCGCCTCCGCCCCCATGGCGCTCCAGATAGAGGGCCGCGCGCCGCTCGATGGTGGCCGCCAGACGGCGGCGCAGCCGGGTGGCCAGCTCCGGGTCGTGGTCGTCGAGCCCGGCCAGGGCGGCCTCGACGGTGGGGGCGCCGTGAAGGGCCTCCAGGGGGGGGCCGGCCAGCCCCTCCAGGGCGGCCAGGGCCGTGAGCACCTCGGCCCGACCATCGGCCAGATGGTGATGGGTGTGGAAAATGCCCCCCGCCAGCTTGATGAGCTTGCCCTGGTAGCCGAACAACAGAAGACGCCGCACGCCCCCCTGGTGGGCCGCCACCAGCACCGGGCCCACCCAATTGCCCACCTTCAGCGACAGGTCGGCGGGCAAGCCCAGCCGTGGCGCCAGATCCAGCCCGTTTTCCCCGATCACCAGAATCAGATCACCGTTGAACTGGGGGGCCTCCATCCGATCGGCGAGGGCTCTCAGGGTGCGATCAAGCTGGTGGGGATCCGCGCTGGCCTGGGTTTCCGCCCGGGTGCCGATCAGGGCCAAACCCTCCACCACGCCAAAGGCGGCGTTGCTGGTGCGCTCCGCCAGGGCCCGCCCCTCCGGCAGCACCACGCGCAACTGGAGAGCCCAACCCGCCGGCACCAGGGGGCGAAGATTCCTCTCCAGCAGGGCCCGGGCGTAGGCGGAGAGGCACGCCTCCCCGGTGGCGGCATGCACCCCGACGCCCTCCCCCGCCTCCAGCCGCAACCAGGGGGCGGCTTCGTCGAGGGAAGGAGGGGGAGCCTCCTCCCAGCGGGCCAGGGCCCACACCACCAGCCCACGGGTGAGATCCAAGCCGTCCCCGGGCTCACATTGGGCCTCGCCCAGGGCCCAGCCATCCCCGAGGGAGGCGGCGGCCCTCACGGGCACGGGCACGGGGGGCTGGTCATCGCCCCGCAGGAGGTCGAGGGTCCAGGCCGGCTGGCTCCCTTCTCCTCGAAGCGCCGCCACCGAGGCCCGGGCGGCCGCGACCACCCACACCGGCAGGGTGTAGCCACGGGGAGCGAGGGACATGGGAAGCGGGGGAAAGGATCACCGTTTTTTATGTTGGGAGATTGCCCCGCGGCGCTGATCGCCCTCCCCCGCCCATGCAGGACAAGCTCACCCTGATGATTCCGGGTCCCACACCAGTGCCGGAAACCGTATTGCGGGCCCTCGGGTGCCATCCCATCGGCCACCGCAGCGCCGACTTTCAAAAGATTGTCAAACGCACCACCGAGCAGTTGCGGTGGTTGCACCAAACCCAAAACGATGTGCTGGTGATCACCGGGAGCGGCACCGCGGCCATGGAGGCCGGCATCGTCAACACCCTCAGCAAAGGGGATCGGGTGCTGTGCGGAGACAACGGCAAATTTGGCGAGCGCTGGGTGAAGGTGGCCAAGGCCTACGGGCTGGAGGTGGAGGTGATCTCGGCACCCTGGGGCCAGCCCTTGGATCCGGAAGCCTTCCGCGCGGCCCTGGAGGCTGATGGCGACAAGGCCATCAAGGCCGTGATCCTCACCCACTCGGAAACCTCCACGGGGGTGATCAACGATCTGCGGACCATCGCCAAGCACGTGGGGGCCCACGGCACGGCCCTGACGATCGCGGACTGCGTCACGAGCTTGGGGGCCACCGATGTGCCCATGGACGCATGGGGCATCGATGTGATCGGCTCCGGCTCCCAGAAGGGCTACATGATGCCGCCGGGCCTGAGTTTTGTGGCCATGAGCGCCAAGGCCTGGTCGGCCTACGAGCGCTCCGACCTGCCCAAGTTTTATTTGGATCTGGGGAAATACCGCAAATCCGCCAAGGCGGACAGCAACCCCTTCACCCCGGCGATCAATCTCTACTTCGCCCTGGAGGCGGCTCTGGAGATGATGGAAAAGGAGGGGTTGCAGGCGATCTTTGCGCGCCATGCCCGCCATCAGCGGGCCACCACCGCCGCCATGAAGGCCATCGGCCTGCCGCTGTACGCGGCTGAGGGCCATGGCAGCCCGGCCATCACGGCGGTGGCCCCCGAGGGCATCGACGCGGAGGCGCTGCGCAAGGAAGTGAAAAATCGCTTCGACATCCTGCTGGCCGGCGGCCAAGACCACCTCAAAGGGCATGTGTTCCGCATCGGCCACCTGGGCTTCGTTTGCGACCGCGACATCCTCACCGCCGTGGCCGCCATTGAGGCCACCCTGAGGGATTTGGGTCTGGCGACGGCCCCCACGGGAGCGGGGGTGGCCGCCGCCGCCGCGGAGTTGGCCGGCTAAGGGTCACGACAACGCAACGCGGGGGACCCATGGGTGGCCGATTGGTTCACCGCGCCTATGGTGCTGATGGATACAAAACCCCCATGCGTCCCACCCATTCCCTGCTGGCCGTCGCCGCTCTCACGGCCCTGGCCCTTGGTGGCTGCCAGCAAAATCTCACCACCCAAAAGGCGAAAACCGAGAAACGGATCTGCACCGAACTCGCGGCGGTGAGCCAAGCCCTCGACGGGGTGGCCGCTCTCAAACCCACCTCCACGGTGGGCGAAGCCAAGAAGGCCGATCAGGCCCTGGTGACGGCCCTCACCGCCCTGGAGGCCTCGCAAGAGAAGCTCGACAATCTGCGGCTGAAGGCCTTCAAGACCCAGCTGCGCACCTTCCGAGGAGAAGTGGAGAAGGTGTCCCGCAACAAGAAGCTCACCCTGGAGATGGCGGCCAATCTGCTGCAGGCCAAGGCCGCGCCGGTGGTCGCCGCCCGCCAGGCCCTCAGCGCCGAAGTGGACTGCCCAGCGGCCGCGACGCCTTGAACCCATCCCAGCGAGGAAGGGGGGTGCTCCAGCGGGGCTTTGCCCCCCGGCGCCCCTCCTTCCTCGCGCCGCTGGCCGCAGCGGGCTTGTGGCGCGGCAGCGGCCTGCTAAAATTAATTCGTGAATGACTAAAAGAATCTAGAACCAATTCTCTCTCCTGCGGGTGTAATTCAGTGGTAGAATGTCAGCTTCCCAAGCTGAACGTCGCCGGTTCGAGTCCGGTCACCCGCTTTCAGTCCAGGCCTTAGAAATCGCTGAAGGCCAAGCGTACGGCCGTTCTTGCATCGGCTGGCAGAAGGCCAGTGGGAACCGGGCGATGACAGGCAATGCCAGGGAGTGGCAGCGACCTTCTCACAGAGCTTCTCTCACGACTGCGCCATTGATGAGTCAGGTATTCACCTGCGCGGGGTGAACTCATGGGCCGTCCCGCAGTGGATCGTCCGCAATCACGGCTGGGCCGAGGTTGTCAACCGAATTCGTCCAAACATCGTGTCCGGAGGTGATCAGGGCAAGCCGCTTCAGCATCAACGCCCGGTCGCCTGACAGTGCAAGTACAGGGAAACAATTCCCCAGAACGGTCTCCAAAATTACTGGAGACCAGCCGGACACCACCCACTCAATCCAGACCTGTCCAGCGACCTAGCTGGAGACCTGGCTGGAGACCTGGCTGGAGACCTAGAGTGTGGCGTATTGCCTTCCTGTCCCGCTGATGGCCCACCGCGTACTCGCCGAGACAGCCGTGAGCATCTCGGAACACAAAAAAAACCCCATGGCCACCCTGGCGGCAGGAGAGGGAATGGCCGTCGCGGTGCTCAACCGCAACGAGCCGGCCTTCTACTGCGTGCCAGCCAGGGCCTACGAAGAACTGATGGATCTGGTGGACGACCTGGAGCTGGGCCGCATCGCCGATGCCCGGCTGACGGACGGCCAGGAGCCGGTGCGGGTCAGCCTCGATGCCCTTTGAGCTGGCCTTTCACCCGGAAGCCCTTCGGGAGTGGAGGAAGCTGACGCCAGGAATCCGGGAGCAGTTCAAGAACAAGTTGGCCGAGCGGCTGACTGAGCCCAGGATCCCAGCGAGCAAATTGCGTGGATCCTCCAACCGCTACAAGATCAAGTTACGGGCCGCCGGGTATCGTCTGGTCTACGAGGTGCGTGACCATGAGCTCCTCGTCCTTGTCATGGCGGTGGGCAAGCGGGAGCGCAATGTTGTCTACCAGCATGCCGATCAGCGCTGAAGCGCATGCCGCATGGCCGACGCCAAACCCTCTGATCTAGATCGGCTGCGCCGGGAGAACGCCCGCTTGATTGGGCTTCTGGAGGCCCACGGCATCGCCTGGCGATCCGGCGAACCTGCCCCAACGGAAACCGCGCCGATTGCGAAGGCAGCACCTGCCAACGGCCCCAGTTCCACGCAGGAGAAGGTGGCGCTGTTCCGGCACCTGTTCCGCGGTCGCGACGACGTCTACGCCCTGCGCTGGCAGAGCAACAGCAACGGGCGCTCGGGCTATGCACCGGCCTGCGCCAATGAGTGGCGCCCAGACATCTGCGAGAAGCCACGGATCTCCTGCCGCGACTGCAACCACCGCGAGCTGCTGCCGCTCAGCGATGCAGCGATCTACGGCCACCTGGCCGGAGACCACACCATCGGCCTCTACCCCCTGCTGGACAACGACCATTGCCACCTGCTGGCCGTCGACTTTGACGAGCAGGACTGGCGTGACGATGCCCGGGCCTTTCTGCGCTCCTGCCAGGAGCTGGCGGTGCCGGCAGCACTGGAGATCTCCCGCTCTGGAGACGGTGCTCACGTGTGGGTGTTCTTTGAGGAGGCCGTATGGGCGCGGGAGGCCCGCCAGCTGGGGGCGGCCCTGATCAGCCACACCTGCAACGCCACGCGTCAGCTGCAGTTGAGCTCCTACGACCGGCTGTTCCCCAACCAGGACATCCTGCCGAAAGGCGGCTTCGGCAACCTGATCGCCCTGCCACTGCAGAAGGAACCCCGGCAGCGGGGCTGCAGCGTGTTCGTGGATAACGACCTGCAGCCCTATCCCGATCAGTGGGCCTATCTGGCATCTCTGCAGCGGTTGTCGCTGACGGCTCTGCAGACCGTGATTCAGAACGTAACCGGCGGCGGCCATCCCCTCGATCTCGCCTTCATCGACGAGGAGGACCTGGCGACCCCTTGGAAGCAACGTCCAGCCCCAACAAAACTCAGCGGACCGTTACCCGCCTCCCTCAACCTCACCCTGGCTGATCGCCTCTATGTGGAGCGCTCGAGCCTGCCGCAGCCACTGCTCAATCGCCTGATCCGCCTTGCCGCCTTCGCCAACCCGGCCTTTTACAAAGCCCAGGCGATGCGCCTGTCGGTGTGGGACAAGCCGCGGGTGATCGGCTGCGCCGAAAACTTTCCCCAGCACATCGCCCTGCCCCGGGGCTGCCTGGAACCAGTGCAGACCCTGCTGCAGGAGCAGGGAATCAGCTGGGAGCTGGTGGATGAGCGCCAGAACGGAACGCCGCTGGAGCTGGTGTTCACGGGCGAACTTCGGGGTGACCAGGAGGCCGCCGTGGACGCGATGCTGCGCCATGACATCGGCGTGCTGCAGGCACCGACGGCCTTCGGGAAAACGGTTGTGGCAGCAGCGATCCTGGCTCGGCGGGGCGTGAACACCCTGGTGCTGGTGCATCGGGCGGAGCTGCTGCGCCAATGGCAAGAGCGGCTCCACACCTTTCTGGATGTCGCTCCTGAGGCGATCGGTTGCATCGGTGGAGGCAAAGCCAAGCCCACCGCCCAACTCGACATCGCCGTGATGCAGTCGCTGGTGCGCAAGGGCGAGGTGACTCCCTTGGTGCAGACCTACGGGCAAGTGATTGTCGACGAATGCCACCACATCGCGGCGGCTTCCTTTGAGGCCATCCTGCGCCAGGTGAAGGCCCGCTACGTGCTGGGGCTGTCCGCCACCCTGGTGCGCCGCGACGGTCTGCAGCCGATCCTGTTCATGCAGTGCGGCCCCATTCGCCACATCGCCCAGCGGCCTGCCGGATCGCCCCAGATCCTGGAGCTGGTGAGCCGCACCCATCAGCTCGAGGGGCTGCCAACCGATCTGCCGATCCAGGAGCTGATGCGCCGATTAGCGGAGGACCCACGCCGCACCGAGCGGATCGTGGAGGAGGCACTCGCCTGCTGGGGTGACGGGCGCAGTTTGTTGCTCCTGAGCGAGCGCACCGATCACATCACGACGATCGCCGCAGCTCTGGCTGGGAAGGTGCCGAACCTGTTCCTTTTGCATGGGCGGCTGAGCGCACGCCAGCGCAGCGCCACCCTGGCCGCGCTGGAAGCGTTACCTCCTGATGCACCCCGCATCGTGCTGGCCACCGGCCGTCTGGTAGGTGAAGGCTTCGACCATCCGCCACTCAACACGCTGCTGCTGGCGATGCCCGTGTCTTGGAAGGGCACGCTGCAGCAATACGCCGGCCGCCTGCATAGACAACAGAGCGGCAAGACATGCGTGCGCATCATCGATTGGCTTGATCTCGGCCATCCGATTACGCAACGGATGTGGGAGCGACGGCTGCGGGGCTATCGGGCCATGGGCTATGCGCTGCTTGCAGATCAGCTATCGATGGCAAGCGCCTGATCGAAAGCTTCTCACAGACCTTCTCACATCCAAGCCTGAGGGCTTATGAGACTCACAGCGGCGCAACCAGTTCGGCTAATCATCCGAGAAGCTTCCCAAGCTGAACGTCGCCGGTTCGAATACGGTCACCCGCTTTCAGTTCCTCAGTGTCTCCAAACGCTCAGGCCAAGTCCGGCCCAGCCCTGAGGATTACTCAGGGTTCTTTACCGCGATTCAGACTGGACCGAAGGCCGGGCTGGGTTGTTCATGGCCCATCGCGTGTTGACCGAGATGGCCGTCGCCGTGTTCAACCACAACGAGCCAGCCTTCACTTGCGTGCCGGCCAAGGCCTTCGAAGAGCTGATGGATCGGGTGGATGATGGAGCTGAATCGCCTCACTGAGTCCCGCTTGCTGGACGGAGAGGAGCCTTTGCAGATCAGCCTTACTGCCCTATGAGTTCGGCTTTGCGCTGCAGGCTCCGACTCGGATTGTTGGCTTATTCCAGTGCTGGTCTCATCCCGAGGACAGTCGCGGCCTGCTGCATCCGCCCATCGAAACTGGCCAGCGTGGTGCAGCGGCTGTGCAGTGCCACCGCCAGATGCAAGGCGTCACCGGCCCGCAGGCCGAGGCCCGGATGCTGGAGCAGCTCGGCCGCCTGGCGAAACCGGTCGCGATCGAGCGAGCGCAGTTCCACTCCGCCCTGCAGCAGGCGCTCAAACTGCTCCCCAGCGGCCTGGCGCGCCGATGAACTGAGGCCGTGATGGCGCTGCTTGATCCCCAGGGCGCTGTGGGTCTCGGTGATCAGCCAGTCGCTGCTGATCAGGGGTTCGCGGGATTGCCCAAACCAGTCGAGGGCGCGGGCACTGCATTCCTCCGGGGTCAGCAGAGCCACCACCACGCTGGTGTCGAGATAGATCATCGATGGGTGTGCGTCACCAGCGTTCACCGCCGCGGCACTCCTCGATCACCGAAGGGGTGAGCGGCATGGTGGCCTGCAGCTGGCGCAGATCCGTGGCCAGAGCAGAGCGATCCAGCTGGCGCAGGGGCCTGAGACTCAGCCGGCCATCGGAACCAACCACGATCTCGATCTGATCACCTTCCTTCAGTCCCGCCTGACGCAGGCAATCGGCAGGGAGCCTGACCGCCAGGCTGTTTCCCCAGCGGCGGATCGCCTGTGGGAAGTGCTTGCCTACATCGGCGGACCTGCCCTGAGGCGTGGATGGAGCCAAGGGTCTCCATGAAGTAGATACACGACTCTACGTCCGGGGCCGCTTCCGCCTTTCTGGGCTTCCTTGTCGGGCCCATGACGTTGGGTGCTGACCCCTGCTGAGCGAGCAGGGGCCATGGCAACAGTCCAGAACTTTCTCCTAGACCTTCTCACATCCAAGTCTGAAGAGATCAAGGC
>JBKCPG010000297.1:0-6408 GCA_046309395.1 Cyanobacteriota bacterium | reverse complement strand
GTGCTCGATGAACCCACCGCCTTCCTCGACGCCGGCTCCGCTGAGCGGGTGCGGGAGATCCTGCGGGAGCGCTCCAGGGAGCGGCTGGTGCTGGTGAACACCCACGACGCGGAGGTGATCCGGCAGGCCGATCGGGTGGTGCGCCTGGACGCGAGCGACCGGGCCCTGGCGGAGCGTCAATACCAGGGTTAGCGGCTCAGGCCATGGCGGCGCCGGCCGAGGGGCTCGATCCAGTCGTTCAACACCTGGTGGTGGTGGAGCCGTTGCGGGGATAGGCGGCACCCGAGCTGAATGGCCCCCTGGTCGAGCAGGCGACCCAAGCGCAGCATCGCCGCCTGCTCCGGCCTGGAGAGGTGGTCTTGTCGCGCCAGCAGCCAGTCGATCTCCGGCTGGGTGATCACCCCGGAGCTGAGGGATTCGAGGAACAGCTCGCCGACGGTCATGGCCCATGTAACGAAGTTGTTACATCCTGTCGGGAACGGCCGGCTCCCGCGAGGGCGCCCCATCCCGCCCGCAGGGCGAGACCGGCTGCGATCACTTGCCTAGCTGCCTCCATCCCCGTGCTTCACGTTTCTTTACGCGCCTTGCCACAATCATGAAAACCACTTCAGACCATGACCACGTCCGTCCTTCTTGAGCTGTTGGGGGGCTTCATGGCCGCCTGCTTCGCGCTTTGGTTCGTCACGCTGAGCATTCCAGCCCCGGCCCGCTCTCTCCGCCGTTGGGCCAGCTCCCTCATCCCCGCCCTCCAGGCCTATGTCCTCGCCCCCGGGCGGCTGGCCTCCGCAGGCCTGCTGCTGCTTCGGCTGAGCGTTGGCGTGCTGATGATTCACCACGGCCAGGAGAAGCTCGCCGATCCGCAGCAGGTCGCCTCCACCTACGTCGCCTCCCTGCACCTGCCCTTCCCGCTGTTCTTTGCCTACGCCGCCGGCTTCTCTGAGCTGATCGGCAGCTGGCTGCTGATCTTCGGTCTCCTCACCCCCCTCGGCGCCCTCGCCCTCACCGGCACGATGGCCGTCGCCGCCTACCAACACATCTCCACCGCTGGCCTCAACATCTACGTGCTGGAGCTCGTTGCCCTCTACCTGGGCGGCAGCCTGGCCCTGCTGCTGGTGGGGCCCGGTCGCTATTCCCTCGACGCGGGGCTCTTCTCTCGGCTGTCTCGGCTGGTCGCCCGCGGCGCGGAGTCTGACGGCGGGGTGTCGGAGGGCAATGGCCTCCAGCCCGCTTATGTCGCCGTGGAGTCTGGGGGCCCCTCCGGCACCTGATCCAGCCTCGTCCCCCGGACGCTCCTGTCTGGGGGGCTGGCATGCCCCCTTGGGGGTTTCCTACGTTCGAAACAGCGTGGAAGGGGCGCAGCCGTACTGACGTCGAAACTCCCGGCTGAAGGCGACGGCGCCGGAAAAACCAACGGACAGGCCAATCGATGTCAGCGTGTCTTCAGGCTGGGGATTGGTGAGCCGCCGCATGGCCCTTTGCAACCTGCGGCGTCGCACCCATTGCATCGGTCCGCAGCCACAGGCCTCGTGGAAGGCATCCAGCAACGTTCGCCTCGACCAGTACGCCCGGGCCTCCAGATCGCTCAGGCTGATCGGCGACTCCAGATGGGCCTCGATCCACTCCAATAGCGCCTCGATTTTGCGGCGGGCCGACGCCGATGGCACCGGCGCCACGGAGAGGGGATCCCTCAGCCGCAGCTCCGGCAGCAGGAGCAGCACCACCAACCGGATCAGGGCATCCTCCATCCGCGACCGCTCCAGATCCGTCGCCGGCATCTTCGTGAGCTGATCGAGATTCATCATCAGGGCATACAGATGACGGATCAGTGGAGCGGATTGCGGATCTCGGGTCAGCAGAACCTTGGGCTCTTCGAACACCCCCATCCGCCTGGCCGGCAACCCCTCGGGGCCGGCCATCGTCAGCGCGGTGTTGATCAGGGAGGTGGGATTGAGATTGAGCGCCACCCCGGAGGTGATGTCGTTCTCCAAACTCAATGGCGCCGGCGGCAGATAGAGCACCGATTCACCCACGGGATTCTCAAAGCCGCGC
This sequence comes from Cyanobacteriota bacterium, assembly GCA_046309395.1. GTDB lineage: Bacteria > Cyanobacteriota > Cyanobacteriia > PCC-6307 > Cyanobiaceae > Cyanobium. The sequence goes on along the minus strand of JBKCPG010000297.1, from coordinate 4,359 downwards.
CGCTCCACCCGCCACAGGCCCCAACCGCGATAGGGGATGAGCAACTGGGCGAAGGGATGCCCCTCCGAGACGATGGCGATGGCCGATCCCTGGGTGGCCAGCACCACCACCCCCCCAAGGGGCAGGATCGCCGAGTCGTTGCGGAACGGCCGCGACAGGCGAAGGGGCTCGCAGATCCGCACCGGCGAGATGGCGCGGATCGACTCCGCCCAGCTCTGGGGATCCAGGGTGGTTTGCCTCAGCCAAGAATGGCCCAGCAGGGGGATGGAGAGAAGGGCTGGCTTGAGAGCGGGCTCCAAACCTCAGGGGAGTGTGGGGTGGCTGGCCATCATGGCTGGTGTCGACAGGCGTGGCGGGTCTGGCGGGGGCGCCGCCGAACGGAAACAGACCACCTAGCCTCCCCTGAGAGGCTGACGGCCATGACCACGATCGGATCCGAGACGCTCCGCCTTGAGAGGTCCCAACGGAGTGGATTCACCGACGCGGTGATCCGGGGCGCCCTCGGGATCAAGCCGCTTTGGGCGGTGGCCAAACACCAGGCCAGACGCATGATGATCCGACGGGCTGAGCGGCTGGGGATTCCCTGGAACACCCGGGTGGCCGATTACGAGCGCATCGATTGGACGGCTGGCTGGCGGGAGATCAACGACCCGGAGCTGACCTATCCCGCCAACTATCAAGCCTCCTTTCACGGCTACGACGCCGGCCATCTCTGCTGGCGGGCGGCCTTTGAGTTTGAGGTGGCCTCCAACACCGTCCACGCCCCCCTCTTTCCGGAGGCCGGCGCGGCCAGCGACCAGGCCTTGCGGGCCAGTTACCACCAGGCCTTGCGCGCCCAGCTGCCCCACCCCCCGGCCACGATTCTCGATCTGCACTGCACGGTGGGATTGAGCAGCTTCGCCCTGCGGGAGGCCTTCCCCCAGGCGGCGATCACCGCCCTGGACTTCTCTCCCCACTACCTCACAGTGGCCCGCCACGAGGCGGAGCGCCGCGACGTGGCCATCAGCGCCTGGCGCCACGCCCTGCCAGAGGCCACCGGCCTGCCCGATGGCGCGTTCGATCTGGTGACGGCCTTCCTGTTGCTGCACGAGATGCCCCAGCGCACCACCCGCCTGATCCTGCGGGAGGCCCGACGGTTGGTGCGGCCTGGAGGCTGCCTGGCCGTGATGGACATGAATCCCGATTCCTCCGCCTACCAGACCATGCCCGCGGCGGTGATGACCCTGCTCAAGAGCACCGAACCCTTCATGGATCAGTACTTCGCCCTGGATTTGGCCAGCGAACTCCGACAAGCCGGATTTGACACGGTGACCAGCGCCGTCTGCAGCCCCCGCCACCGCGCCGTGGTGGCACGGGTGGCCCTCTAAGGCCACCATGGACGCCCCCACCCCCCGGTTGCGCCACATCGCCCAGGGGCCCGGCCTGGACCGGGGCCGGCGCCGGCTGGTGGTGCTCCTCTCCCAGCTGGGCGACTTCGACAGCCTGGAGTACGCCCAGGCCCTGGCCGGTGCCCTGCCCCTGCTGGAGAAGGCCGAGATCCGCCCGCTCGCGATCGGGATCGGAGAGGAGGCCGGCGCCGATCGGTTTTGCGCGTTCACCGGCTTGCCGCGGGAGCTTCTGCGGGTGGAGGCCACCCCCCGGCTCCATCAAGCCCTGGGGCTCAACCCCGGCCTCCAAACACCCGGGGGGGCCTGGCCGGCCCTGTTGCTGATGTGCGCGGGGGTGGGATCGCCCGGCACCTTGGCTGAGGTGCTGCGGGGCTACACGGGGGATCGCTCCGCACCCCAGCGGTTGGCCAGCCCCCTGTTTGCCCTGGCGGGCGGGGAGGGCTTCCAGCGACCCTTCGAGCTGGCCACGGTGCGCCTGCGCAACATGGTGGAGGTGCTCGGCCATTGGCGCACCTATGTGCCCCGCGACGACTTCCTCACCCAGCGGGGCGGCACCTACCTGCTGGAGCGGGACGACAGCCTGCTCTACAGCTTTCAGGATCGGGGGCTGCTGGGCTTTTCCGCCACCATGGCCCGGCCCTTGAGCTTTTTGGATCCCTATCTGGCGCCGGCTGGCTAAGCGTGGGCCATGCGGAAAACCCTCGTTCTCCTTGGCGCCCTGTTGCTGTTGATCGGCCTGCTGTGGCCCTGGATCAGCGCCAGCGGCCTGGGGCGCCTGCCGGGCGACATCTCGATCCAGCGGTCTGGCTTCAGCTTTTTCTTTCCCCTCACCACCAGCCTGTTGCTCTCGGCGGTGCTGTCGTTGGTGTTTTGGCTGGTGCTGGAGCCCTTCCGCCCCCGCGTCGACCCCTTCCTGGAGCTGGCCACAAGCCTGGCTGGGGCCTACGCCGGGCTCGTTGAGACGCGGGTGCCCGAGCGGATCGCCGCCGACCTGGACGGTGGCGATGGTTCGGGCGAGGCGTTTGCCGCCGCGCTGGATGCCCAGCTGGAGGAGCCGCGGCGCCGCACGGGCGAGCGGGAGGCCACCGCCGTGGTGACGGTGGATCAGTTTGAGGAGCTGCTCCTGGCGGACGCCACGGCTGGCTCTGGCTCCTCCGGCGGCGGCAACGGCGGGGGCGGGGCTCGTGCCAAGGCGGATCGCTTTCTGGCGGGTTTGCGGGCGGCCCTGGCGCCAGCCAACGGCAAGTTGGTGGTGCTTGGCACCCTGCGCTCCGATTTTCTCGGCCTGTTGCAGAGCCATCCGGCCCCGCGGGAGATGCCCTTCGAGCAGCTGCTGGTGGGGCCCCTCGGGCCCGGGGCCTACACCCGCATCATCGAGGGTCCGGCCCGGGTGGCTGGGGTGACGCTGGAGCCAGGCCTGAGCGAGCGGATGGTGGCCGACACCGCAAGCGGCGATGCCCAAACGGGCGACGCCCTGCCCCTGTTGGCCTTCACCTTGCGGGAGTTGTGGGAGCCCCACCGCGGCCTCTCCCTGACCGGCTACAACTCCCTCGGCGGCCTGGTGGGCTCGGTGCGGAAGGCCGCCGACGGGGTGCTGAACGCCCGGCCCCTCAACCCAGCCCAGATGGCCGACCTGCGCCAGGCCTTCCTGGCGATGACCCGCATCAACGAGCAAAGCCAATACTGCCGCCGGCCTGCCCTCTGGAGCGAGCTGCCGCCCAACAGCCTGGAGATCCTCCAGCGTTTCGTGGCGGCCCGCCTGCTCGTATCAGGCAAAGACACCGGCATGGTCGAGGTGGCCCATGAAGCGCTGCTGCGCACCTGGGACACGCTGAAGGACTGGCTGGATGACAACCGGGCCTTCCTGCTCTGGCGCCAGCGGCTGGAGGCTTCCCTGGCGGAATAGGACAGCAACGGCACCCTCCTTCGCGACCAGCAGCTCCAGGAGGCGGAGAGCTGGCGGGCCAGCACAGCCCCCGAGTCGAGGGCGCGGCAGCTGAGAGACGCAAGCCTCAGGGCTCGCAAGCGCCAGCGGTTCACCCGCCGGGTGCTGGCGGGAGCCGCTGTCTCCGTGCTGGCCGCGTTTGCTGGCGGGAGCTGGTGGCAGTTGCAAGCCATCCGGGCGGCCCAGGCGGCTCAGTTTGAGGCCACGCATCGGGCTCTGGTGTCCAGCGATCCGTTCATGAGCGTGGTGTATGGCCTGGCGGCGGCCAAGCCGCTGCTGGGGGGCACCAAGCCCTGGGAGGCGGCCCAGCTGAGCCAGAGCCTGCGGGAGGCGGCGATGACCAACCTGGCGCGTTCGGCCCCGATCGCGACGGGCCAGGGGATGGTGAGGAGCCTGATCGAGCTGAAGAACGGCGAGCTGATCAGCGGTGGCGAGGACGGGACGCTGCGGCGCTGGTCGCCCGTCCCGATCGCCCGCGCCGCCTGCGACCAGATCGATCTGGCCTCCATCCCTGCAGACACGGGCCTGGGCGCGGTGGTGAAAGCCGCAAAAGCCACTTGCATCTCTCCTGAGGTTCGTGAACTGGGCAGGCGCGGCTGGTGAGCCGCGGCGGATGATCGGCATCTGGGAAGCCAGCTCCTCGCCATACGCCCCCCGCTGGTCTCCACAGGTTGGGGATAGGTGCGGGAGATCCCCATGGCGCTGGAGAAGGGGGGGCCGATCCAAGGCATCGAAGAGTTTTTCGATCGCCACGGGCGCCCGTGGGGCGGCTCATCCGCCGCGGGTGCCGGTGACATGACGACGCTCCACCACAAGCTGTCCATCACCCGCGAGCGCCCAGCTTGAAGCTGTATGAAGGGGCCGCTGCAGTTCCGCCTCACGCCGGCTGAACCCCCACCCCCTCGGGAAGGCTGAAGACGTGTTGGCCAAGCGATCACCATGGCAGCCCCTCCAGGCGTCCAGCGAACAGAGACGGGTGACGCGACGTCGGCTTACCTCCGACGGATTGCCAAAATCCCCCTCCTC
>JBKCPG010000296.1:0-2751 GCA_046309395.1 Cyanobacteriota bacterium | reverse complement strand
GCCCAGCGTCTGGTGGGCTACGGGGATGCAGCGGATGGAGACAGGGGCGGGCCAGTCGTTTGAATCGGAGGCGAATGCGGTCTTGCGCGAGGTCCCCGCAGTCCAGGCCGAACGGGGGCAGACGTTGGTCAGCACCGGTGTGGTGGCGACGGGGCGCCTGTTCAGCAGCGATGACCAGATCCTTCCCGGTGAAACCGTGAGCCGGGATCTTTCCATCCCTCTGCCGAGAAGCGACACACTGCTGGCGCTGCAATGGCTGGTGCCTGCGCTCACCCGCAAGCCGCCGGGCGCCTCGGGTACAGCAGGGCTTTTTGCTGGCAGGAGCCTGGGGTGGGCTTACAGGGAAAAGAGCGCAGAGTTTTATCCGGTGCTGTGTAAAGGATCAGATCAAAACATCCAATGCTACGAGGAGGCTGATGGCGTCTTAGAGAAAGAGATTCTGCGATTTGACCCACGCGCTGTCATTTTTTCAAAAACCTTGTTCATCAATGATTAACCCTTCTCTATTCACCATGGGCTCGCGTCATCCGCTCAGAAGATTGGGCCCTGCTCTGCTGGTCGTTTCGGGGCTGCTGGTGTGGCCTGTGCCGGTGGTGAAGGCTGGGGGTGAGCCAGGTGAGCTGAGGCTGGTGGCGCAGGCGAGGGATGGCGCTGCGGAGGTGATGGCGTGGCGGGAGCAGGCGAAGGCGCTTGTTCAGCAAGGAAAATTTCAAGAGGCGATACCCCTGCAGGAGAAGGAGCTGGCCTGGGCCGAGAAAAACTATGGCCCTGGTCATCCTGATACCGCTACCAGCATCAATAACCTTGCATTCCTGTACTACAATAAGGGCTTCTATGCCAAGGCCGAGCCCCTCTTCTTTCGTGCTCTAGCGATCAATGAGAAAACATTTGGCTCCGATCATCCCGACACCGCCACCATTCTGAATAACCTCGCTGCACTATATTATGCCCAAGGATCTAACATCAAAGCCGAGTCCTTTTACCTTCGCGCACTGACAATCAGGGAGAAGCGGCTAGGGCCAGAGCACCCCGATACTCTTATCAGCCTTAACAACCTCGCGGAGTTATACAACAGCCAGGGCTCCTATTCCAAAGCCGAGCCACTTTACCTTCGATGTCTGACGGTCAGCGAAAAGGCACTGGGGCCTGATCATTTAGATACAGCTTTAATCCTTAATAACCTTGGAGGCTTATACGAAAGTAAGGGCAACTTCTCCAAAGCTGAGCCACTTTACATTCGAGCTCTAGCGATCAGAGAGAAGGTCCAGGGGCCCGATCACCCCGACACCGCCACCAGCCTTGACAACCTTGCTGGGGTGTACAGTAGCCAAGGCGCCTACGTCAAGGCTCAACCCCTTTATGTTCGAGCCCTAGCTGCCAGAGAGAAGGCGCTAGGGCCCGATCACCCCGATACTGCCATCAGCCTTGCCAATCTGGGTGTGCTATATTACATCCAGGGCTTGTACGTAAAAGCCGAGTCACTTTACCTTCGATCTCTGACGATCAGGGAGAAGGTACTGGGTTCCGACCACCCGGATACCGCCACCAGCCTCAACAACCTTGCTGCGCTGTACGAAAGACAGGGAGCCTACGCCAAGGCCGAGCCCCTTTATCTTCGCGCCCTGGCGATCAGGGAGAAGGCGCTGGGGATTGATCACCCTGATACCGCCGCTAGCCTCAATAACCTCGCGGAACTGTACAAGAGCCAGGGTGAATACGGCAAGGCCGAGCCCCTACATCTTCGCGCTCTGGCGATCAGTGAAAAGGCGCTGGGGCCCGATCATCCTGATACCGCCCAAAGCTTCAACAACCTCGCAGGGCTGTATGTGAGCCAGAGCGCCTACGCCAAGGCCGAGCCCCTTTTTCTTCGCGCCCTGGCGATCACGGAGAAGGCGCTAGGGCCTGGCCACCCCGATACCGCCAGTAGTCTCAATAATCTTGCGGCGCTGTACAATAGCCAGGGCGCCTATGCCAAGGCCGAGCCCCTTTTTCTTCGCGCCCTGATGATCTGGGAGAAAGCGCTGGGACCTGATCACTCCGACACCGCCACCAGCCTCAACAACCTCGCGGGGCTGTACGAAAACCAGGGCGTCTATGCCAAAGCCCAGCCCCTGCGGCGACGTGGCATCGGGATCCAGAGCCTCTTCCTTCAGGGGCAGCTGCCGTTGCTGCCCCAGGCCGCACGCCTGGCACAGATCAATGCTCTTGATTCCAGCTGGGAAGCAGCCTTCTCCGGCGCGGAGCGATCCGGCAGCGCCGCGGAGCTAGCCCTCTTCTCGCGGCTCAACCGCTACGGGCTGCTGCTGGAGATCGAACAACGCCAGGCCCAGCTGGCGCGGGCCCCCGGAGCCCCTCAGGACCTCGCCCAGCAGCTCGCCGCTCTCACCACCAGGCTCGCGGATGTCACCATCCCCGCGCCTCAGAGGCAGGAACTCAGCAAGCGCCGAGAAGAGCTGGAGAGAGATTTCTATCGCCTGCTTCCCTCCTTGAAACCGCAACTGGTGGAACCAGCCCAGGTGGCCAGGGTGCTGCCTGCAGGCGCTGTGCTGGTGGAATTCCAGCGCTACCAGCCGTTCGATGGGCGCCAGAAGGAAGGCCAGAAGTGGGGAGCGCCCCGCTACATCGCCCTGGTGCTCAACCCAGCGGGCACCACCCGAGCGGTGGATCTGGGCCCCGCCGCTGCCCTCGATCCCCTCATCGCTCAAGCCCTGACGGAATCTGCGGCCAGCAGCAGCGATCCCACAGACCTCT
>JBKCPG010000295.1:0-2717 GCA_046309395.1 Cyanobacteriota bacterium | reverse complement strand
CTGTCGGTGCTCACCCCCGTCAGGTCTGCCCGCGCCTCGCTGAGCTGGCCCGTGACGGGGTGGCCCGTGAAGGGCGGGCCCCAAAGCGGCACCAGCTCCTCCAGCGGCACGCCAGAAAACCCCTTCCCGTCCATCGCCTTGCGCTCGCGTGCTGGGGATCCTCCCGCATCAGCGGGAAGGCGCTTCTCTCAGCCCGGGTTGGAACAGGATCATGCCGCTTCCCACCTGGGCCTCCCGCCCCACGAGCCGACCGTCGGGCCCGAGCAGCCGCAGATGGCTGTAGCCCAGCTCCTCGGCCCGGATCCGCCAGCGCTCCGCCCAGTCCTGGCGTTCCCCTTCGACCAGCGGCGTGAAGCGGTCGTTCAGCCGCAGGGTGAGCGTGGCGTTGGCGGGCTCAGCGGTGATGGCCTCCACCAGCGCCCGCTGATCCTCCGCGTTCCACCGCTCAAGCAAGGGGTCGATCTCCTCTCGGGCCTCCCCTCCCGCCACCTCCTCACTGGCTCCGGGTTGGGGCCCGGCCTCCATCGCCGCCGTGCTTTCCCCATCTTCCAGTCGTTCCGGATCCCTCTCTCCCTCTCCCCTTCTTTCCTCCTTCCAGTTCCCCTCCTCCCCAAACCCAGACCCAACGCCAGCCTCCTCATCCACGGTCGCCATCGGCCCCTCGGGCGCTGACCCAGACCCTGGCTGGACATTGGGCCGTGCCGGCTCGCCCGCCTCCCGTGGGGCGGCGGGGGCCGGGTTGGCGGAAGGCGGGGTCTCCTTCCCCAGACCGGTGGTGACCACCGCGCCCCCCACCAGCGCCAGGGGCCAAAACAGTCGCCTCGCCCGTCCCGGCCACCACGGCGGCACCGGCAGGCTGCCCTCCCTGTTGCGTCGCCACAGTTCCCGCGCCTTCAGCCCCAGCCAGGCCAGGGTGGCCACCAGATCCTCCCCCAACCGCTTCCACGGAGGCGCGTAGGGGGCGGGCAGGGCCATGGGGATCAGCCGTCGTTGCGGCGCAGCAACTGGCTGAGGGGATTGCGGGGCCGCGCCACCGTCATGGGCGATTTGGCGCTGGCGGTGTCACGCTCCGGGCCTCCGGTCACCTCGGGACGCACCCCATCCCGCAGGCTGGGGTCGGCCCCCTGGCCCCGGGAGAAGCGCTCCACCTCCTCCGCGTCCGGCGTTGGCTCCTTCACGCCGCACACATCCCGGTACATCAGGTCGTACTCCTTGGCCGAGCGATCCCAGCTGAAGTCTTGCTCCATCCCCCGCCGCTGCAGCTCCTCCCAGCTGCTCTGGTGCCGGTAGGCCTCCCAGGACCGCACGATCGCCGTGTAGAAATCCACCGGTTCAAAGCGGTCGAAGCCATAGCCCGTGCCGCTGTGGGCGATCGGATCGTGGGGGGGCACGGTGTCCACCAGCCGGCTCACCACGCCCATCAGATAAGTGCGCGGATTCGGCGTCAGCCCGAAGCGCTCCTGCAGGGCCCGCTTGCAGACGGCTTTGCCAGAAAGATCGGCGGCGCTGTATTGCGCCGGCAGGGTTGGATCCGTGGCGGGATTCCAATCCTCCTCATCAATGCCATTGACAATCCCCCGCAATTTGCCACTGATGAAATTCAGCAAGCCATCCAGCCGCTCCCCGTATTCAGGGGTGCGAATCTCCATGGCGTAGGTGGGGGAGACCGCGCTCACCCGATCGGCGTAGAGGAGGGCGGCGGCCATGGTGTGATCGCCCTGCATGTACCAAGGACACCAGGTCATGCGCTCCAACTTCCAGCGCCAAGGACCTTGATACTTCAGGTTGTGAATGGTGAATACCGTGCTGATTTCCGGGTCTTGGTGCATCCACACCGGGATCATCCCCGTGTGCCAGTCATGGCAATGCATCACCTGGGGTTTCCAACCGCCATTCCAAGCGAATTCCGCCGCGGCGCTGGCGAAAAACGTGAAGCGCCAATCCTCATCCTCTCCTCCATAGATCCGCTCCGGATCAAACACCGGGTGACCCACCAGGTAGAGGGGCAGGCCATGGGTGGGGTGGCTGGTTTGGAAGATGGCAAAGTCGTTGCCCATCGTGTGGCCCCGCCAGATGGGCTGCTCGGGAATGGCCAGCCGGCTCCACAACTTGCCGTAGCCCGGCAGGATCACCCGCACGTCATGGCCCAGGGCCGCCAATGACGCCGGCAGGGATCCCACCACATCGCCCATGCCTCCAACCTTGATCATCGGCGCGCATTCGGCCGCGGCGAAGAGGATGCGCATCAGAGACTGGCGTGGGCGGGCGCAACTCTACGGGGGGGCTTCAGGGCAGCACGGTCACCGGGGTTCCAAGGCTCACCAGATCGAACAGTTCCTGTGCGTGTTCGTCAAACAGGCGCACGCACCCGTGGGACACCGCCCGACCCACGCTGTCGCGGTTGGGGGTGCCATGGAATCCCGCCGTCACGCAGCCCTTCACCACCAGATGCTCCTGGCCGTTGAATCCGCTGCGGCCCCGGCAATCGCGGTAGAAGCCAATCCACCGGCTTCCGAGGGGGTTGGCGGGGCCGGGGGGCAACACATCGCCGCTGGCGGGATGCTGCCATTTGGGATTGGCCGTTTTCTCAATCACGGTGAACGTGCCCACCGGGGTTTCCCATCCGGGCATCCCCACCGCCACGGGGTAGCGGCGCACTTCTTTGCCGTTGTCCATCACCCGCAACACCCGTCGCTGGCGATCGAGCACCAACAGCC
>JBKCPG010000294.1:0-4034 GCA_046309395.1 Cyanobacteriota bacterium | reverse complement strand
ACCCCCAGCTGCTGCGGGATCCAGCCGCGATCAAACCCCTGGCCAAGGAACTGCTGCGCCCCTGACCCCGTTTGCTCCCCTAGCGTGAAGCCACGCGAGGAAGCGGGGGGCGATGGGTTGGCTGGAGGTGTCCATTCTGGTGCGCTGGCTGCTCGGCTGGGCCCTGGCCCTGCGCCTCCCCGTGCTGCCGCCGGGCGCCCCAACCCAGCCGCGCAAGCTCTCCGTGATCATCCCGGCCCGCGATGAGGCCACCACCCTGCCCCATTTGCTCGCGGCCCTGGCCCGTCAGCGACGCCAGCCCGATGAGGTGATCGTGGTCGACGACCACTCCAGCGACGACACCGCCGCGATCGCCCGCCAATCCGCCGCAGATCTGCCGCTCCGGGTGATCCAACCGCCCCCCCTGCCCCCGGAGTGGTGCGGCAAAACCTGGGCCCTGCACCATGGCGTGCGGGCCAGCGCGGGCGATTCGCTGCTGTTTCTCGATGCCGACACCGAGCCGGAGCCGGAGTTTCTGGAGCGGATGCTGGCCCGCCAGGAGGCGCTGGGGGGGCTGGTGTCGGTGCAGCCCTACCACCGCACGGAACAACCCTATGAGCAGCTCTCGGTGCTGTTCAACCTGGTGGGGCTGATGGCCGTGTCCATGGGTCCGGGTGGCGGAGTGGCCTTCGGGCCCGCCCTCCTCACCAGCCGCCAGGATTACGAGCGCGTCGGCGGCCACGCCGCCGTGGCGGGCAAGGTGGTGGAGGACTGGTTCCTCGGCCATGCCTACGAACAGGCCGGCTTGCCGGTGAGCGCCTACATCGGCTACTGCCAGCTCGCCTACCGCATGTATCCCGGCGGCCTGCGCGACATGGTGATCGGTTTCGACAAAAACTTCGCCACCGCCGCTGGAGAGGTGCGCTGGCCCTGGATGCTGGCCGTGCTCCTCTGGCTCTCGGGCCTCTTCTGGGCCGCCTGGTGCCTTCCGGCCGCCCTTCTGGGCTGGCCCCTGGTGGGAACTCCCGCGATCCTCCCCAACGCCTTGGTCTACGCCGCCTATGCCCTGCAGTTGCTGGCGCTCACCCGCCGGGTGGGGCGCTTCAGCTGGATCAACCTGGTGTTTCCCGTGCCGGTGTTGTTTTTTCTCGTGGTGTTTCTGCTGGCGATCCTCAACTTGGAGCGGGGGCGTGTGCGGTGGAAAGGCCGCACGTTTCTCACCCGCTGATGACCGCTGTGGAGTCCCTCCCGCTGATCAGCTCCGCGGCCTTCTGGTTGCTGTCCGCCCTGCTGGTGGGGCTGCTGGCCAATCAGCTGCCGGCCCGCTGGCTGGGCGAGGGGGCACCGCCGCTGTTGTCATCCAAGGGCCCGGCGAAGGGCCGATCGGCGGCGGCCGGGGCTCCCGGCATTCGGATCTGGAAGCGCTGGATCCCCGACGCCGGCGGCGCCCTGCCGGGTGGGGTGCCGAAGGCCAGCCTGGTGCGCCGGGATCCGGCGGCGTTGCGGCGGCTGGTGGTGGAAACCCGCCGCGCTGAGCTGGTGCACTGGGCGCTCTGGCCCGCGGGCCTGCTCACGGCCCTCTGGCTGCCCCCCGCTGGCGTGCTGGTGAACGTGGTGTTCGCCACCCTGTTCAACCTTCCCTGTGTGCTGCTGCAGCGGTTCAACCGGGGCCGGCTGCGGCGCTGCTTGGCCCGCATGAACCCCTGAGCCGCTCAGGGCCCCAGCACCCGCGCCTCCAGCTCCACCGTCACCGCCGGGCCCGGCGCCTCCGCGTGGGGGGCCACCACCAGCCGGTGGGGGCCCGCCTCCCACACAAAGCTGTCGCGGTCGCTGTCGAAACAGGCCAGGCGCCGGGCGGGGATGGTGAGGGTCAGGCGCCGCGATTCCCCCGGCCCCAATTCCACCCGTTGGAACGCCACCAGGACCCGCTCGGGCCGCTCCATCAGCAGGCCCGGGGGCTCCAGATACACCTGCACCACCTCGGCGGCGGCCATCGCCCCCTCGTTGCGCACGCTCACCGCCAGCTCCACCTCCCCGCTCTCCCCCTCCCCGAACCGCGCCGTTGCTTCCACCTCATCGCGGGCAAAGGCGCTGGAGGAGAGCCCGTAGCCCAAGGGGTAGGCGGCGGCGTGGCCAGCGCGTCGCAGGCGCCGGTAGCCGTGCCAGAGGTCGTACTCCACCCGCGGGGCCCGGGGCTCAAAGGGGGGCAGGTGGTCTTCGCTGGCGGGGATGGCAAAGGGCAGCCGGCCCGAGGGCGACACCTGGCCAAAGAGCACCTCCGCCAGGGCGTGGCCCCCCTGCTCGCCGGGGTACCAGAGCAGCAGCAGGCCCGGCACCAGCTGATCCCATTCGCCCGTGAGGATCGCCCCGCCGCCCATCAGCGCCACCACGACCCGGGGCTGGGCCCCGGCCACGGCGCGGATCAACGCCACCTGCTCGGGCGGCAGGTGGAGCGCGGTGCGATCCCCCGCGGCGAAATCACCCCCTTGGCGGGCGGAAGCCTGGCTGGTGAGCCCGGCGATCAGGCCCGTGAACCGCCGCCAGTGGGGCCGCGCCCCGGGCCACAACGGGCTCTTGAGCAGCCCGTCGGGCGGGGGAATCCGCTCGAGGATCGGGGCGATGTCGCCGGGGTGGATGTGCTCCCCCTCCAGCCGCCAGTCGAGCCCCACCACCACCACCGCCGCGTCGCAACGGGCCGCCAGGCTCGCCGCCGCCGCGGGATCGCGGCCATCGTGAGGGTGAATCGGCAGATCGGGTCGGGCCGAGCGCAGCCCCTCCAGCGGCGTCACCACCGCCCCCGGCGGCGGCCGGGTGTCGGAGGAGCCTCGGTCCCCCAGGTTCGCCGTCGCCGCCAGGGCTCCGATCACCGCCAGCGATTGGATGTCGCCCAGCGGCAACACCGCCCGCTCGTTGCGCAGCAACACGATGGCCTGCCGCGCCGCCTCCCGGGCCAGGGCCAGATGCGCCGGGCAGCGGCGCAGGCTGGGCGGCTCATCGCCCTCGGGCACCCGCAGTCGCACTCGCAGCTGGCGGAGCACGGCGTCGTCGATCCGCGCCATCGGCAACCGGCCCGCCGCCAGCGCCTCCGGCAGGCTGCCTTGAAAGATCATGCGGAAGGGCATCTCCAGGTCTTGGCCCGCCAGCAAGCCGGCCACCCCATCCCGCAACCCGAAGATGAAGTCGGTCACCACAAAGCCCTGGAAGCCCCAGCGTCGTTTGAGGATGGCCTCCAGCAGAACGGGATGCTGGCCGCACCAGAGGCCATTCACCTGGTTGTAGGCGCTCATCACCGAGCCGGCGCCGGCCTCCACGCACTCGCGGAAGTGGGGCAGGTAAAGCTCATGGAGCACCCGGGGGCTGGCCCGCACATCCACCAGGAAGCGGGAGCTGTCGATGGAGTTGAGGGCGAAGTGCTTCACGCAGGCGATGGCGTGGCGCTCCAGGCCCCGGGTGAGCGCCGCGCCGAGGGCGCCCACATGCACCGGGTCTTCGCCGTAGGTCTCCTGGGCTCGGCCCCAGCCGGGATGGCGCAGCAGGTTGACGCACACCGCCGCCACCCAGTTGGCCCCGAACGAGCGGGCCTCCCGGGCGATTGCCACCCCGACCCGCTCCTCCAGCTCAGGATTCCAGCTCGCCCCGCGGGCCATCGGCACCGGAAAGGTGGTGGCGCCGCCCTCCAGCACCACCCCGCGGGGCCCATCGACAAACCGCAAGCCCTTCAGCCCCAGCCGGGGCACCTCTCCCGCTGGCCAGGGGTGGCGATGGGAGGCGTCCCGCAGGGCGATGTCGGCCATCCCCGACCAGAAAGGCGTGTCGCCATCCAGCAGGTTCAGCTTTTCGGTGGTGGTGAGCTGGGCCAGGAGGGCTCGCGCCCGGGCGTCTGGATCAGAGCCCACCGGTGGGGTGGTCATGGCGGGAGCGGTGGCGTGTCGTCTCCAGTGTTGTGGACCCGCGGGTCCGCATTCTCGGTCAACTTGCGTTCTGATGACAAAACCCCTCTTGTCTTTTGTCTGGGGGCCCTTCAGAGTCCATTTCACGCAAGCCCTCGCTCCCCC
>JBKCPG010000293.1:0-2831 GCA_046309395.1 Cyanobacteriota bacterium | reverse complement strand
CCCAGCAGGCCGCCCCCACCGAGCGCCATGACCCTTGTGTCTCACCACTTGTTGCTGTGCGCCACCCCCAGCAAGCCCCTCTGCTGCGATCCAGAGGTGGGGGCGGCCTGCTGGGAGCGGTTGAAGGCGCTGGTGCGGGCGTTGGGGTTGGAGGATCCCGAGCGGCCGGAGGGGGTGGTGCTGCGGACGAAGGCCGATTGCCTGCGGGTGTGCGAGGGGGGCCCGATCCTGCTGATTTGGCCCGATGGCGTTTTGTATGGGGCCCTCACCCCCGAACGGGTGGAGCGGATCGTCCGGGAACACGTGGTGGGGGGCGCGCCGATCGAGCCGTGGATCCTGGGCCGGCGGGAGCTGCGGGCCCGCCCCTGAGCGGGGGGCCTGGGCTGTCAAGGGTGGGGACAGACGGCTGTCCCCCCTGGGGCGAAACGAGCCACGATCCTTAGGTTGATGGCCATCGTTGTTCTTTGCCATGGCCCCCAAGTCCCTGCTCCCCGCCCTGGTTCAAGAGCGCCAGTCGCTGGAGCCCTTGGCCACAGTGTCGATCCTCCACACCCTCCAGCCGGTGGCCAACCGGCTGCGGAGTTGCCTGGAGCACCTGTCCGCCGCGGAAGCCCACGCCCTCGACGGCCTCCTGGAGCGCACTGGCGCCGCGGTGGTGTTTCGCGGCCACCCCGTGGCGGCACGCGCCCTGGAGGCCCTCCTGCGCCGCGCTGGACTCACCACCTCGGTGAATGTGATGGCGCACCGTGAGGCGACCGCCGGCTGAGGGCCGGCTCCAACCGCTGGCTCCAACCACTGGATCCAAGTGCTGAGTCCCCTTCCCGCTGTTGGCTCCCAGCCGGCGGCGGAGAGGGGTTATCTCCTGTCTGGCCGTCACATGGCAGGCGAAACTCGCGGCTGGAGGAATCACCATCGCCAGCGGGTGTTCGCCTGAGTGCCATATATTATTCTCACCATCGCAAAGATGCGGCCACGAAAAAGAATCGCACTCGCGACATTTGTTTTGGTGAACGCCGGTCTGCCCCCAAGTGCTTTTTCCTTTTTTTGGATGACCATAGAGCCGCTGAAGTGATTCAACAAGTTGCGGATCGCTGTCCCGATGTTTATTCTTTATCAGCCTTATCCACACTGGCGACGAAGATTGAAGCTTGGAAGCGCCAGCCAATCCCACCTGAGCTGAATCCTCTCGACCAGGATCCCCGACCGCCAGCATCGCCCTCAGATCCGGGACTGCCTGAATGGGGGGCATGGTCAGTCCAGCTCTCGATGAAGGCTGGTCCGCCAGGAGAGACGCGAACATTCTCTGGCGGCGAGGGCGCCTCGTTGAACCATACGGGTACGCGGCTCCTGGTGGAGGAATTCAGCCAAGACATCAGAGAGGCCAAAGACTCTTCACGTCTGTTGCGTGGCTATTCGATCATCGGATACGATGAGACACTGAAAAGCTATTTGAACTATTGGACCTTTGCGATCGAAGACGCGGATGGATCCACGCTCCAACCTATTTTAGGCCCCTCCTGTCTTGTGATGATGGGGCGTGAAGGACCCAATGGGGCCCTCACCTTCAGCGGTGAATTTGGCAATCGTGTTTTGGGTCCACAGACGCAACATCTCAACGCGGCCCTTGCCGCTCAAGGCCAAGGGATTCTGGTGATCAGAGTCAAGCTTTCCCCTGAATGGGACTGGCGTGGATCTCTCATCCGAGGGATTGACGAGATTCCCTTCAAGCAAACTGGCACGGTCTGTTTTCCCTCCGACCGCTGCACCAGGGGATCCTGCGCCATCCCGGCCCGCAAGGCCTTGGGCAGATGTCCCTGAGGCCGATCAGGCTTGTTTCGCCCCGCCCTGCTGAATCGTTTGCTGGTCCCTCAGGACCCTTGCGCACAGGCCTTGTGGCGCTTGTCGGCTTCCTTGGCGTTCGAGCCGAGCACCGTCATCCGAACGTCTGGCGTGAAACACACTTTTGAGGTGTTCAGAATGCGCGCCCGCAGGTCCTCGTAGCGAATGCGCCACATCCTCGCGTCCTGGAGTTGGGCCGCGCTCACCACCAGGCCTCCGCCGCGATCAAAGCCAACGCTCGTCACATAGATTGGATGCGTCAGCACCAGAGGCTCGCCCCGACCATCAGCCCTCCAGACACGGGCGGTGGTGTCCTTCGAGCCCGAGACGATCTGTTCACCGGAAGGGGAGAAGGCCACCGCCATGACCGGAAACTGATGCCCCCGCGGCGCCAGTGGCTCCTCCCTGCCATCGGCCCTCCAAATCCTCACGATCTTGTCTTCCGAAGCGGTCACGATTCGCTCCCCCCCGGGGACTGAACCCCACGCTGGTGACCCTGGAGGGCCTGTGATCCAGCACCAAATCCGCTCCATCGGCCCGGGTCAGAGCCCGCCCCCGCGACGTCCAGAGGCGAGCGGTTCCATCTTCAGACCCGGTGACGACGCGACCGCCATCGGCGGCAAAGGCGATGGCGCGCACAGCTTGGCGGTGGCCCCGCAAAGTCCCCGCGGTGCCGGAATTCCAGCGCCCACAGGCGGGCCGCTCCGCCTTTGCAGGCCGTCACGATCCGCGTTCCCGCAGACGCACGCGGTGTGGTCCTCGGAGGCGGTGGCCAGCAGATCCCCCTGGCGGCGGATGGCGAGGCTGTTGACGGCCCCCCCATGACCGACCAGCCGCGCTGGCTCACCACCCGCGCCCTGGCCAGCCGGCCACCACGCAACAGGTAGGGCCCCTTTTGCTCCTCCCCGCCCGCCCCGGCCCATTGGCCGGCCTCCCCCCGGCTGTCCCGCGGCAGCTTGAACGCCTCGGCGTTATCCTCCAACCACCCCCTG
>JBKCPG010000292.1:0-8351 GCA_046309395.1 Cyanobacteriota bacterium | reverse complement strand
AGGGTGAACTGGGGCAGCTCCAGCTGGGCCCGCGGGGGCTGGTGGGGGTTGGGGCTGGGGGCCGCCATCAGCGGTTGACCCCTCAGGGGCCCACTGGCGGTGTGAAAGGTGATGGCCTGATCCTCCGCCAACAGGTTCCAGTGCCCCAGGGCCAGGAGGGCGGCGAGGGTGCCGTGGCCACAGAGGGGCACCTCCTGGGTAGGGGTGAACCAGCGCAGGGCCCACGCTCCCTCCACCGCCAACAGAAAGGCTGTTTCCGACTGGCGCAACCGTGCCGCGACCCGTCCCATCCAGGGAGCGGGGGCGGGGTCGGCCAGTCGCACCACGGCCGCCCCATTGCCTCCCAGCGGCTCTTCGCTGAAGGCCTCCACAAGAAGGGCGGGCAATCCCCTCACCACTGGAGATCCTCGGGTCGGGGGTCGCGCTCCATCAGGGCCCGCACGGTGGCTGGAGCGGTGAGATTGCCCTCCAGCAGCGCCACCACCTGCCGACAGATGGGCAATGACCACCCCTCCCGGTTGGCCAGCTTCAGGGCGGCCCGGGCCGTGTCCGGGCCCTCCACCGTGGCCTGGATCTGGTGTCGGGCCTCCGCCTCCGAGGCCCCCTCCGCCAAAAGCAGACCGAAACGATAGTTTCGGCTCAGGGGACTGTTGGCCGTCGCCAGGAGGTCTCCCAGGCCGGCCAGCCCATAAAGCGTGCTGGGCAACCCGCCTAGGGCCTTGAGCACCAAGCCTGTTTCCGCAAGGCCGCGGCAGAGGAGGGAGGCTTTGGCATTGGCGCCGAGCCCCAGGCCATCACTGACCCCAGCGGCGATGGCCATCACATTCTTCAACGCCCCGGCGATCTCGGTGCCGAGGGGATCCTGATTGGTGTAAAGCCTCAGGTGAGGAGCTTTGAGTTCCCTCTGCAGGCGACGCGCCAATTCCTGATCCCGAGAGGCGATGACACTGGCCGCGGGCAAGCCCTTGGCGAGTTCAGCGGCCAGATTGGGGCCGCTCAGGGCCCCCATCGGGGTGGATGGCAACTGGCGCTCCCAGAGCTGGGAGGCGCTGCACAGCCCCAGCGGATCAATTCCCTTGCTGCAACTGAGCAAAGGCAACCCTTCGGGCCAGTTCGGCGCCAGTCGCTCCGCCAGGGCGGGAACTCCCGCCATGGCGACAGCGGAGACCACGAGATCCGCGTCCACCAGCGTGTCCTTGGGGTCCCCTCCCCATCGCCGGCTCCAGGAGGTGAGCTCATGGCCCTCCTCTCGCCAGAGATCGGCAAGGGTGCTGCCCCATGCCCCCAGACCCAGCAGCGTGATCCGCAGGGTGTCCGCTCCTGAGATGATCTCCTGCCATCATGCGACAAGAGCCCTTCCCTCAGCCGTGGCGGTCAGTGGTGGTCCCCTCCGTCCTTGGCTCCACTGGCGGGGCCATGCCCTGGTGGTGGGGCCGGGGGGTATTGGCCAGGCCATGCTGGCCGCCCTGCCCGAGCGGGCCCCCCACCTGCGGCTCTGGTCCGCGGGCCGATCCTCGGCCGACCTGCCGGTCGACCTGGCCGATCCCGCCAGCCTGGAGCGGCTGGGGGAGCGCGTCGCTCGTGAACTCTCTCCCTTGCGGCTGGTGATCTACACCGCCGGCCTGTTGCATGGACCCGACCTGCGGCCCGAAAAGCGCCTCAGTCATGTGGAGGCGACCGCCCTGCGGCGGAGCTTCGAGGTGAACGCCTGGGGTCCGCTCCTGCTGGCCAAGGCGGTTGAGGCGGCCCTGCCTCAGGGAGAGCCCTGCCATCTCGCCAGCCTGTCCGCGCGGGTGGGAAGCATTGGCGACAACCGACTGGGGGGCTGGTACGCGTATCGCGGTGCCAAGGCCGCCCAGAATCAGCTGTTGCGCACCCTGGCCCTGGAGTGGCGACGCCGCTTCCCCTTGGCCTGCGTCACCCTGCTCCATCCAGGCACCACGGCCACGGCCCTCTCCGCCCCCTTCCGATCGGGGGTGCCTGAGGGGACCCTGTTTTCCCCTTCCCAGGCCGCCGGCTACCTCCTCGATGTGCTGGAACGGCAGACGCCTGAGGCCTCAGGAGCTTTTCTCGCTTGGGATGGCCAACCCATCCCGTGGTGAGCCGCCCTGGCTGCCCGGTTCAGCGGCTCACGCCCGGTGACTCTGGAGCAGTTCGAGGGGGACGAGCTCCAGGGTGGAGGCTTCGCAGGCCTCCAGACGGACAGGGGGCGCCATGCCGTCCTCATAGGCCTGAAGCCAGCGGGCCGCGCAGACACACCAGTGGTCGCCCGGCTTCAGCCCTGGAAATCCGTGCTCGGGAGCCGGGGTGCTGAGGTCGTTGCCTTGGGCCCGGCTGTAGGCCAGGAAGCCCTCATTGACGACGCAGCAGACCGTGTGGCGGCCGAAGTCGGCCCGATTGGTGCGACAGGTTCCATCACGAAACCAGCCTGTCATGGGTTCACAGCCGCAGACGGCTAGGGGTTCCCCCAGGACATTGAGGGCGGTGGGGGCGTCGGCGGAAGACGGGGCGATCACCGGAACGGGGCGGGGGAGATGGGAGGAGTCTGATGGAGGAACCCCACAAAATCCAACCAGGTGGTTGACGACTCGCGGGGGGGAGGCATTAAAGGTCGTTTAGCACCACCCCCTTCATGAGCTGGGATTTCACCGAAGACGCGGCCTTTCTTGCCCTTTGCGACGCCTTCAAGGAAAGCGGTGAGCCCTCCGCGGTGGAATTTCTCGCCCATGGCGAGGGAGCGTTCCACTTTCAAGAACTCACCCAAAACGCCGCCGGCGAAGGCATTGATCTCAGCGATAAGGAAGACATGGACGAATTTCAAAGGGAGGTGATCGAGACCATGGAAGACCTCTGCACCTGAACAGACCGGTCTGCCGTTTCGGGGGGCCTCAGGCCCCATAGAAGAAAGCGATTTCTTTTGCTTTCAACCCTTCCCAACCCGCCGATCGCAACCGGGCGTCGAGGTCGACCTGAGACAGGTGCTTGGCGCCGCTGCGCACGATCCTGTTGCGCATCGACTTGGTGACGCCACTGCGGGGCCGAGCATTTTCCTTCGCCATCACCTCCCGATACAACTCCAGCATGGGCTCGGGGATCGGGGATCCATCGAGATCAACGCCGGCGGCGATGGCTTGGTCAATCGCGTCAGGTCCAGAGAGGGGCATGGGAAGGGAAGAGCGAGGGCTCCAGCCTGCCACGGCCCTCAGGCGCTGAAGTACCGGGCCTGGCTGTGGAGCGCCACCAGCGCTGTGGTGCTCTGTTCCGGGTCGAGCTGATCGCTTTCATCCATGCTGAGGCCGATCCGATCCGCGCCGAGCCAATCCAGCTGTTGCCGGGAATCGGCCACGTTCGGGCAGGCGGGGTAACCGAAGGAGTAGCGACTGCCTCGATAGCGTTGGGCCAGGATGTCGCGCAGTTGGCTGGGCTCGCCCTCCGCGAAGCCCATCTCTCGACGGATGCGGGCATGGGTCCATTCGGCCAGGGCCTCGGCCATCTGCACCGCCAGTCCGTGAAAATAGAGATAATCGCTGTATTGATCGGCGCGAAAGAGCGACTGGGCGAAGATCGTCGCCCCCTCGCCCATGGTGACAGCCTGCATCGGCAACACGTCGGTGGCCGCGGGCTGGCCCCCGGCCGCGGGGAGAAGATCGCGGTAAAAATCAGCGACGCAGTAGCGATTGCCTCCCTTCTGCCGGGGAAGCACAAACCGCCCCAGCGGGCGTTGGGCCCCGCCGGGAGCGTCTCCGGCGGCGAGGGGCGTCGGATCAAACACAACTAGGGCGTTGCCGTCCCTGGCGCAGGGGAAATAGCCGTACACCACCCGGGGGGTGAGCAGCTTCTCTTCCTGGCATCGCCGCAGCCAGTGGGCCAACACGGGTTCGGCCTTGGCGGTCAACATCTCTTCGTAGGCCTGCCGGCTTTGCTCTTGGGTCTTGCGCAGCTGCCATTGCCCGGCAAAGAGAGCATTGCGATCCAGGTAGCTCATCACCACCTCCAGGTCGATGGCCTCCTCCAGGAGCACCTGGCTCCCCCAGAACGGGGGAACACGGCATGGTTCCTCCGGCACGGCCTCCGAGCGGTGGGTGTTGTCCAGAACGATGGCCTCCCGAGGCTCCAGGGGTTCGCTTTGGGGCTCTGGCGCGGGGGCGGTGGGCGCCTCGCCCCATTGCAAGCCCGGCGGTGGGCCATCCAAAAATCCCTGGTGGTCATCCCATCGCCCGGCGGTCTTGGCCTCCATCAAGGCATCCATGAAGCGCAGATCGGCGAAGGCATCGCGGCCATACATCACCTGGCCTTGATAGACCTGACGGCAATCATTTTGCACAAAACGTGGCGTGAGCGCCGCCCCACCAAGAATCACGGGAACGCGAATACCGACTTCGTTGAAGACTTCAAGGTTGTCTTTCATGAAAGCTGTGGACTTCACCAGCAAGCCACTCATGGCGATGCAGTCGGCTTGGTGGGATTTCTGGGCCTCCACGATGGCCTCAACGGATTGCTTGATGCCGAGATTCACCACCTGATAGCCATTGTTGGTCAGGATGATATCCACCAAATTTTTGCCGATATCGTGAACATCTCCTTTGACCGTGGCGATGAGCAGTTTGCCCTTGCTGGTGCTGTCCACTTTTTCCATGTGAGGTTCGAGGTGGGCCACGGCTGCTTTCATGGTTTCCGCGCTTTGCAGCACAAAAGGCAATTGCATTTGCCCAGAGCCAAAAAGCTCACCCACCACTTTCATCCCCTCGAGTAGATATTGATTGATGATTTGCAGGGGGGGATACTGATGCAGGGCCTCATCGAGCGCCTCGGCCAGAGCAATCCGCTCGCCATCAATGATGTGTTGCTTCAAACGTTCCTCGATCGGTAAGTCTTTCAGCGAGGAGGACGAACGGGCGTCTTTTGTGGTGACCCCCTCAAACATCGTGGTCAGGATGGTGAGGGGGTCGTAGGTGCAGATGGATCCGTCGAATCGTCGCCGGTCATGAATCAAATCCCGACAAACTTCTTGTTGTTCCGCCGTGATCTTGGCCAGGGGCAAGATTTTAGCGGGGCTGATGATCGCGGCATCCATCCCGGCTTCGCAGCAGTCGTGCAGGAAAACTGAGTTAAGAACGATGCGCGCCGCTGGTGAGAGGCCAAAGCTCACATTGCTGATGCCAAGCAAAATATGAACTCCCGGGATGTGCTCGCGGATTTGACGAATGGCTTGGAGGGTTGCCAGGCCATTTTCGCGATCCTCCTCAATGCCGGTGGAGATGGGCAGGGCCAAAGGATCGTAGAAAATCTCGTGCGCGGGCAATCCATACTCCAGGGCATCGCGATAGGCGCGTTGGGCAATGGCGAATTTGCGCTCCGCCGTGCGCGCCATCCCTTCCTCATCGATGGTGCCCACAACCAATCCAGCCCCATAATCGCGGGCGAGGCGCAGAACTTTAAAGAATCGCTCGTCACCATCTTCATAATTTGTTGAATTGAGAATGCACTTTCCTCCCGCCACCTTCAGGCCAGCCTCCATCTTCTGCCATTCGGTGGAATCCAGCATCAAAGGCAGATTGACATTGGTGACGAGGCGACTCACGAGAGCCCGCATATCTTTCTCCCCATCCCGACCCACATAATCCACATTCACGTCCAAGACGTGGGCATTTTCCTTGACTTGCTCACGGGCAACCGCCACCAAGCCATCCCAGTCTTCAACATTCAGGAGATCACGGACCTTTTTTGAGCCACTGGCATTGAGTCGTTCGCCGATGATCAGGAAAGAATTGTCTTGTCTGTAGGGGGTGACGCCATAGATGGAAGCGGCCGAGGGTTCGTAGTGAAAGGGGGGCCGCGGCGAGCTTTCATGGCCGGTTGGCAGGGGGCCGCGCACTTGACGGGGGGCGGCTTTCATCTCCTTGGCCAACTCCGCCAGGGCGGCGATGTGGGCTGGTGTGGTGCCGCAACAACCACCAATCACCTGCACCCCAAGATCTTCGACAAAATGCATCAGCTGCATTTTCATCTCCACCGGAGTCAACCTGTAGTGAGCGACGCCACCGATGTTTTCGGGGAGCCCAGCGTTGGGAATGCAACTCACCACAAACGGACTGTGTTCAGAGAGGTAGCGGATGTGCTCCTTCATCTGCTCAGGTCCGGTGGCGCAGTTGAGGCCCAGCACATCGATGGGAAACGGCTCCAGAATCGCCACCACCGCCGCGATGTCCGACCCCACCAACATCGTGCCGGTAGTTTCCATGGTGACCGACACCATCAGGGGCACCCGCTTTCCCGCCGAGGCAAACGCGGCCTCAATTCCCAGGAGGGCTGCCTTGATTTGCAACACATCCTGGCAAGTTTCCACAATGAACAGATCCACATCTCCGGCAAGCAGACCATCCGCCTGTTCTTGGAACGAGGCCTTCAGGTCGTCAAAGCCAATGTGCCCCAGGGTGGGCAACTTCGTCGTCGGTCCGATCGACCCCGCCACAAAGCGGGGTTTGAGAGGGGTGCTGTAGGCATCGGCCATCTCCCGGGCCAGCTCGGCGGCCCGCTGATTGATCGCGAAGGCTTGGTCCTCGAGTCCGTATTCCGCCAAGACGATGGAGGTGGCTCCAAAGGTGTCGGTTTCAATGACGTCGCAGCCAGCCTCTAAGAACTGCCGGTGCACCGTCCGCACCGCGTCCGGCCGCGTGAACACCAGTTGCTCGTTGCAGCCCTCCAGGGCGGCTCCACCAAAATCCTCCGCCGCCAAATTCAGAAGTTGGAGGGAGGTGCCGGTGGCGCCATCGAACACCAGCACGGGACGCTCAGGACTGTGGAGGCGCTCCAGAAAACCGGCGCGCTTCGTGTGCTTCGGCGGCGTGGAGGTTGCCAACATCAATCCTCAATCCTGATTCGTGTCACCCAGTGTTCATACTCAGGATCCCGTCCTTCCGTGATGGTGGTGATCCGATCTCTCAGCCGTTCCATCACGGGCCTTGTTGTTGGTAATTCTGTGGTTTCCACACAGCGCACGGGGGTGATGCGTGCCGCCGTGCCGCTCAAAAACACCTCATCCGCCACGAACAGCTCGCTCTTGTCAACCGCCCTCTCGATCACGGGGATTCCCATCGCTGGTGCCAACTCCAGGATGCTGGCTCGGGTGATGCCCTCCAAAATATCTTGATCCACCCCCGGGGTGATCAGGTTGCCGTCGCGCACAATGAAGAGATTCATCCCACTCGCCTCGCTCACTTTGCCCCTGCTATTCAGGAGCAACGCCTCATCAAAGCCACTTTTCACCGCCTCTGTTTTGGCGAGTGAACTGGTGATGTAAGCCCCGCTGATCTTGCCTCGCAGGGGCAAGGAACGGTCTTCCTGGCGGGTCCAGCTGCTGATGCGACACGACACCCCATCAGGCGAGAGATAATCCCCCATTTCGATTCCATAGATTAAGAAATCGGTGACAACATCATGCAGGCGTGGTGAGATGCCCAGGCCACTTGTATAGACAAACGGACGCATGTAGAAGGGTTTCGCCGGTTGATTGGCCTGAATGAACGCCCGGATGGACTCCATCACGGTCTCTTCCGTCAGGGTGGCCAGCAGCAGACGGGCGCTCTGGCTGAGTCTGCGGGCATGGCGATCTGAGCGGAAGAGCAGGATCTCCTTGGGATCCTCCGGATTCGGCAGGCCCCGCATGCCCCCGAACGCGCCGGTGCCGTAGTGGAGCGCGTGGGTGGCCACGGACAGGGTGGCCTCGGCAAAGGGCACACACTTGCCACCAAACCAGGCAAACGGAAGAAACTGGTGCATTGGGCCAGTCAAGTTGGCCCGATCTTCTCACCGCGGCCAGCAGGATGGGGAGATGCATCGCTTCCCAACCTCCGCCGCCGACGTCCCAGACGGGGATGAATTCCAAGCCATCACCCATCCGCCCGCGGCCGTGGTGGTGCTCAGCAGCGCCGAAACCGATCTACTGGCCTTGGCCAGGGTGATCCAGCGCCGCCCCCCGTCCTGGAGCCCGCGGGGGGTGCCATTGGCCAGCCTCAGTCACCCGGCCCTCATCGACCATTACATCAGCGCCAGCTTGGGCACCACTCGCGTCGTGGTGGTGCGCCTGCTCGGGGGGCGGGGGCACTGGAGCTATGGACTGGAGCGGTTGAGGCACTGGCGGCAACAGGAGCCGGGGCGCCACCTGCTCCTGTTGGCGGGCACCGCCGAGGAGGATGAGGTTCTGGCGTCGCTATCCAGCGTGCCCGAGCCCCTCACCCTCGCCCTAGCGGAGTGTTTCCGGGTGGGCGGTCCGGCCAACCTGGCGTTGGTGCTGCACTGCCTGGAAGCCCTTCTGGAGGGCACGATCCCCCCGCCTCCCTTCCCCCTTCAAG
>JBKCPG010000291.1:0-3791 GCA_046309395.1 Cyanobacteriota bacterium | reverse complement strand
CCCCTGATCGACACCCTCGGGCCCCTCCCCACCCGTTACCGGGCCCGGCAGGCCCTCGACCTGCCCGAAGACGCCCCCGTGTTGTTGCTGCTCCCCGCCTCCCGCCGGCAGGAGTTGCGCTATCTCCTTCCTCCGATGGTGGCGGCGGTGGCCCTGCTCCAACGGCGGCTGCCCCGGCTGGAGGTGCTCCTGCCGGCGGGCGTGCCGGGCTTTGAGGAGCCCCTGAGCCAGGCCATGGCCCAGGCGGGGGTGCGCTGCCGGGTGGTGGCCGCCGCTGACGCGGATCGCCTCAAGCCCGACCTCTGCGCCGCGGCCGATGTGGCCCTCACCAAATCGGGCACCGTGAATTTGGAGCTGGCCCTGCGGGGGGTGCCCCAGGTGACGGGCTACCGGGTGAGCCGCCCCACGGCCTTTGTGGCCCGTCATCTGCTGCGCTTCAACGTGCCCCACATCTCGCCAGTCAACCTGGTGTTGCGAGAGCGGCTGGTGCCTGAGCTGCTGCAGGATCAGCTGGTGGCCGAGGACATCGCCGACGCGGTGGAGGCACTTCTTCCCTTCGACGGCGAGGCGCGTCTCCGGCAGCTGGAGGGCTATGGGCGCTTACGGAAATCCCTCGGGGAGCCAGGGGTGACCAGCCGGGCGGCATCCGCCATTCTGGACCAGGTTGTCGAGTCGGGCCAATGCGCTTGATCGCGCTGTTGTTGAGTGCGCTGCTGCTCCTGCTGGGGCCCGCCGCGCCGGCCCTGGCGGCCACGGAGGAAGCCGTGTTGGCGGGGGGCTGCTTCTGGTGCCTGGAGCACGACCTGGAGGACCTGCCGGGCGTGCTGGATGTGGAGAGTGGCTACAGCGGCGGCAAGGTGGCCAATCCCACCTACCGCCAGGTGTCCAGCGGAGGCACGGGCCATCAGGAGGTGGTGCGGGTGCGCTTTGACACCACCAAGCTGCGGTACGACGCCCTGTTGCGCGCCTACTGGCGCAATGTGGATCCCCTTGATGGGGGGGGCCAATTCTGCGATCGAGGCGAGTCGTACAAGCCCGTGATCTTCACCACCTCCGCCACCCAGGCGGTGGAGGCCCGCAACAGCTTGGTGTCGGCCGCCCGGGAGCTGGGGCGGCCCACGTCGGCGTTGAAGGTGGCGATCCGGCCCTTGCAGAAGTTTTGGCCGGCCGAGGATTACCACCAAAACTATGCCCGTCGCAACGGGCTGAAGTACAAGTACTACCGCTGGTCCTGCGGTCGAGATCGCAGGCTCGACCAGGTGTGGGCCGGCCGGGCCCGATCCGGCGCGCGGTGGCTGGCCCGGGGCGAGGCGGTCGCCCCGGAGATTCCGCGCAAATCCTGACGACATTCCCGTCCAGCGGGGGATATCCGTCGCGATGGCGACATGTTTTGGCCTAGGCAGCCCTGGCAATCCCCCCTACCGTGAACGAGTCCAGTGCTCCCGCGGTTTGTATGTATGTGCTGACCTTTCGAGATGGTCTCCAAACCCGTCACGTGGGGCCCTACGCCACCCCTCAGCAAGCCGCACAAGACGTGGACAGGATTTTGGCCCGGCTGGGGGATCGGGTGCACTGGCAGATCCACCAGCTCGAATCCCCCGCCGACCTCGTCCTGGATCCTCAAACCACCACACGGCAACGGGCCGCCGCCTGACCCTCAGACGGGAGCCCCGGCGAGGATCCAGCGCACGAGGGTGCGCACCCCGTAGCCCGTCGCCCCGGCGGGGTCCTCGCCCCGCCCCTTGTCCGTCCACACCGTGCCAGCGATGTCGAGGTGGGCCCAGGGACGCCCCTCCGTGATGAAATCCCGCAAAAACAGGGCCGCCGTGATCGATCCGCCCGCCCGGGGCCCGGTGTTTTTCAGATCGGCGATGGGGCTTTTCAACCCCTCCTTATAGGAATCCCGTAGCGGCATCCGCCAGAGCGATTCCCCCGCCTCCCGAGAGGCGCGGCTGAGGGCGTCGGCCAAGCCGTCATGGTTGGACCAGAGGCCAGCGATCTCTTCCCCCAGGGCGATCAGACAGGCACCGGTGAGGGTGGCCAGATCCACCACCGCGTCGGGCTCCAGTTTGTTGGCGTACACCAGGGCGTCCGCCAGGGTGAGCCGACCCTCGGCATCGGTGTTGTTGATCTCGATGGTCTTGCCATTCGACGCTTTCAGCACATCTCCCGGGTGAATGGCGCCGCCGCTGATCATGTTTTCGCAGCTCGCCACCAGCACATGCACCTCCACCCCGTCTGGCTGGAGCTGGCCAATGGCCCGCGCCGCCCCCAGCACCGCCGCGCTCCCTCCCATGTCGTACTTCATCATTTCGATCTGGGAGCCGGGCCCCTTGAGGTTGTAACCCCCTGAATCGAAGGTGAGTCCCTTGCCCACCAAGGCCACCCGGCGCTTCACCTCCCCTTTGGGCTGATACGTGAGGTGGATGAACTTGGGAGGGAGATCCGAGCCCTGGGCCACCCCCAGGAAGGCTCCCATGCCCAGGGCCTCACAGTCGTCCCGTTCCAGCACGGTGAGGGTGAGCCCGTGCTCGCGGGCGATCTGGGCCGCGGTATCGGCCAGCGCCTGGGGGGTGCCATGGTTGGGCGGGGAGGCCACGAGCTGGCGGGCCAGCTCCACGCCGGCGCACACCGCGTCGACGGCGGCCAGGCCTTGCTCCGCTCCCGAAGGCAACCCCAAAAGGGTGAGTTCATCGGGGCGCGCCTCCGGCTCGGGCTCACCGCGGTAGCGGTGATCGCTGTAGAGGCTCAACCGTGCCGCCTCGGCGATGGCTTCCGCCGCCGCCTGGGGCTCGAGCCCCTCCACGGGCAGCAACACCCCGAGCCTTCGGCAGCCCTGGCGGGCCGCGGTCCGCACGGCCAGGGCGGTGGCGGATCGCAGCGCCGCCAGGTCGAACCGGGCCGGTTCCCCGAGGCCCACCAGGATGAGATTGGCTGGAACGGCGCCGGGCCTGTCGAAGCTCACGCACTCGCCGGGCCTGCCGCGAAACCGCCTGCGCTCCAGGGTGGCCGCGGACGACTCTCCCAGCAGGGGCCTCAGCAGGGCCCGGGCCGGGTGCTCCTCTCCGGGGAAGAGGCCGATCACCAGACCATCGCCCGACCAGCCCTGGAGAGCGGAGATCGCCACTCCCTCCTCGGCGACGGGGGGAAGGGGCAAGCAGCGGATGTCCATGGCGCTCGGCGGCGAAAGTGGATCGTAGCCAGGCCATCGGCCGTCGCCTTAGAGCTCCTCCGCCGTGAATGGCGTGCTCCAGCGGCCCCGGGTTTCCTTGTTGAACGGAGGTTTCCACCGCTGGATCAGGGCCAGCTCCAAGGCGCGCCGGGCCGCGGTGGCCGGGGGCGCCTCGCACCAGAAGCGAATGCTCAAGCGGGCCGTGAGCTCAGCCTTGGCCAGGGCCTCCTGGTAGGCCGCCAGGTAGCTCTTGCAGTCGTGGGCCCCCTTCCAACGGCGGTCGGCCTTGGCCGTTTCCCCCACATACAGCAGGATCGGGTGGGCGAGGTGGCCGGGCCGATCCAGCACGAAGTAGAGGGCGGGGCCCTGGTGCGGCGCCCGGGGCCACCGCCAAAATGACAGGCTCTCCGCGGGCAGCGCCAGTGGTCGCAGGGCCCGGGCCAGGGTGTCCGGATCCCTGGGCTCCCGGGGGGCCTCCGGTTGGGCCGGCGGGGGGAAGAGGGTGGCTTGCTCCCCGTCCGCCGGGGCGTCGCTCCAGAGGGGAGCCTGATAGGTGACCAGACGCTCCTGCCACTCCAGCAGGTGCCGTCGCTCCAGCCCCATGGAGGGAGCCAGGGGC
>JBKCPG010000290.1:0-5136 GCA_046309395.1 Cyanobacteriota bacterium | reverse complement strand
TCCTGACGGTGGTCGGTCCGGGCCTGAGCTTTGCCCTGTTTCAGGAGGCGGGGGGAGAGGCCCTGCGGCTGGGCTGGGTGGCGGAAGCCAGCGTGGAGCGTCCGAGGGAGACCGCCGGCTGGAAGGAGGTGTGGGCCGGGGCCTTGCCCCGGGAGGCCGAGGCGTTGCTGGGGCGGGTGCCCCTCGCCGCGATCAGCGGCCCCCAGCGGTTTCCCGTGCGGGTGGGCTGGGCGCCCCGCTGGCACAGGCCGGGGCTCTTGCTGTTGGGAGACGCGGCCCATCCCATGAGTCCAGTGCGGGCCCAGGGGTTGAACATGGCCCTGCGGGATGCCCTGGTGGCGGTCCAGACCCTGGGGGCGTTGGCGGAGAGGAACAGCGGCGAGGCGATGGACATCGAGGCCATCCGAGCGCGGGTGGATGCCCTCCTGCCGCTGATCGAGAGGCGGCGGCTGCCGGAGATTCGGATGTCGCGAGAGCGCCAGGCCGAGGAGGCGGCCCTGGGCGCCCTGTTGCGCCAGCGGGGCTGGTTGCGTCGGACCCTGGCGGCCACCGCCCCCTGGAGCGGGTGGGCGGTCCGCCAGCGGTGGATCCAGCGACAACACCGTCCGCGGGAGGGACTGGCGAACGCGCTGGTCCTTTCAGACTGAGCGATGTCCAAGGAATACGGAGCGGATGGCCTTCCCGCGGATGGTGTCTCGACGGCCCGCTCCAGGGCTGGTGGGCAAGGCATTGGCTCTCGCCGCCGCGCTCGCGCCCCTCATCGGTGAGGGCCCGCTGCTGGCGGCCCCCCCTCCCGCCTACTCCCCCGAGGAGTTTCCGCCGGCCAGTGTGTTCCGCTCGCTGCAGCTCACCACCTTGGCCTGCGGCCGCGACAACGCCGCCGAGCGTTGCGCCGAAGCCCGCCGGCAGGCCGATCCCCTGCTCGACCACCCCCGGCTCCCGGCCCGCTGCAAAGACGTGCTCTGGAGCATCCGCAACCTGGCCGTGGAGGCCCCCGTCAACAGCTTGGCCCGGCGGGAGCCGATCGATCAGGCCGCCAGCGAGCTGACGATCGCCTGCCGCCAGGTGCTGAAGGCCAAGCCGGAGAACAAGCCCCAGGGCCCGGGGGGCGAGGGCCTGTTGCGCTTTGGCGGGTCACAGCCCTGAGCGCGGTCTGTGGGTAGGCAGCTGAATCTTCTCCAATGTCAGGGTAGCGATTGCTCGCCAAGCTTTTCTCTCAGACTGGAGATTTCCCGTCTGACTGGAGGCTTCCCGCTGACGATTCGCATCACCCCTCCTCACCTAGTGAATCAACGCTAAACTCCCGCATCCAGTGATGTTCGCGATCCTCTTCAACAGTCCCTGGACGTTGGAGCTCGCCTCTCCCTTCCTGTCGTCCATCCCGAGTTCTCCCCCGTGAACCTCCTCCCCTCCAGTGTCGCGCCCCAATCCAATCTGGTGGTCACCAACGTCAGTGCCCCGGGGGAGGCGGATCTTTATTCCACCCTCACGGTGAGTTGGACGGTACGGAATGACGGATCGGCCCCCACAACCAGCAACTTCTGGTACGACAGTCTCTACTTCTCCCTGGACACAAGCCTGGGCGATGAAGACTGGTTTCTGGGCTATCTTGGCATTGGCCTGACGTGGGATGAAAATGGCGTTCCGAGCGGAAATCCCTACAATTTTCCCCTGAATCCTGGAGATGGTTATACCGCCACAGTGTCCTTGTCTTTGCGTGATCCTACCTTTTGGGTGATTGAGCTTGATTCTGATCGTGGCGTCTTTTCGCGAGCTGGGCAAACTGTCAGCCCAGCTTCTGTGGTCATCACGATTCCTCATATTGTCAGTGAATTGGCGGGCCCTGGCTATTTGATTGTCAAGGCTAACGCTGGCCCATGGTTTGGATCCGAACCCGAATCCACTGAGGAGGACAACTCCTTTGTTCTTCCCTTGAATATCCATGCTCCAGATTTAACAATTACCGAGGTGACGGCTCCGGTGAGTGGCTTCTCTGGGCAGGAGGTCAGTCTGTCCTGGAGCGTGAAGAACGTCGGGTCGGTTGCCACTCGTAAAATAGGAGGCTGGAGGGATAACGTCGTCTTTTCGCGAAACGACGTTTATGGAGATTTTGATGACTTTTCTATCACGGGCGACAGTGGTTGGTGGGGTATGTGGGCGGAAACCACCCCTCTTGAGCCTAATCAGACTTACACCTTGGAGCGCTTGGTGACCCTGCCAAGCGCGGTCATGGGTTCGGGCTACTTGCTCTTTAAAACAGATGTGGGGGACTGGACTGGCTGGCAAACACAGGCTGAGTGGGACGAAACCAATAACGTTTTTTCCGTGCCGATTCATCTTGACGCGACGAATCTTGCGATCACGGCTGTGAGTGCTCCTGATGTGGTCGTCGCCAAGCATCCCATTGACATTTCTTGGAGCGTAAAAAATGTGGGGCCGGTGATGGCGGCGCCGGGCTTGTATTTCGGCGATCGGATCAAATTTTCCCGCAATGACATTTATGGAGATGAAGATGATGTGTTTCTCGCCGATGTCTCGCGCTTTCCCACCGATGGTTTTCACCTGGCTCCTGGTGAGAGTTATGTGGCGACAGCCTCCATCACCCTGCCAAGAAGTGTCGAGGGACAGGGTTTCTTATGGGTGGAAACGGATTGTCTACAAGTCTTGGCGGAAACGGATGACACGGATAACGGCTTTTTCATTCCCATCACCGTGCTCACCCCCGTGAACACCGGCGGGGCAAGTTTCACCATCGCTGGCACCGCCGCTGTGGGCAACACCGTGAGCGCCGTGCTCCAAAGCCCAGACCCCGACGGGAACGGCACGGGCCCCCTGTCCTACGCCTGGCAGACCTCCAGTGATGGAAGCCTTTGGAGCGTGGTGAGCACCGCTGGAGACACCTACACACTGGCGCCCGCCGATGAGGGCAAGCGGCTGCGGGTGGTGGTGAGCTACACCGACGCGCTCGACTTCGATGAAAGCGTCAGCTCGGCGCCGGTCACGGTGCCCCCGCTGCCCAGGCTCGCCATCCGCGCCGCCAGCGCCGCGCGGATGGAAGGCAACATCGGCTCCACCCCCTTTGCCTTCACGATCACCCGTTCGATTGATCTCAGCGGCACCTCTTACGTGCCCTGGACCGTGAGCGGCACTGGGTCGAACCCCGCCAACGCCCTCGATTTCGTGGGTGGCCAGCTGCCCAGTGGCTTTGCGACATTCGCCCCCGGGGAAGACACGGTGACGGTTTTGGTGAATGTGGTGGGAGACGGGACCCTGGAGGCCGATGAGAGTTTTCAAGTCATCCTGGGCCCACCCTCCGCCATGGACGGCCCGCTCCCCCTCCTGTCCCCCACGGCCAGCGAGGTGACGGCGCTGATCCAAAACGACGATCTGCCCGAGCCCACCTACAGCCTCAGCGCCTCCGCCGACACCGTGATGGAGGGTGAGATGTTGCGCGTCGGGGTGACCACCACCAACGTGACGCCTGGCCGCTCCGTGTTTTGGCAACTGGGCGGCACGGGCATCAAGGCCTCCGATTTCAGCGAGAGGAGCTTGGTTGGCGCCACGATCATTGGCGCCGATGGCCGGGCCTCCTTCTCCACCACCCTGGCCGATGACACCGTGGTGGATCCGGATGAACGGCTGGAGGTGCGCCTGTTCAGCGACGCCGCCCGCACCCAGCAAGTGGGCACCACCCTGCGAGTGACGGTCAAAGAACGGAGCGTGGGGGTGATCACTGATGGCTCCGACAACATCACCGGTACGGCCGCCGGGGAGATCCTCACGGGGGTGCCCGCGGGTTCTGGACAACGGGGGCGGGGAACGGTGGATCGGCTCACCGGCGGCGGAGGGGATGACCTCTTTGTGTTGGGAGATGCCCAGGGCTCTTACTACAACGATGGCCTCAGCGGATTGGGCACCAGTGATCTGGCGGTGATCACAGACTTCAACGCCGGTGACATGATCCAGCTCCACGGTGCCAGCTCCAGTTACCGGCTGGTTGCTGGGGTGTACAACCAAGTGAGGGGAGTGCGAATCCAGATGGTGAATGGCGCCACGCTTCCCCTTCCAGGGGGTGGGTCCACAGCCTTGGTGGGGGATGAAGCCATCGGCTTCGTTCAGGGAGCCACCCTCTCCAGTTTGAACCTGTCCAATTCCACTCAATTTCTTTATACGATCTGAGAAGCTTCCATGACCCGTTCCCCCATGCGCCTCGCCGCTCTCGCTCTTTTCAGCGCCGCGACGATTCCCTTCCTCACCGCCGGCCCCGCGGCCGCCGTGATGGTGAAGGTGGGCACCACGTTCTACGACGTGTCGGTGATCGACACCTCCCAAAGCGCCAATTCGACTCTTTTCGATCCTCTTTTCGCTGGGGGCAGCATGCCCTGGTGGAACGACGATCTCTTGGCTTCGGAATTCGCGATGAAGGTGTACGACGCCCTGGGGGGCGGATCGGATCCGCTCTACGGCCCGCTCTTCGCCTACCGCGTGGATCCGTGGGTGGGTGAGGTGTCGAGCATGGCTCAGCTGCTATCCGATCTCCATGTGCAGGATGGGGTGGTCACGGGCACCGGCGACGTGGTGAAATACGCCGTCGCCAAGGTGGCTCCCGTGCCGCTGCCCCTGCCCGTGTTTGGCGCGGCGGCCGGCTATGGCTGGACCCGGCGGCTCAGGAAGCGGCTGCGGAGCGGTTCTGAGGGCTGAGGGCTCAAGGGTTGCGGGAGCTGGTCTGGGGCGGCGCTTCTCCCCCACTCAGCTCCAGCAGCTGACGGGAGGTGTCTTCCATGAAGGTGAGGCTCATGGGGGTCACCACCACGGCTTTGCTGGCCAGGGCGCAGAGGGCGTTCCGCTGGCCGGAGGCGTCGCAACTGTCGGAGAGCTTGAGCAGGGCTTTGGTGAGCTTGCCCCGCAGGCAGGTTTCGCGGCCGTCCTGGTTGAGCACCGCCTGGGCGGCCTTGCGGGTGAAGGCCACGGCTTCTGGATAGGGTTCGGCGGCGCGGGTTGGCTCCACCGCCCCCGTGGCGGCCACCGCGGCCAGGGCCGTCACGCCGCTGGCCAGCACGCCCAGGCCCGAGAGGCCGGTGAGCCTGGTGAGGCGGGAGAGCGCGGAAAAACTTGGGGGAGCCATGGGTGGGGGGC
>JBKCPG010000289.1:0-2901 GCA_046309395.1 Cyanobacteriota bacterium | reverse complement strand
GGCAGAGAGAGGGCGGTGCCGAAGTGGCGGAGGCTGAGGCCCTCCTTGGGGAACCACCGCTCCTCCCAGTCCGACCAAGGCGGCAGGGGCTCACCCCCCACCCGGTAACAGGTGCCCGCTGGCAAGGCCCAGCGCCCGCGCGACAGGCGGCGTTGACCATCGGCGCCGGCACCCAGCCGGTAGCGCCAGGGTCGGGGGCGATCGGTGAGGAGCCCGGGCGGGTGGCCGTTGCGGCGCCAGGGGAAGCGGCCACCGGGCACGGTGGTGTCGATCGGTTCGCGGATCGAGAGCTTCGGGCCGCCCCACACCCCCGGGGTGATCAACGCGAACGGATCCGGCGACAGCGGCCGTCGCAGCAGGTCGAGCAGCAAGGGCGGGAGGGGTTGGCACCGCAGCTGGACGAGATGGCCCTCGCCGCCGAAGCGCACCAGGCCCTCCGCCATCGCATGGCTGCTGAGGTAGGCCAGGCGAACACCGGGGCTCAGGGCGATGCCGTATTCCAGGAACAGGGCGTCCTCCTTTGCACTCACCCGTTCGTGATCGCTCAGCTTGGGATGGAGATGGGGAACCGCCTGCCAAGGGGAATCGTGGATGGGGATGCCTTGGTCTGGAAGGGCACGGTGGGGATAGGGCCAGTCGGACAGGCGAATCCAGCCACCGCTGGGGCTTTTGTGAACGTGGTCCTCCGCCGCTGTGTCCACCCAGCCGCTGGGCGTGGTGTCCGTGGCGTCCTGCCAGTGGAGCAGGCGGCGGCTGCGGCGGGATGGGGTGTCGAGGGACGTGGCCACGCTGCCGCCGGGATCGGCGATGGGTTCCTGAACGATGGGTTCCTGAACAAGGAGCAGGGGGGCGGGCAGCATCAGCTCGCCATCGCGATGGAGCCAGAAGGGTCCGGCGGTGAAGAGGTGGCGCAACTCCTCTCGGGGGAGGTGACTGGCCAGCAGACCGGACACGGCCGGGGCGTCAGGAGGGAAATGCTCCGCGGCGCGGCCGGTGAGGGAGCCTGGAGAGAGGACACGGCCGCTGGAGCCGTAGAGCAAGCCCAAAGGTTCCAGGAGCACCAACACCGTGAACGGGAGCGAGCTCATGCCGCCACCTCACGGGCTTGGGCCTGGCGCGCGTCCCGCCGCGCCTCTTGATCGCCGCGCTTCTCCAAGCCCGCCATCACCAGGCCGAGATCCAGCAGCCATTGGTCGAAACGGCGCTGGTGTTCCGGTGCTTCCAGGCTTGGGAAAAAGTGGCCTGGTTCAGCGTTCCCCGGAGGAGGACGGCGCGGCAGCTCCAGGCTTGGAAAGTAGGCCGCCCACAAGCCCTGTGCTGTGGCGGGCAACGATTGGCGCTCCTTGAGCCAGAGCAAATCTTCGGCCAGATGGCGCCAACGGGCGGCAGGGCCCTGGTTGCCCTCCCGGTCGCGGTAGTGGTCGCGAATCGGCCGGAGCCAGCTCCAAGGGCAGGTCCATTCCAGCTTGTTGCCGCTGGCATAGAGCAAGCGCAGGGCGAAGCGATCCCGGCCGCGGGCCTTGGCGCTGGCCTCGGCGTCGCGGGCGTGTTGAAGCGCCTCGCGCTGGGGCACGCGCGCGGTGGCCCAGACCAACCCCATGGAGACGGTGAGGCCTTCCGGCAATTGAGCCTCCCGCCAGAGGGTGGGGAAGAGCTCCAGCCACTTCCAGAGGTGCTCGGTTGTGAGATCTTGGCTGCCGGGCTGGCGCTCATGCAAAGCGCCGAGAAGATCGTCGCCTCCGGCATAGACCACCGTGGCGCGGCGTTCGTTGGCCACGAAGCCGGGCTCCGCCATCCGCTCGGGCACAGCGGTGTAGAGCCTGGTGGCCCAGGAGCGGATCGTGTTGCTGAATTGCCGCAACGTTTCGACTTCGTTGTCGTGGTTGCCCTCGTGGACGAGGCGATCGAGCTGGCTGCCGATCCGATCCCCATCCGCCATGAACCAGATGATGGATTCCGGTCGCTTGTCGTCGTCGTCTGTGCCTGTGCTGTTGTTGGCGAGGGCGTGGGTTGCGGAGATCAATTGTGTCCGCGGAGCCGTCTGCTGGGGGAGTTGGGTGCTGAGGTGAGGGAAGCCTTTCTGCAGCAACAGCTCCACATCAATGACGGGTGCGCTGGTCAAGGGGATCTGGATGCGCGCGAACGCCTGCTGGAGGTCGAAGGCCTGCTTGAGGATGGGTTCAAAGGTGATCAACCGCTTGACCAGCTCCAGCAGGGAGATCTCTTCCTTTTCACCCGCAAAAGCCTCCCCCAGTTTGGATCGGAGTTGTTTCAACAGGCCCCTGGCCTCTTCGACGGCAGCGGTTGTGCTCACCTGGCGAGGGTCGACGACGCGGCCCATGGTGGGGCGCACGATCGCCTCAGAGGAGGAGAGGCTGGAGCTTTCTCCGGTCCAGTTGGGAAGGCTCCAATCGCGCTGTTGTTTGGCGAGGATCAGGGCCTGGCGGGCGACACGGATCGTGACGCCCTGGGCATGAAACACCTCCCAACTGTGGCGTTCCGCCGCCTTCCAGCTGGGCCCCCAAGCCGCATCCCAATCGCCCGTCCAGCCCTCTGGTGTGGTGGGGAACGATTGGGGATCTGCGGGGTTGAGATTTTGCTCCAGCCAAAGGCGACAGCTTCGCAGCACCTGCCCCCAGGCGCCCAGAAGAGCCGCGCGGGCCTGAGCGGCGCTGTAGTCGCCCTGGAGGATCAGGGTGTTGGGCACACCACGGGAGATGGAGACGCCAGCGGGGCTGATCACCGCCTGCTCACCAAGTTGCTGGCTGGCACCGACGTAAAGCGCCCGCGCCAAATGCGACAACAACAACGAGCTCCCATACAGATCCCGCAGCTTGCGCGAGCTGCGGATGAAACTCTGCACAGGCGCGAAGGTGACAGCCGTGTAGGTCATCCACCAGC
>JBKCPG010000288.1:0-2799 GCA_046309395.1 Cyanobacteriota bacterium | reverse complement strand
AGTTAGGCCCGACCCCCGCCCCAGGCCGAGTCTCCCGATGCCAACCCTCCTGATCGCGGCCAGCGGCACAGGTGGCCACCTGTTTCCCGCCCTGGCCGTGGCGGAGGCCCTGCCCCCCGGCTGGCGGGTCCACTGGCTGGGGGTGCCCGATCGGCTGGAGCGGCGGCTCGTGCCCAGCGCCTATCCCCTGCACACCGTGCGGGCCGGGGGGCTGCAGGGAAAGGGGTTGGGCAAGCTCCTCAATCTTCTCCGCCTGCTGGGGGCCACCCTGCCCACCCGGCGCCTGATTCGGCGGGAGGGCGTGGATGTGGTGTTCAGCACCGGGGGCTACATCGCCGCCCCGGCCATCCTGGCCGCCCGCTGGAGCGGCGTGCCCGTGGTGCTCCACGAAAGCAACGCCATTCCCGGCAAGGTGACGCGCCTGCTGGGGCGGCTGTGCACTCGGGTGGCCCTGGGCCTGCCCGAGGCCGCGGAGCGCTTGCCTGGCGCCCACCCCCTGGTGACGGGCACCCCGGTGCGGAAGGCCTTCCTGGAGCCAGCGCCCCTGCCCGACTGGGTGCCGAGAGGTCCAGGTCCCCTGGTGCTGATGATGGGGGGCAGCCAGGGCGCCCTGCGCCTCAACCGCATGGTGCGCCCCCTGATCCCCCGCTTGGCGGCGGCGGGCTGCCGGGTGGTGCACCTCACTGGCGGGCAAGACCCGGAGGCGGGGCGCTTCCAGCTGGAGGGTGTGGTGGAGAGGCCTTTCTCGGATGAGCTGCCGGGACTGCTGCGGCATGTGGATCTGGCGATCAGCCGGGCCGGGGCCGGCAGCCTCAGCGAGCTGGCGGTGAGCGGCACCCCCACGATCCTGGTGCCCTTTCCCCAGGCCGCGGATCGCCATCAAGACGCCAACGCCGCCGCCGCCGCCGCCGCGGGCGCGGCGGTGATCGTGTGGCAGCACGAGCCGGGAGAGCCCGCCCTGGAGCGGGCCGTCTGGCGGTTGCTGGGGCCCCGGCTGCGGGGATGCACGGGCGGCGCCGATCCCCTGCTCACCCTGCGGGCGGGGATGGGCGCCCTGGCCGCGCGCGACGCCGACCGGCTGCTGGCGGAGCTGCTCACGGGCTTGGCGGCCCGCTCCGCTTGAGGCGGCCTGGTGGCCGGCTCACTCGCGCTCGAAGGCCACCAGGCGGGAGTAGTAGAAGGGCGCCTGGTTGAGGCTGCGATGCACCGGCTTGAACCCCGCGCTCGCCGCCGCCGCCACGATCCCCTCCTCCTTGAGCTGATAGGCGCGGGTGGTTTTGCTCGGGCCGGGGAAGAGCTGGCCGATGCCCTTGAGCACCGCCAGAAGGGGGGTGTAGGGGGCAAAGCTCACGATGAGCTGGCGCTCCGCGAGCGAGGCCAGGTGCCTCACCATCTCCTCGGCGGGCCCCTGGGGGTAGTGGATGAACACGTCCAGGCAGATCACCGTGTCGTAGGAGCCGCTGAGGCGTTCCAGATCGGAGACCGCAAACCGCAGGCGATCCGCGGGGAGATCCTCCTCGGCGGCGCGTCGCCGGGCCTCGTTCACCATGGCTTCCGAGAGGTCGGTGGCGAACACGGAGCCCGCCCCCAGGCGGGCCAGGGGAAGGCTGAGGCTGCCCACGCCGCAGCCGGCGTCGCAGAAGTCCCGTTGCTCCAGATCCCCTTGCTCCCGCAACCAGGCCAGCACGGCATCGACAGTTTTTTGATGGCCGAGGCGGATGTTGCGCTGCACGTTGTTGACCGTGGCGTCATCGCTGTAGATGCGGTTCCAACGCTCGAAGCCGGTGCTCTCGAAATAGGCCCGCACCTCTTCTTTCTCAGCGGTTTTGGCGCAGGGGACCTCCGCGGCCGAGGCGGCGTCCCCCTGGTCTGGCTCGGCCCGCTGAAGGTCAGACGTCATCGGGGTGCAATGGGCAGGCGGTGGGGCGGATCTTAGGCAGGGACGGCGGGCGCCGATCAGGCCGCCGCGCGCCAAGCCAGCCCCTCGTGGTCCTCCCGCCAGCGCAGGCAGCTGGCCAAGGGCCGTCCCTCCAGCAGGGTGTCCAGGGGCCGAGACTCGCCCAGCACCCGGCGGGGGTGGAGGGTGGCCGCGGCGATGGCCTGATCCGCCGGCACCCCCCAACGGGCCAGGCGGATCACCCCCTCCAGCAGCGGCAGGGTGGTGCCGGCGAGGGTGCCATCCTCCAGCCGGCAGCCGCCGTCTCGCACCAGCAGCGGCCGTGCGTCCCAGCGGTGTTCCCCCTCTCCGAGGCCATAGGGGGCGAGGGCGTCGCTCACCAGCACGAGGGCTTGGGGGGCGAGCCGCTGCAGCAGCACCGCCATCGCGGGGGCCACATGCACCCCGTCGGCGATCAGCCCCAGGGCCACGTCGCCGCGGAGGGCCGCAGCCGCCACCGGACCGGGGGCCCGGTGGTGGAGGCCCGCCATGGCGTTGAAGGTGTGGGTGAGCATGGTCACCCCCGCGGCGAACGCCGCTTCGGCCTGCTCCTCATCCGCGGCGCTGTGGCCCAGGCACACCACCACCCCCTGGCGGCGCAGGGCGGCGATCACGGGGGCGGCCCCCTCCAGTTCCGGGGCCAGGGTGATCAGGGCGATGTCGGCCTCTGGCCCGAGGCGAAAGCCGTCGAGGCGTTCCTCCAGGGCCTCCAGGCTGGGGGGGCGGAGGTGCTCCAGGGGATGGGCGCCGCGGCGGCGGGGCTCCAGAAACGGACCCTCCAGGTGGGCGCCCAGCAGCTGGCAGGGGCCGGGGTGGGAGGTGGCGCGGGCCCGGGCCAGCACGGCCAGGGCCTGGCGCAGGGG
>JBKCPG010000287.1:0-2782 GCA_046309395.1 Cyanobacteriota bacterium | reverse complement strand
GGTGGGCACGGGCAACATGGTGATCGCTCCCACCGGCAGCACGGCCCGCCAGCCCGGCAGCACCACCAGATCCAAGGGGGAGTAGTAGCTGTGGCATTCGATGCGGCTGAGGCGATCGAGATCGCCGTTGAGCCGCTCCAGCAGGGCGCTGCCTTGCTTGAGATCGGCGATGCCGCCAAACAGCCAGCCCGGCCAGGGCTGGGCCGTGACGGTGCCCTGCTGGGGAGAGCCGACGCTGAGGAAGCGTCGGGTGCGGCGGTGGCCGCCCAGAAGTTGGATCCAGTAGCGGGCGATCACGCCGCCCATGGAAAACCCCAGCAGATCGAGGGGTTGGTCGGTGCCGAAGGCCAGCTCGATGGAGCGGGCCAGCAGCTCCGCCGCCGCCTGGACGGAGGTGCGGCCCAGGCGCAGCGGCAGGTCGGGGATCAGAAGGGGCTCCCGGCGGCCCGCGAGCTCCCGCCGCAGGCTGTCAAACACCGAGGAGGTGTCGAGCATGCCGTGCACCAGAACCAGGGGAGGAGGGGTTGTCGCCGTCATGATGGGTTGATCATGCCCCCACCCAGGGGAGCGCCGGGAGGGGGAAGCCAGCGCCTATGCAGCCGCCCAAACTGACCCGCCCCGGGAGATCCAAGGGAAAACCTCTGATAGGTGTTCGCTCTGAGTTGATCCAGTCCCGCAGATCAGCACCGACCGGACGGTTTTTGTTGCATGGTTCAAACGATCAAGAGCACGATCAAATCCATTCTGCCGCGAAGCGTTTACACCTTATTTCGCGGCGAAAGCGTTGAAGATCAGCAGCACAAGTTTTTCCAGCAAAAAACGACCACGATTCAGTGTGGCGATTATCAACTGGTGGCCCCAGAATCCCACCTTTTGATTCAGTTGCAAAAAGGCCAGCCCTACCGGGATTTATGCATCGGCAGCTGCGCCGCCTACATCGCGAACAAATATCCCCAGGCTTCGTTTCTTGATATTGGCGCCAACATTGGCGACACGGCCGCTGTGATGGCGAGCCATGCCCGCAACAAGCTCATTCTTGTGGAGGGCAGTGATTATTACTATGAGTTTCTCGTGAAAAACGCCGCCCTGCTGCCCAATGAGGTGGTGACCCGCAAGGCCATGGCGTCGGACGGAAGCGAGATTCAAGGCGAGCTGCGCCATTGGGGCGGCACCGCCTATTTCAAGCACCTGCGGAAAGATGAGGCACCCACGCCAACGTACCGACTCTCCGAGCTGGCGGACAGCCACACCCGCTTCGTGAAGATTGATACGGATGGCTTTGAGTGCAAAATCTTGTTCGCCGCGATGCCATGGCTCAAGGAGACGCATCCAGGGATTCTGTTTGAAAACCAGCTGCGCCACGATGCCGACTTGGAGGCGTCAAACCAGCTGTACGACCAGCTCTCGAGCATTGGCTACCGCTATTTCATCGTTTGGGATGATCCTGGTTATCACATGCTTTCAACAGACGACGTGACCGCCGTGAAAGATTTGAATCGCTATCAATATAAGATGCATCAATCCAATCACGTCAAAAACATCAATAATTACGATATTCTTTGTCTGCATTAGACGGATCGCGACATTTTCACCGCCATGAGTGAATGGTGGCGGACGTATTGAACTGGCAGGTGGGAGACAAAAAAGCCGCCCTGGTGGGCGGCTGAAGCGTTGAAGGGGCTGGTGCTGGGCTTACCAGCGCTGGCCACCACCACCGCCGGTGCGGGGTTCAGCCTTGTTGACGCGGATGCTGCGTCCCATCCATTCCACGCCCTGGAGATCATCGATGGCTTTGGTTTCCTCTTGGGAGGAGGCCATGTCAACGAAGGCGAAACCGCGCTTGCGGCCGGTGTCGCGATCCACGGGGAGGCTGCACTTGCTCACGGAGCCGTAGCCACCGAACAGGTGCTGGAGATCTTCCACTTCGGCATCGAAGGAAAGATTGCCGACATAAATGGTCATGAAACAAAAAGAGGTATGGGCAGATTCGTCGAAATCCCTGGAGAAAGTTGCTGGCCTTGGGGAGAAGTCTTTGGGAGGTCGCCTGTGGGGTTGGGAACCCGCTGAAGAGTGTTCGTTGAATCCCCTTCACCCTACAGCAGGGCGTGGGGCGGTGGGGTGGCCGGCCACCAGCGGGCCCGAAGCCTGTGGAAAAAATGGAGGCGCCTTCGGCGCCAACAGCCAAGGGAAGAAGACTTAAGCGCCAAGGGCTTGAGGGCTTCAGGGCTCAAGAAGCAAGTCCTGGGGGGGAAACACAGAGGCGGAAACCGACGTAGTTCCCGCTGTTGTCCAGGGGCCACCTGACCCGGAAGGCCGATCGGCAGAGCCCCGGGCCGTTGAACCAAGAGCCGCCGCGCAGCGGCTTGGCTCCTGAACTTCCGCCATCCGCCCAGGCAGTTCCATCAGTGGGAGCCCCCTCATAGTTGTCATGCCACGGATCTAAGCACCACTCCCACACGTTCCCGTGCATGTCATGCACTCCCCAGGCGTTGGCCGGGAAATTTCCCACGTCTGTGGTCCCCTTCCTGTAGAGGCCCTTGGGTCCAGTCCCATAGGTGTAGCTTCCGTCGTAGTTGGCCAGCTCCGACGTCAAGGTCTCGCCAAACGCGAAGGGGGTGGT
The DNA here is from genome assembly GCA_046309395.1 of Cyanobacteriota bacterium. Lineage (GTDB taxonomy): Bacteria > Cyanobacteriota > Cyanobacteriia > PCC-6307 > Cyanobiaceae > Cyanobium. Next base: position 162 of record JBKCPG010000287.1, on the reverse strand, counting down.
CGTGCCCGCCCGGCAGGCGTATTCCCACTGGGCTTCGCTGGGCAACGTGATCTCCCGCTGGGTGCGCTGGCTGAGGCGCCGACAGAATTCCATGGCCTCCTGCCAGCTCACCCGCTCCACCGGTCTGTTGGCGCCATTGAAACCGGAGGGTTGGGGATTGAG
>JBKCPG010000286.1:0-32786 GCA_046309395.1 Cyanobacteriota bacterium | reverse complement strand
CTAGCGGCACCGCGGCGTGGTGGATCGGGCCGCCAGCGTTGCTCGGGTTCGAGCGGGACGTGGGGCGAGGTGGGGAAGCCTGGGGGAGGGCCATGGGATCGGGGTCAGATCACCGCGTTGAGGTTGGTCTTGGTCTGTGGCCGAAGATGTCCACCACGTTCACGAAAATTGTTCGCCGGCCGTGGGGAGAGATCGTGTGGCACGGTGGTGGGTTCGATGGAGCCATCGCGGCGGGTGCGGAAGCTTTGCCATTCGTTTTGAAGATGTCGTCGCCGGTCCAGCGTTCCTCGTAGGTGTCGGCGCCTTCGATCGGAATGCGAATGATTTCGCGTTTGCTTTTGTCGTTGAAGTCCACCGTCCAGGAATTGATCCAATCGGTCCAGTGCTGGGTGAGGATCTCGTGGCGGATCTGGGCGCGACTGTTTTTGCTGAGCTTCAAGATCTTGCCGTTGGCCACAACGCTGCGAGAGCCGGCCTTTTCGCTGGAGGCGAGGCTGACTTCGGTGAAGCCAATGGAGTCTTGGGAGTGGAAGACCGTGAAATCGCCGAGCTGGATTGAGACGCTGGTGCCTTGGATGAGGGGCTTGGCTTCGAGGTAAGTCACGTCATAGAAGACCCCCTGATGCTTGTCGAAAGCCCGTTTCTCGACTCCATCAGCCGGGTTGTATTTGGGGGCGATGTCGATGCCTTTGCCGCGGGCGTCATCGAGCACGTTTGGGAAAAAGCCCATTTCAATTTCAACTCCAAGCCGATCCACGCGGCTGAGGCGCTTCTTGCGGCATTCGAGGACGATTTCCTCCACATAGAGCAGTGAGATCGGCAGGTTCACCGGCCCAATTGCCACGAGCGGTCGGCCCGCTTGCCTTGGAAGGGGCGGCAAACACTCCCGGGTTTGGCCTGGTAGGCCTTGGGGATCAGGGCCAGGAAATCGGCTTCTTTCTGACGGAGTGGCTCCTGTTGCTGTTCCTTCCGCGGGTTGCCGTTGACGCCGATATAGTAAGAACACTCATGGCGGCCAAGATTGAGCCTTGGAAAGGCGCGATAAATCTGTCTTTGGCCTTGAGTTGGCGCTCCACACCGATCAAACGCTTGGGGTTGGTGTGGATGGAGAATTTGCCCAGATCGGTGGCGATCCACTTGACGTTGAGCTTTTTGGCAAAAGCAGCCGTTGTGCCGCAGCCTTAACAGAAGTCGGCGCTGAGGCCGCCTTCGTTGCTTTGGCAGAGACGATTCTGCCAACCAAAGCCTCAGGCTTCTGGGTGGCATAACCCACATTCTCATTTTTATCAGCGGGCTGAAGCATGTAGATTTGCTCAATCGTATCTTCGGTTCTCTTGTTGGTCTCAATATAAACGATCCTGCCACTTGTACCTTCTGTATCCACCGGCTTCTGACTTTATTTATCCCAAATCCTTTTGATTTGGCGAACAGTCTCTCCCTGCTTTCACGTTGTTGATTGAAAATCTTGGCTTCGCTCTCTTGGTGCCATTGAATGGTGTTGTGATTTAATGCGAATCTTTCGAAGCCGTCCTGTTTTTTATTGTAGAAATTCAACCTGATCTCGTTGCAAAAACTGTTCGGAGCAAAGATGTCGGCGAAAGGTGATCCGTGCACTCAGGGGGCCTTTCGCCCAAATCCCGCCTCAAGTTGGTGGATCTTGCCCCCCGCCTCGCGCCTCGACGCGCGTCGGCGCGGCACGGGCCAGTCCGCGGTCCATCGCGGCCATGACCTGTCCCCGCCCCCGACCAGCGCGGGGATCAGCCCCAGCCACTCGCCAACTCGCGCCAGCCTCCCCAAGCCCCGCGTCCCAGCGGCGGGCTCCGCGAGCATCAGGGCCAATGGAGTGGGGAAATGGACGGCAAATTGTTAAGAGACTGGGAAAGCAGCCCTCGCCAACGCGGCGCCGTTCACACCGCCAACTAGCATGGAGCCACCGTCATTCCCGGCAACCGAACCCTTACACATTGCCCATCCAAGATAAACAAAACATGACAACGACCCAGCCTCCATCGTGGAAAGCCAAATTGGCCGATCGAATCCCCCCCCAGATGGCGGAGGAAATCGATACTTTTGAAAACCAGATGTCGCTGCGTTGCCAGGGCAAAATAGAGGATAAGGTTTTTGCCGAACTGCGTCTGCGTCGGGGCGCGTATGGTCAGCGCTACGACAATGGTTTCCGCCACGACGGCGAAAAAACCCAGGACATTGCCTTCCCCCATCCCGAACTGACCAAAGGACCTGACACCAAATGGGAAGCCCCGGGCATGCAGCGGATAAAAATCCCCTACGGAGGACTTTCCGCTGAACAGATGGAGGCGTTAGCGGACATCGCTGAGGAGTATTCCGACAACATCCTCCACATCACCACCCGCCAAGACATCCAACTGCACTTCCTTTCTCTGGAAGATGCTCCTGACATGCACCGCCGCCTCGCCGCCGTGGGCATCACGGTGCGTGAGGCCTGCGGCAACTCCGTGCGCAACGTCACCGCCTGTCCCCTCGCTGGGGTCTGCCGCGACGAAGCCTTTGATGTCACTGGCTATGCCAATGAAACGGCCAATTACTTCTTGGGCCACCGGGATGTGCAGGATTTTGGCCGCAAATTCAAAATCGCCTTCTCCGGCTGCTCCCAGCATCCCTGTGGCCTCACCTACATGCACGACCTGGGCCTGACGGCCCGCAAGCGGGTGCATGAAGGCAAGGAGGAGTACGGCTTTGAGATGGTGGTTGGTGGAGGTCTTGGTGCCGTTCCCCACCTGGCCAAACTCTTCGACGAGTTCGTGCCTCCTGAGGAGTTGCTGCCCCTCTCCCAGGCCATCGCGCGCGTGTACGCCCGCCTGGGGGAGAAGAAAAATCGCAACAAGGCCCGCATCAAATTTTTGGTCCAAAAGCTCGGCATTGATGAGTTCCGGCGCCTCGTTCTGGAGGAGCGCGCCGCCCTCGACAACGATCCCGAGTGGACCCAATGGCTCAGCGCCATCCCCCAATACACCGAGACGGGTCTTCCTGAGCCGGTGTCCGCGGGCCAGATGATTGATCTGGGCGCCGACACGGTCTCTTTTGAACAGTGGCGCTCCACCAACATCTACGCCCAGCGCCAGCCGGGCTTCGTCTGCGTCACCCTCAATCTGCCCCTGGGGGATCTCACCGCCCAGCAAATGCGGGGCCTGGCCGATGTGGCCCGTCGCTTCACCCCCGACGCCACTCGCACCACCGTGGAGCAAAACCTCCTGCTGCGCTGGATTCATGAGGCCGACCTGCCCGCCCTCTACCTGGCCTTGAAGGCCCTCCAGCTCCATACCCCCGGGGCCCAAACCATCGCCGATGTCACCGCCTGCCCCGGCACTGACACCTGCAAACTTGGCATCGCCAGCTCCCGGGGGTTGGCAGGTGAGTTGCGCCAGCGCCTGGCTCTCAAGGGCTACCAATACGACGAGGCCCTGAAGGACATCCGCGTCAAGGTGAGTGGTTGCTTCAATTCCTGCAGCCAGCACACAGTGGCGGAAATTGGCTTCTACGGCTCCAACCGCTTAATCGATCGCCACAGGGTGCCCCATCTCCACCTGATCCTCGGGGGGGAGTGGAGCCACAACGCCGCACATTACGGCCAGTCGCTGGGGGTGATCCCCACTAAGCGGGTGCCGGAGGTGGTCGATTTCCTGCTTGATCTCTACATGAAAGACAAGCAGACCGGTGAAACCTTCTCCCAATTCGTTCATCGTGTCGGCAAGAAAGACATCAAAGACCGGGTGCAGCCCTTCACCGAGGTACCCGCTTACGGCGATGATCCTTCTTTCTACACCGATTGGGGGGACGCACGGGAATACACCATTGGCGATATCGGCATTGGCGAATGCGCCGGCGAGGTCGTTTCCCTCACCAATTTCGATGTCGCCATCGCCGAAAGCTTGAACTTTGACGCCACCTTGCTCCTTGAGGGAGAAGCCGGCAATGGCAACATTCAAAAGGCCGCAGACAAAGCCTTGGCGGCCATGGTGAAAGCCGCTCAAGCCCTGCTGAAGGTGCAGAATGTGGATATCGCTGATGATCCTGGGGTGATCGTTTCGGAGTTCCGTCACTACTTTTACGACACCCAGCTCTTCTTTGATCCATTTGTTCACGGCAAATTCGCCAGTTACCTCTTCACCTCCTTTGACAACCGCCAGACCCCATCCACCCTGGATCGGGCCAAACAGGCTGTGGAAGAAGCACGGCTGTTCATCGAGGCGGCCTATGAATGTCATTCCCGCATGTTGCAAGCCGGCATCACCTCTCCGGAATCCTTCCAACGCTGGTTCCGTGAACGGCAACCTGTGAATTCCTGACCACCCCTTTCTCCCGCTGCCCAATGGATATCCAGCGCTTTTGCCTCAAATTCTTTGCTCGCCAAGGACGACAACCGGTGTCTGAAGAGGCCTTGATCCCCATTTTTCACGAATGGATTCGCCTGAAATCTCTCCCCGGCACCCTGATTGATGTGGCCGACTACCGCCATGTGCCCGAAGGCCCGGGGATCATGTTGATCAGCCACGAAATCAATTACGCCATGGAGCATGGCGGCGGCCAGTTTGGCCTCTCCGCCCAACGCAAATTGGGTGGGGGCGCCAGCCACGCGGAGCGGATCGTGGAGCTGGCCCAACGCATCGCCCTCTTTGGTTCCCTCCTGGAATCTGATGAGCGTTTAGGCGGTGCCCTGAGCTTGGAAGGAGGAAAGTTTCTCTATCTCGCCAACGATCGCCTGCGGGCGCCCAACACTCCCGAGCTGTTCGCGGCGCTCAAACCTGATCTGGAGACAGTGGCCTCTCAGCTCTATGGGCCCCAACCGGTCTCCATCACCCGGGTGGAGAACGATCCCCGCGACCGTCTCACAGTGTTGGTGGAGGCCTCCCAACCAGTCGACTTCGCCGCCCTGCCTCACTGACACGTCTGGGCCATCATGGTCGCGGCGACCTGATCGGCCTGGCGCGCCAGCTCCGCTCCACTGGCGGTGTAAAACGTGAATCCCTGACGGTTGCGGTGGCGCACCTTCTGGCTCGCCTCCAACTCACGCTCCGCCTCTCGCCGGCAGGTGTTCCACGAGGCGTAGTTGATCGGGGTGAACCGCTGATCGTTGGCATTGGCTCCTTCCGCCTGGGTGGAGAGGGCTGGACACCGTTTGGCGCGAAACGCACGCACCAACTGAAGTTCCTCTTCCATCGCCCGGACCGCCAGGGAATCTCGCCGCTGCCTCAGCTGGCGGCACTCCTCCAGGGTTGCCGCCCGGGCCAGGCCACTGAACACTGTCAGCAGCACCACCACCAGTCGGGCGAGATGGCCCCCAGTCACCGGAGGGAGAGGGTATCGATCGCCAGCTCCCCGGGAATTTGGGGCTGTGCCGCGTCAGCCATGGCCGTCTCCAAGGGCTTGGGTGCCGTGACCATGGGTTCGCGAACAGCGGCTTCCCGCCCGAGCTCCCGCTCCAGCATGCGAATCCGACTTTCACGCAAACAGTATTTGCAACCACCGCTGGTTTGCAGGTGCTTTTCCGGAGTGATCGAAATCAATTTCACCGGATGGATGGTGCAACGAATCTGAATGGGCGTCTTGTAGCTCTTGTAGAGCATTTGTCCGTAGTCGTAATGGTCGGCAAAGCGAGCTCTCGCCCGCCGCAAAAAAGTCTCTTTGCTGATGGGGCTTCCCATGCCTTCAGCACAAGGGTTGGAATTCAGCTGATTGTTGCAGAGTTTTTCTTGCTCGCGAACCATCGGCAATCTTCCGCAATGCTTCTCCACCCCTCAAGGGGTTTTCGCTTCAAACACCAAAGCCACCCCATTGTTGCAATAGCGTAATCCTGTTGGTTTCGGCCCATCTTTGAACACGTGCCCTTGGTGCCCACCACAGCGCTGGCAGTGGTATTCGGTTCTCGGTACGAGGAGTTTGAAATCCACCTTGGTGGCGATGGCCCCAGGCAAGGGCTGAAAGAAACTCGGCCACCCCGTGCCGCTCTCAAATTTCGCTTTGGAGTCGAACAGGGCCCGCTGGCATCCGGCGCAGCGATACACCCCGGCGCGCTTTTCGCGATGAAGTGGACTGCTGAAGGGCGCCTCGGTGCCTTCTTGTCGCAACACCGCGTAGGCGGCTGGGGAGAGACGGGATTTCCACTCCTTCTCGCTCAAGGCCCAACGGGGATCTCCAGCGGTGGAGGCGGCCTCGGTCCTTTTCGCCAGGCCAAACAAGGGGAGCGCTCCAAACAGGCCCAGGATCACGGCGCGACGTGGTTGGATCGCCACCCTCTAGCTCACCCAGCCGGCGCTGAGCACGACAGCCAAAGACATGAACACGGCCATCAAGGTCCAGGAAATGCGGTTGAGGGTGGCCTCCGCGCTGCGAGCGCTCGTAAACATGCCGCTCCCGCCAGACACCAAGCCACCAAGGCCATCCCCCTTGGGACTATGCAGGAGGATGCTCACGATCAGCAGGATGCCGCTGAGCATCCAGAGCCAAGAAAGAGTGGTTTTTAGCATTGGTCCACTTTAAGGCTCAGCCCCGGAGGGCCCGGGCCGGCCGTTCAGCCGACACCCCAGATCCCGCCGGCTGGATGAGGGATTCCCCCGTCATGCGTGCCGGCTTAGGCAGACCGAGAATGTCGAGCAGGGTTGGGGCGATATCCGCCAGACCGCCACCCTTCCGCAGCTTGACATTCGTGGCGTGGCCGGGAAGCTGACGCTTTTCCCCTTCCACCAGGATCACCGGCACTGGATTGGTGGTGTGGGCGGTCCAGGGCCGGCCATCGGGGCCCCGCATCACCTCGGCGTTGCCATGGTCGGCCGTGATCAACATCGTGCCTCCCATGCGGCCGGTGGCCTCCAGAAGCAGGCCCACACAGCGATCCACCATCGCGATGGCCTCAGCCGTGGCGTCCAGCTTTCCGGTGTGCCCCACCATGTCGGGATTGGCATAGTTGATCACCACCAAGGAATAGATGCCCTTGTTGATCGCCGCGATGCAACTCGCTGTCAGCTTCTCCGCTGACATCTCCGGGGCCATGTCGTAGGTGGGAACGCGCGGCGAGGGAACGAGGTGACGATCTTCCCCGGGAAACGCCTGCTCAATGCCCCCATTCATGAAGTAGGTGACATGGGGATATTTCTCCGTTTCAGCCGTGCGGAATTGCCGCAGGCCATGTTCAGACACCACCTGACCCAGTAGGCCATCCAAGGACTCAGGGGGAAACGCCACGGCCACCGGCAATCCTTGCTCGTACTGGGTGAACGTCACCACGTGGAGGGGATCGATACGCTCCCGCTCAAAGCCATCAAACTCTGGATAGACAAACGCGCGGATGAGTTGACGCACGCGATCCGGTCGGAAGTTAAAACACACCAGCCCATCCCCTGGAGCCACAAGCGTGTCGCGAAAGCGAACGGGCTCCAGAAACTCGTCGCTGACATTTTGGCTGTAGGCGGCGGCCAACACCTCAGCTGGAGATTGATCACAGAGGGGGCTGGACTCGGTGAGCAAGCGGTAGGCCTTTTCGGTGCGTTCCCAGCGGTGATCGCGATCCATGGCCCAGTAGCGCCCGCACAGGGTGGTGATTTCTCCCACTCCCGCCTCTTTGATCAGGTTGGCCAACCGCTCCAGGTACTCCGGACCGCTGGTGGGTGGAGTGTCGCGTCCATCGGTGATGACGTGAACGCACACCTTCTTCAGGCCCCGCCCCGCCGCCCAGCGCAACAGCCCCCCGAGATGGTCGAGGTGGCTATGGACCCCCCCATTCGAACAGAGGCCCAGCAGGTGGAGTGCTTGACCATTCGCCAACAGCACATCGGCCAGCTGGTTGAGCTCGGGGTTGTCCGCCAGCCCGCCATCCCGCACGGCCTGACTGATGCGCACCAATTCCTGACGAATGATCCGGCCCGATCCGATCGTCAGATGCCCCACCTCGGAATTGCCCATCTGGTCGTCAGGGAGGCCAACCGCGCCGCCGCTGGCGGAGATCAAGGTGTGCGGGTAGGCCGACCAAAGGGCGTCAATAATGGGCGTCTCCGCGGCGGTGATGGCGTTGGATTCACTCTGATCGCTGTATCCCCAGCCATCCAGGATTGCTAACACCACCGGGGCCACAGGCGGGGCGGCCGCGTATTGAAGGATGGGAGGGGTCCTCTTCTGGAGGGCCTGCTTGGAAGGAGGGATGGAATTCACCCTAGGCCTGCTCCCTGATGCCTCTATCTGGCTCAAACTACATCCATGGCTTCCACCCACCAGAGCCGACCGCCTGAGCGTCAGGCTTTGGGCACATCGGCGACGCAAATCACACCCTTAACATTTTGACTTGAACGTGGGGCGTCACGCTTGGTCCATCCCTCCACAGAGCCTGGCTCCCGCATCGAAATCCTCTCCGCCCAGGAGTTGGGCCGCACCCTGGATCGCTTGGCCTCCCAAGTGTTGGAGTCGGCGGCTGAATCGCGAGACCTGCTTCTCCTCGGCATCCCCACGCGGGGTGTGGCGTTGGCGAGGGTGCTCGCGGAGCGGTTGGCCTCCATCCGCGGCCATGAGATTCCCCACGGCAGCTTGGATCCCACCTTCCACCGCGATGATCTGGCGCGAGTGGGCACCCGCCTGGTGGAAGCCACCTCCTTGCCCGACAGTGTGGACGGCCGCTTGGTGGTGTTGGTGGACGATGTGATTTATACCGGCCGCACGGTGCGTGCCGCCCTGGAGGCTCTCCAGGCTTGGGGACGTCCGAGAAAAGTGCAACTCCTGGTGATGGTGGATCGCGGTCACCGGGAACTCCCCATCCAGCCCGATTTTTGCGGACGGATGGTGCCCACCTCGCGAAACGAGTCGATCCAGCTCTGCCTACGGTCGGTGGATGGAGAAGAGGGAGTGTTTCTTCTCCATTCCTAAGGCCCAGGAGCCGGGGCACCACAGGGCGAGAACAGTGGCCCGGGCCTTAAACCAGGGTGAGTTCATCGGCCCGGAAGTGGGCGCGGAATTTGCCGAACGCCACCACCACCGGCAGGGTGGGGCTGATGGGTCGTCCCTTCCAACCATCGATCACGCTCACCACTTCCCCCTCCTGCCCTTGGAGATCGAAAGGGAGCCCCCGATGCTCGGGATGGGTGAACACGACCACACTGGAACTCACAGTCACCCGATCGCCCGGCTGCATACACCCTCCCGAATCGGCGTCATCTTGTCACGCCCCGGCCGCCACTGACGTCTTGTGCTGGCCTATGGCTTGCAAGTGGCCTCCGGCCCCCCATCCAACACCCGGCCCCCCAGGGCTCGGCAGGCTTCGCCAAAGGCCTGCCAGTCAGGCACACCGGCGGCCACCCGCCGTCTGACCAGCTCATCAAGGCGCTTGCTGTTGATGGAATAGGGCGCTGGTCCGTGGGTTTCCACACGCTTCGCCTCGGCTTTGGCCAAGCCCTCCTCCACCTTTTTGCGCAACGCCAGACTCCGTTGACGCCAGTAGGGATGGGTGAGTCCGTTGAGGGCGGAGATGGCCTCCCACCATTGGCCTTTGGCCGCCATGGCCTCCGCCCGCTGGAGATTGGCCTGATTGGTGCCCCAGATCTGTTGGAGCTGCCCCACCATCGCCTCCACACCCGGATCCCCGCCGGCGGTGTCGGTGAGCTTGAGCCTCGTGATGGCTGTCTCCAGATCTCCGCTGTCGAAGGCCCCCAGGGCCGAGCGTTGCACCTCCGCCTTCCACACTTGGAGCCGTTTGACGTCGTCCTCACGGCCCGAGGACGAGAGCGCCAGGTCGTTCTGCAACCGCAACGCCTCTTGAATCTTCCCCCCGCTCCACAGGCGCTCCGCCGCCTCCCGTCGGCAACGGCCCCCGTCTTCCGCCGGCGGACTCGGCACCCACTCCAAGGCCTGCACGCGGTTTTCCAGGCGGAGGCAAACCTCCAACCGTTCGTTTGCGGAGGCCTCCCGTAACTGGCGAATCAAATGTTGCTTCCAGGCCCACAACGCGGTCATCACCAAGGTGAACGCCACCATTGATCGGCCCACCCACCGCCGCGTTGGGGGAAACTCACTCGCCAAGGCCGATCCGCGCGCGCGCCTGAGCACTCAAGCAGAGGCGAGCCCTCAACGCACGCTCCCCAGCACCAGCCTGGGCAGGGGCGAGAGGGCCCCCAGGTCCTCTCCTTCCATCTCCAGCTCTCCACGGCCGTTGATCGTGAAGCGCAACCGCAACCGGTCGGCCCCGGGAACCACCGGTGGGCTCACGGGCAGCAGCACGGGGGCTTGGCTCCAGGGCAGCACCGCGGCGGGACCCGACCGGCGCGGGCGAACCACCGGCAGGCCGTTCTCAAACACCACCTCGGCCCGCTCCTCCAGCAGCGGTTCGCCAAACACCAGCTCCACCGCCGACTGATGGGGCTCGCCGCAGGCCAACACCAGCTCCAGGGGCTGGGGTGTGGGCCACACCTGGCCGGGCAGGAACAGGGGATGCCAAAGATGGCAACGGCCGCGGTGATCCCAGTAGCGCAGGGAGACGCCCCGGTTGAGCACGTCCTGGATCCGCACCCCCGGGGTCAGGGCCAGCGCCCCCAGGGCCACGGCGTCGATGGGGCGTTCATCCCGAAGCGGCACTCCCGGCAGGCGTTCCCTCAGGAGACGGCGCAGCCAGGGAATCCGGCTGCCGCCCCCCACCGGCAAGACGGCGTCGAGCCGGCGAAGATCCAGGCCCTCCCGCCGGGCCGCCGCCTCCATCGCCTCCAGCAGATCGTCCATCACCACCTTCAGGCCGCGCTCCTCCAACAACCGCTCGAAGTCCCCCCGGCTGAGGCGCAGTTCCAACGGAGCTCCCCCCTCGGGGGACAGGATTCGCAGGGCGTCCTCCTGGCCGCTCAAGGCACACTTCAAGGCCTCAGCGGCGCCCAACAGCTCGGCCGTCAGCGCCATCTCCGGGCAGAGCGCGGAGGCAATCCAGCGATCCAGATCCCGACCGCCCAGGGGCGCCCCGGCTTTGCCCACCACCCTGGCCGTCCTCAGCTTCTGGCCGCTTCTCTGGAGATCCCGGCCCGCGAAGCGCAACAACTGGGCCACGGGAGCCGCCCTGCCTTCTCCCCCCTCCAGAACGACCAGCGACACATCCAGGGTTCCCCCGCCGAAGTCCACCACCAGCACCTTGCTTCCGGGGGGAAGGCCCCGGCCGATGGCCGCCGCGGTGGGCTCGTCCACCAGGGCGATGTCCGGCACCGCCAGCTCCTCCGTCACCTCCAGCAACCAGCGGCGATATCCCGTGAAGGTGTCGACAGGGGCGGTGAGGATCAGGCGCTTGGGCTCCAGGGCTTCGGGCAGCGCCGCCCAAAGGCGTCGCAACAGCAGGGCACCCGCCTGCTCCGCCGATAACCAGGACTCGCGGGGCGGCGACCCCTCCGCCGCCCCCCCCGGGGCGCCGATCCAGCGCTTGAAGTCGCGACACAATCCGGGACCCGAGGCTTCCGCCAGCCCCGCTTCCACCACCTGACGGCCGATCAAGGGCTCCCCATGGCTCGGGTGACTCAGCCAGAGCAAGCTTGGAATGACCGCCGGATCCCCTCCGCTGTAGGGGGGAAGGGACAACAAACCTGGCTCGCCATTGTCCTCTTGCCAGGCCACCACGGTGGTGGTGCTGCCAAGGTCGATCGCGAGGGTTCCCGCCATGGGCAAAAGGGGCCTGAATTAGGGTGAGGAAAACGCGCAGGCTTCGATGCAGAGCGGTCCCGATCTCAACCCCAAGGATCTCGCGCAGCGGGCGGAAAGCCTGATCCGCCATTCGAGCAACCGCTATCTCACCACTGTTCGCATCGCCTATCGGGCCAAGCTAAGGCGCTTTGACGATTTCGATGGCCTCCTAGATGAATCCATGGTGAAACCAGTCCAGCGGGCGATCGTGGAACTCAGCGACGAGCAGGATCAGCCCGATCTCCTGCCAGGTTGAGTCCAACCGGTTGAGCGCCAAGGGTGATGGAGCGCGAGGGGGAAGGCTGGCGCCTGGCTTGGGAGTCCCAGCGCGAACCCTTCCCTGTGTTGATTGGCGGTGAGGGTTGGGCCAGTGAGCTCTCCGCCCCCGAGGCCCGGGCCCTGGCCACGGCTCTTCAAGCGTTGCTCGCCCAACACCAAAGCCTGGTGGACACCTTGATGGAGGAGGAAGCCATCACTCTGGAATGGACGGGCTCCATCCCTGGCCCGCCCTCGCGGGAGGGGGGGGAGCTTTGGGTGGCTCTGGAGGGGGATCGGCGGGCCTGGACCCTGCGCCTTCTGCTGCGGCCCGTCGTGAACACCCGTGCCCTGGAGGCCTTTTGGGCCAGGGGCGCCGCCGCGGCCTTCGCCCGGGCCTACGTCGATGTGGTCGGGGAGGCGCTCGCCACCCTGGTCCCGCCCGACCCGTAAGACCCGTGGACTTCGGGGGATTGATCAGCAAAAACAATGGTTGGCCTTCTCCCCATGCTTCCCCCAGCGCGGGGGGAGTTTCCCCGGGGTTTTCCAGGGCGTCGTTGGGTGAGGCGGGGGGATTTGAGCCCTGTTGTGGAAAACTTCCCCCTGAAGGCTCCTCTCCCTTGACGCGTTGCCTCCTCGCCCCTCCCGCCGGTCTGGGCGTCGCCCCCATGGCCTCACTCGTCTGATTCCATCGGCTGTCTTTCGGTGAGACCACCCCCCCATGGCCTGGGCCCAGCGGATTTGACGGCCGGCCCGAGCTGTGGAGAAGTGGGGGCGTACCAGGGGAGCAACGGTTGATGCTGACGCGCGGTTGGGACAAGGGCGGCGAAGGGGAAAGCACGGTGAGCTTGCGGGCGGAGGTGCCTGAATCCCTTCTCGAGGCTATGCGTGCCTTCATTGAGCACCATCCCCACTGGGATCAATACCGGCTGGTGCAGGCGGCTTTGGCTGGCTTTCTGGTGCAGCACGGGAGCCAGGATCGGGCCGTGACCCGCTGTTATCTGGCCAATCTGTTTCCGGCACACAAGCGCTTTGATGGCGCGGACAGCGGGCCCCGGCACCACCGGCCTGGCCCCCCCTCCCGGCGCGTGGCCTGAGCCGACCCCCTCAAGGCTGACTGCCCAGCAGCGCGTAGAGGCGACGGGCGCTGGGCTCACTCACCGGCAGGATCGAGAGCCGATTGCCCCGTCGCACCACCCCCAGATCCTGTTCATCGAAAGACTCCCGCAACACCTCCAAGCTCAGGAGCCGCTGGAACGTGCGCAGATAGCGCAGCCGCACGCAGTCCCAGCGGGGCGCTTGCGGGCTGGAACGGGGATCAAAATACTTGGAGGTGGCTTCAAATTGACTCGGATCGATGATCCCGGTTTCACTCACCTCCATTAAGCCAACAATACCCGGTGGAGAGGTATTGGAATGGTAGAAGAAAGCTCGATCACCAATTTGCATTGATCGCATGAAATTGCGCGCTTGATAGTTGCGAATCCCATCCCACAGGGTGGTGCCCTCTCTGGCGAGATCTTCAATGCTGTAGGCCTCCGGCTCACTTTTCATCAACCAGTGGCGAGGGAAGCTGGTCATGGGGTCATGCTGTTGTGGGCTTAAAGATTGGCCACCAGCTGGCGGAAGTGGTCACCCCTGGCCTCGAAATTGCTGTATTGATCAAAGCTGGCGCAGGCCGGCGAGAGCAGCACCGCGCGGCAGCCCAACCGTTGGGCCAACTCTCCCGCCGCGGTGACCGCACCACCCAGCTCCTCGCGGGAGGCCACGATCCCCCCGTATCCCGCCTGGGCCAGCTGGCGGCCAAAGGCCTCCCGGGCTTCCCCGAAGAGCACCACGGCGGCGGCCTGGCGCTGGAGCCGCTGGAGCCACCCGGTGGCGTCTCCCTCCTTGGCCTGCCCACCGGCCAACACCACCAGAGGGCCGGGCAAGGCCTTGAGGGCCACCTCGGCGGCGTCGAAGTTGGTGGCCTTGCTGTCGTTGATCCAGCGGATGCCCCCCACCTCCCGGATGGTCTCCAGACGGTGGGGTACCCCGGGGAAGGAGCGGAAGGCGTCTTCCATCACGGCCGGCGCGAGTCCCACTTGCAAACCCACCGCCGTCGCCAGCAACAGATTCTGACGGTTGTGCAGACCCGGCATCGCCAGGCAATCGGCCCTGAGCACCGGGCCCGCCGCGCTGTGCACCATCTCCTCCTCCACCCAGAGATGGGGCGACACGCCTTCCGCCAGGTCTTGGCGGGGCCCGGCGGTGATCCACAGGGCTTGATCCCAGGTTCGGGCCCGGGCCCGGAGATCAGCGTCATCCCCATTGAGAACGCGCAGGTCGGAAGCCTCCAACAGGCCGCGTTTGATGGCCCGATACCGGTCCATGGTGCCGTGGCGCTCCAAGTGGTCTGGGGTGAGGGTGGTCCAGACCCCGAGACGGGGAGCCACCTCCGGAGACGCCTCAATCTGATAGCTGCTCAGCTCCACCACGAGCCAATCAGGTCTCCGTCCCCCCTGGAGACAATCCAAGGCCAGTTCAGCCGCGGAAAATCCCACGTTGCCGCAGAGGGGGGCATCCAGCCCTCCCCGGGTGAGAACGTGATGGACCAGATGGGTGACGGTGGTTTTCCCGTTCGTGCCGGTGATTCCGATCCAGGGGGTTTGGGCCAAGGCCGACCAGGCTGGACTGATTTCCCCTTGAACCCGAACCCCCCGCTCGCGCAGGGCCACCAAGGCCGGGTGGTCCCAGGGGATTCCGGGGCTGACGATCACGGTCTCGGGCCGAGGAAGGGAGGCCAACAGGTCCGCCCTTAAGGGGACGTCGAGTTGAACGGTGATGCCCTCAGCCCGCAGGCTGGCGGCTTCGGCCTCCAGAGCTTCCGAGGATCGGCTCTCCAACAGGATCACCCTCCATCCGAGGGCCTTGAGGAGTCGGGCCGCGCCCCGCCCTGATCGTCCCAGGCCCACCACCACCGCCGTGGAAGGCTCGTTCGCGGCGGGGAGGGTCACAGCTGAGCCATGAAGCGGGAAGTGGGCGATACTGGAATCGAACCAGTGACTCCTACCGTGTCAAGGTAGTGCTCTACCTCTGAGCTAATCGCCCGCTCAACACTGGGACGACGAGAAGCGCCTCAGCGACTTTGGACCTTAGCAGCTCCGGCTTCGCCCCTCCTTATCCGTCCCTGCCTTGCGAGCCCCCATGTTGTAAGGGCCAGGCCCTCAGCGACGCAGCATGGCGACGCGCCAGCGCCCCCGCTGGGTGAGCTCCGCGCTGGTGATCTCCACTTCCCCCCGCCCTTCCAGCCGCAGCCGTTGGCCCGGAGCCACCAGGTGGCTGGGGGAGTTGATCGGACGCCAATCCACCGTCAACGCCCCTTGGCGAATCAGGGCCACCATGCGGGTGCGCGACAGGCCAAACCCAGCGGAACCCACCGCGTCGGCCCGCAGGGAGGCCTCCACGGTTTGAAGGGCGCGGGGCAGCCGCCGCGGCGGAACCTGAAGTTCCGACAAGGGGCGAACCTCGAAACGCACCTCCACGCTTCTCACCTGGGCCAGGCAACCATCCAGCCAGGCCGCCAGCTCATCGCGAATCACGGCCTGGGCCCCCCGATCGCCCCGCGTCCAAAGGTCGCCGATCTCCCCTGGCGCCGCCCCGGCTTGATGCAAGCCCTCGCGCATCTCAGTGGCGGTGGCGGGGTCGAAAAGGAAATTGCCGCTCAACTCCAAGCCCGTGAGCCCAGGTGGCGGGGGCGGCTCGGTGCCGACCGTTTCCGCGCGGCGCAACAGCAGCCGGCGCCGCTCCGCCCATTCGTAGCCCCCCTCATCGCTGAGGTGAAGATCACCGCGTCGCCCCAGGAGCTCTTCCGCCTCCGCCCGCGACCGCGGATCCAAGAAGGGGGTCCAGTGGGGTTGCCAGGTGCGGAGCGTTTCCTCGGCGGCCGCCCGGACCTCCTCCAAACGGGGCTCCATGGGGTCTCGCGCCAAGGGTCAATCCTCCCCCAGTCGCACCACGGCCTTGGGCCGCGCCTCTCGCAACAGGGCCCAGGGCACCTCCCTTCCGCTCTGGGGTTGGAGGAGCAACAACCAGCCCCCCTCATCCAGTCGGTTGCGCAGCATCCGGACGCGGTCGTCCACCTCGGAACTCACACTCGCCGCCGCCACAAAACTCCCCATCCACCCCGACCCCATTCCCAGCAGGCCACCGATCAGGGGTTCGCCCCAGGGACCCAGGGCCGAAAAGGTGTGGAGATCGGTGATTTGGGTGAAGGTCAGACCCGCCAGGAATCCGAAGGGGATCAACCAGAAGGCCATGCCCCTCTGACGCCGCTGGCGGTTGAAGGCGGGATTGAGCTCGCCCACTTCCTCCATGGGCGTCTCCCCCGCTCCCACCGCCACCACTCTCGCCAAGGGGGGCTCCAGGGCATCGAGCTGGTCGCGCAACTCCCGCAGCCGCCGCCGACTCTCCAGAACCACCACCACCGTCATCGCCACAGGTTTCCTCCAGAGAGCCTCACCGTCGCTGTCTACACTGCACCTCCGGCCCCATCTTGCGGTGCCCATCCCCGCCCCATCCCGCACCGCGACTTTTCCGCCGGACATGACGAAGGTTTTGGTTTCGGATCCCATCGATCAGACCGGGATCAACATTCTCTCCCAAGTGGCCCAAGTGGATGTGCGCACGGGCCTCTCCCCGGACGACCTCAAGCGGTGCATCGACGATTACGACGCCCTGATGATCCGTTCTGGGACCCAGGTGACCGCCGATGTGATTGAGGTGGCCCATCGCCTGCGGATCATCGGCCGCGCCGGGGTGGGGGTCGACAACGTGGACGTGCCCGCCGCCACCCGCAGGGGGGTGTTGGTGGTGAATTCCCCCGAGGGCAACACCATCGCCGCCGCGGAGCACGCCCTGGCCTTGATGCTCTCCCTTTCGCGCCATGTGCCCCAGGCCCACGCCGCGATGATGGCCGGCGTCTGGGACCGCAAGAGCTTCGTGGGCAATGAGCTCTACAAAAAAGTGCTCGGTGTGGTGGGGCTCGGAAAGATCGGTTCCCATGTGGCCAGGGTGGCCGGAGCCTTGGGCATGGAACTCACCGCCTACGACCCCTTCATTTCGCCGGAGCGGGCCCAGCAGATGCGGGTCCGGCTCCTGCCCCTGCCTCAATTGTTCGCGGAGGCGGATTACGTGAGCCTCCATTTGCCCCGCACAGCCGAGACCGAAAACCTGGTGAACGCCGATCTGCTGCGCACGATGAAGCGAACGGCCCGCCTGGTGAACTGCGCCCGGGGAGGGATCGTGGACGAGGCCGCGCTGGCCGACGCCCTCAACCAGGGGGTGATCGCGGGAGCGGCCCTGGATGTGTTTGCCAGCGAACCCCTGGCCCCCGACTCCCCGCTCCGCTCCGTTCAGCACCGTCTGATCTTGACCCCCCATCTGGGAGCCTCCACGGCGGAAGCCCAGGAGAATGTGGCCATCGATGTGGCCGAGCAGATTCGCGATGTGCTGCTTGGCCTGCCCGCCCGCAGCGCGGTCAACATCCCCGGCCTGACGCCGGAATTGCTCAACCAGCTCAAGCCCCATTTGGGGTTGGCCGAAACCCTTGGCCAACTCCTCAGCCAGCTGGGCGGGGGTCACCTCAGCGAGCTGGAGGTGCGCCTCCAGGGAGAGTTCGCTGGCCTGCAGAGTCAACCGCTCGTGGTGGCGGCCCTGAAGGGAATTCTGTCCACGGCCCTGGGGGACAGCATCAATTTCGTCAACGCGGGCCTGGAAGCCAGGGAGCGGGGGATCAAGGTGCTGGAGGTGAAAGACGACGGCAGCCGCGACTTCGCTGGCGGCTCCTTGATGCTGCGCTCCCGCGGCGGCAAGGGCGTCCACAGCGTCACCGGAGCGGTGTTCAACGATGGCGACCAGCGCATCATCAGCATTGACGACTTCCCCGTGAATGTCGCCCCCAGCCACCACATGCTGTTCACCCGCCACCGCGACATGCCCGGGATCATTGGTGAGCTGGGCTCCCTCCTGGGCGAACACAACGTCAACATCGCCTCCATGCAGGTGGGCCGGCGAATCGTGCGCGGCGACGCGGTGATGGTGCTCAGCCTGGACGATCCGATCCCCCCCAGCCTCCTGGCCTCCATCCACGGCATTCCGGGCATCCAGGAGGCCCATCCGGTCAGTCTCTGATGGCCTCTTCCACAGGTCCGCGGGGATGGTGGAAACTCTCCCTGGCCTCCCCTGGCGATCTGGAGGAATCGCTCCTCTGGAAACTGCCCCAGCTGGGGGTCCACAGGGTGGCGGTGCTCCATGGGCCGTCCACGCCCATGGAGCGCGAGCTGGTGGCCTGGCTGCCCCAATCCGAGTGGTCGGAGGCCAACCTGTTGGAGCTGGAGCGGGCCCTGCGTCCCCTCGGGGAGCCCTTCGCCCTGGCATTGCCCGCTCCGCGCTGGGAAGCGGTGGAGGATGAGGATTGGAGTTCGAGCTGGAAACAGCACTGGGGGCCCGATCCCGTCGGTCAACACTGGCTTGTGCTGCCGGCCTGGCTGGAGGAGCCTCCGGAGGCCCAAGGCCGGTGGGTGATCCGCCTGGATCCAGGGCCCGCCTTTGGAACGGGCTCCCACCCCACCACCCGCCTTTGCTTGGAGGCTCTGGAGGCCCTCGGCGAAGCCCGGGTGCGAGAGGGCGCTCCCGCCATGAGCCCCCTGGCGGGCCTGCGGGTGGCCGATCTGGGCTGTGGCAGCGGTGTCTTGGGATTGGCCGCCCTGGCCCAAGGGGCGAATGCGGTCTACGCCGTGGACATCGACCCCCTGGCGATCCGCGCGACCCTGGAAAACGCCGCGCTCAACGGCTGGACATCCCTTCACACGGCCCTTGGATCCGCCGAGGAGCTGGGGAGCCTGCTGGGGGGGCGGCCAGCGGATCTGCTGCTCTGTAACATCCTGGCGCCGGTGATCGCCGACCTCTCGGAGGAGTTCTCCCGACTTCTGGCTCCAAGGGGCCTGGGGCTCCTCAGCGGCCTGTTGGTGTCGCAAGCGGAGGGGCTGATCGCCGCTCTGGCCGAGAGGGGCTGGCAGGCCTCGCTGACGGCCGTTCAAGAGCCCTGGGGCCTGCTGACGATGGGAAGAGGCGCGTTTGTTTCATAAGGCACACTGATCTGTGGCCTCACACTGATTGGGTCTGTCCAGACTCCGGCTTCGACACCGCCAAGACCCCCCCTGGCGGATGTAAGAAGGGCGAGTCCTACAGTCCCGGCCCGCTGGCGGCTGTCAGCTCACCCCTCCTTTCCATGGCTTCCTACAAGGTCACCCTCATCAATGAGGCCGAAAACCTCAACAAAACCATCGAGGTTCCCGACGACCAATACATCCTCGATGCCGCTGAAGAGCAGGGCATAGACCTTCCCTATTCCTGTCGTGCTGGGGCCTGCTCCACCTGCGCGGGCAAGCTCATCGCCGGCACCGTCGACCAGTCTGACCAGAGCTTCCTGGACGATGACCAGATCGAAGCCGGCTTCGTGCTCACCTGCGTGGCCTACCCCACCTCCGACTGCACCATCAAAACCCACGCCGAGGAGGAGCTGTACTGAGTCTTCCCCCGTCGACCCACGCTCCACCAGCCGGTCGCCTGGCCCCGCCGCTGGGAATGGCTCTCTGACCACTCTCCGGTGTCTTCATGATCCCTGGCCCCTTGGGTGACCGTCTCCACCGTCCGTTGTCGCATTAGGCACACTGATCGGTGAGGCTTCACTCATTGGGGCTTTCCCACGTCCGGGGCCCAAACCCTCTGGTTCGCCCCCTCGCGGATGTAGGAAGGGCGGGTCCCGCAGCCCCTGATCGCTGGTGGCTGTGACCCCCTTCAACCACTTCATGGCTACCTACAAGGTCACCCTCAAGAACGCCGCTGAGGGTCTCGACAAGACCATCGACGTCGCAGATGACCAGTACATCCTGGATGCCGCTGAAGAGCAGGGCGTCGACCTTCCCTATTCCTGCCGGGCCGGAGCCTGTTCCACCTGTGCTGGCAAGTTGGTGTCCGGCACGATCGATCAATCCGACCAGAGCTTCCTGGATGAAGACCAAATCAGCGGTGGTTTCGTGCTCACCTGCGTGGCCTACCCCAAATCCGATTGCGTGATCGAAACCCACGCGGAAGAACAGCTCTACTGAGCCCTCGCCAACGGACCGCTCCTGAGCCACCCTGATGGGTGGCTTTGTTGTTTTTGGGAGGTGCGGTGCGGCAGGTTCAGACGGTGTTCAGCTCCGGCAGTCTGCACACCAGCCCAGGTGGGCAGTACACGTACCGCGTGCTCGGGCCCTGTTGTCGGCTGTTTGATCGCGAGGAGCTGCCCTGGCCGTGCTGTCGCCTCGCCTGGCGCGGCAAGGAGCCCAGCTGGCGCCGAATCGGTCGGCGCTTTGTGCCCGATCTGGCGTCCCGGCGCTGCCCGTCCTACGCCGTGGAACTGCTTCAACCCGGCTCCCGCCCCACGCGCACCGTGCTGACCCTCTTCCCTTGGCGTCTCAGCCCCGAGCTCCAGGAATGGTGGTACAGCAAGCTGCCCGCTTCCCTGGATCCCGCCAACCAGCGGCCTCCCTCAAGCCATGAAAAAAGCGCCCCGGAGGGAGCGCTTGGGAGTTGAGGAGGAAACGGGGCGGTTAGAAATAAATCTTGCCCCCTCCCCATTGAATCCCCTGCACCTTGGGGGCCACCAGGATGTATCCAGCCATGAGGCGGAGATCTTCCTCATCCAAATCACGCATCTTCACGAAGATGTCGCTGCTGCGCAGGCTCGGATGCACATCGGCGATGCTGTACTCGCCGTCGTAGGACATGGGGTCTTTGAGGAAATCCACCAGGGCCGAGACGGAATCCCTGGGCGGTGTGGCCAGAGCCAGGGTTTCAGGATCCAAACCAACGTTCTGATTGGTTTTGGTGATGCCACCGGCGTGACAGGTGCCGCAGCTGTCGTTGAAAAGTTTGCGGCCGGTTTTGATCTCTTTTTCGCTGAACGTGACGGTGGCGCCATCCGGGCCCGCGGGCACCGTCAGGGTTGCCGCATCCCACCGCGCGGCGGCGGCTGGGCCAGCGAAGCAGACGAGCAGCGCCATCGCCAAGGGAAACACCAGCAGAGATCTGGTGATGGCGCGGACGGCTGAGCGAAGGGTGGGGGCCATGGAAGAAGCCGAAGAACGGGCGGACGGGCCGCACTGAGCCCTTGTATCACGGGGCGGTGACGGGGGGCTCAGGGACGAAGCGAACTGTTGCAGGGAGCCTCATGGGGCCGAAAGGGTGAGGGTGAGGAAATCACTCGCCAGAACGGTCTCCGGAAAGATGGCCCGCGCCTCCATCAACAGGTCTTCGGCGGTGACGGCGTTGCCCGCCACATAGCGGGGGCTCAGGTGGGTGAGCGCCAATTGCCTTACCCCGGCCGCTAGGGCCGCCTGGGCCGCCATGGTGCTGGTGGAATGTTGGCGTTGGAAGGCCAGCTCCGCCTCCCCATGGGCAAAGGTGGCCTCATGGATCAGCAGATCGGCCCCTCGGGCCAGCCCCACGGCTTCCTCGCTGAAGGTGGTGTCGGTGCAGTACACCACGCTCACCCCCGGTTGGGGTGGACCGCAAAGACGGGATCCCTCCACCACTCGCCCATCCTCCAGCGTGACCGAGCGGCCCGCCTTCAGGGCCGCGTAAACGGGGCCAGGGGGGATGCCCATCGCCCGCGCCCGCTCCACGTCAAACCGACCGGGTCTGGGCTGTTGCTCCACCCGATAGGCGTAGGCGGGAACCCGATGGGTGAGGGGGGCCGCCCGCACGGTGAGATCGCCATCCTCGAGCAGGGGAGCTCCCGTGCGCGCCGCCTCTCGCACGGGATGCACCCGGATCGGATAGCTCAACCGGGTGGAGGAGGTGCGCAGCACCCCCTCCAGATAATCCCTCAAGGGATCGGGTCCGTATAGATCCACCCCATCGCAATGCCCTGAAAGGCCAAGGCTGGCCAGCAGGCCAGGCAGGCCAAAAATGTGGTCGCCGTGCATGTGGGTGATGAAAATCCGCCGCAGCTGGGACACCCGCAGCGGGCTGCGCAAAAATTGATGCTGGGTGCCCTCGCCACAGTCGAACAGCCAAAGCTCGGCCCGCTGGGGGAGACGCAGGGCCACCGCGGAAACGTTGCGAGACCGGGTGGGGACACCGGAACTGGTGCCAAGAAAAGTGACCTGCACAGTTGGGGCTCCGCCGCCAAGATGGTGGCACGCCCCCTGGCCAGCCCGGGGCGCCGCCGCGAGAATGGTCGGGCGTTGTTCCGGATGGCCCGTTTGTCTGAGGCCCCTTCGCGTCGGGTCCGCTCCGCCGCTCTGTTCCTTCTCGGCCTTGGCGCCCTCGCTTCGCCGCTAGCGAACGGAGCCCCGACGGGTTCGGCGGCCTTGGACGTTCCCGAGGGCCAAGGTCCTCCCGTCCGGGTGCTCCTCTTGGAAGGGCCCCAGATCACCATCGGCGCGGCGGGCAAAGAGGGGCTCCAATTGCGCGACGCGCGGGATCGGCCCCTTCTGCGGCTGGAGCCGGGCCGCCAGCTCCGCGTCCGACGGGTGGGCGATTCGCTGACGCTGGAACCGCTGGCCACCGGGATCATGGCGGCGGTGGAGGGCCCGTCGACGCCGCGGCTGGTGCCGCTTCAGGATCTGCGGGTGGAGCCGATCGATCCCAACCGGGGGCTGGTGGTGCTCAAGCGACGGCGCTACCGCGGCCTGCTGCAGCTGCGACCGGAAGGTGAGGGGTTGCAGGCCATCAACCGCCTGCCCCTGGAAACCTATCTGCTGGGTGTCGTCGGTGGCGAGATGCCCGTCTCCTGGCCCCAGGCGGCCCTGAGGGCCCAGGCCGTGGCGTCCCGCACCTACGCCCTGCGGCAAATGCGCCCCAAGGCTCCCTTCGATCTCAAGGCCACCGTCGCCAGCCAGGTGTACAAGGGGCTCGAGGGGGAGTCGGAGTCGACACGTCAGGCCGTGACCAGCACCCGCGCCCAGGTGCTCATGCACGGGCGGAGCTTGATCAACGCCGTGTTTCACAGCAGCAGTGGCGACAGAACGGAAGACAGCGGGGAGATCTGGTCGCGCCAGCTCCCCTACCTGGTGAGCGTGCCCGACTTTGACAGCGCCAGCCCGGTGAGTCGGTGGGAGAAAGACTTTGCCCCTGAAACCCTGCGAGCGGCTTTTCAGGAGATCGGGGGCGCCTTCGCCATCCACCCGTTGCAAACCTCCAAGACTGGTCGTCTGCGACGGGCCAAGGTGATCGGCCCCGGGGGCGAATTGGTGCTCACAGGCAGCGAGATGCGCGAGCGGCTTGGCCTGCGCAGCACCCTGGTGGAATTCCAGTTCCAACCCGCCGACCGCATCGACACGGCGACCTCGCCCCCGTCCGCCTCCCCGCCGCTCCCGTCGGGGGATTCGGCCTCCGGGGAGCCCGTTGGCCCAACCCCGGCTCAGGCGGCTTCCACCACGCCTCTCCCTCCCGGCGACAGCGCCCCCCGCTTTCGCCTGGTGGCCCGGGGACGGGGCTATGGCCATGGTGTAGGAATGAGCCAGTGGGGGGCCTACGCCCTGGCCTTGCGCGGCACGAGCTATGTCGACATCCTCCGGCATTACTACAAAGGAGCTGTCCTGCGGTCGTACTGAATCCTCCCCGCGCCCTGAGCCAGGCATCCAGCTCCTGGTGGCGCCATCCGTGGAGGCCGTGGCGCTCCATGCCGCCAGGGCGCTGATGGAGGCATGCCAATCGCCCCACGGCCGCCCCTTGGGCCTGGCCACCGGGCGCACCATGGTGCCCGTTTACCAAGCGTTCGTGGCGCTCGCCCGGAATCTTCCCTCCCGGGAGCGGGATCAACTCCGCCACCAGTGGCGCAGCTTCAACCTCGATGACTATGTGGGCCTCGGCCCCCAGCATCCGGGATCGTTCGCGGCGGACATGCGAATCCATCTGCGGGATCCCCTGGGGATCGAGCCCGATCGGGTGCGCTTGCCCGATGGCTTGGCGGTGGATCCCGAGGCGGAAGCCCAGCGCTACAGCGCGGCCCTCCGGGAGGCCGGGGGCGTGGGGCTCCAGCTCCTGGGCCTGGGGTTGAACGGGCACGTGGGCTTCAACGAACCCCCGTGCGGCGCGGACAGTCGGGCCCGATGCGTTCGCCTCAGCGACAGCACCCGTCGAGCCAACGCGGGTGCCTTCGGGGGGGATCCGGAACGGGTGCCCCCCCTGGCCATCACCCTGGGCCTCGCCGACATTCTTCAAGCCGAGCGGATCCTGTTGGTGGTGACGGGCGCCGCGAAGGCTCCCGTGCTCCGGCGGCTGATGGGGGGCGAGCCCAGCGCTGATCTTCCCGCCAGCTGGCTCCACAACCATCCCTCGGTGTGCTTGGTGGCTGATCCATCGGCGTTGGCTCCCTGACGCCAGCCGTCTCAGCGTGGAGGCTCAAGCCATCACGGCTTCCATCCAGCTCTCCTCGGCGTCCAGGTTGGCGGTCACGCCGCGCACATCCTCCAGCTCCTCCAAGGCATCCAGCATGGGCAGGACGGCCCTGAGCACCTCGGGGTCGTCCACCCGGCAGAGGGTGTTGGCGATCCAGCGGTGTTCCCAGCCGCCAACGGGCCAACCCTGGGCCTGAAGTCCTCCCTGCAGCGCCTCCAGATCCTCAAAGCGCCCGATCACCTCCGCCCCTTCCCCATCCAGGATGTAGCTCAGGGCCACAGGTCCGCCCTTCTCCTCCAGGGCCAACAGGCTTTCCAGGAGGCTCTCCTCCTCCAAACCAGGCTGATCAATTCGCACCAGCGAACGCTGGTCAAAGAGAAAACTCACGCAGCCGCTCTCGCCAAGGTTGCCGCCGGCTTTGTTGAACACCAGGCGCAAATCGGCCGCCGTTCGGTTGCGGTTGTCGGTGTAGGCCTCCACCAACACCGCCACTCCCCCTGGCCCGTAGCCCTCGTACTGCACGGCCTCGAAATGGTCGTCCTGGCCCGTGGCCTGGCCACTGCCCTTGGCGATGGCCCGTTCAATGTTGCTGTTCGGCACGCCCGCGGCCTTGGCTTTCTGGATGGCGGTGCGCAACTGAAAATTGCCGGCGGGATCAGCTCCCGCTCTGGCCGCCACGGTGATCTCCCGACCCAGACGGGTGAAGACGGCCCCGCGCTTGGCGTCGACAACGGCTTTGGTGCGCTTGATCTGGGCCCATTTGCTGTGGCCTGCCATGGCGGGGGCGGATCCGGTAGACAGAAAAGAGGGCTCAGGCGTCGGTGTTGAAGACCATGTGGGGCCGCAACTCCCCCTGGCCCCGAGGCTTCGCCAAGCCTGCCAGCTTGCCATCCGGCGCGACGACCAACACCGTGGCGTCAGGGGGCCAGGGCTGATGGGCCGCCATTTCCCGGCCGTGGCGCCACCCCACTTCCTCCCGCGACGTGAGCTGGTGGCGAGGCAGATGGTGAAGCACGTCCAGCGGATCGAGCAGGGGGGGCAGGGGAGGGACGAGGGCGTCCAAGGCCACGCTCTGGTGGAGGTGAAAGCCCAAGGCCTCGGTGCGTCGCAGGCTCGCCAGGGCTCCGCCGCAGCCGAGACTTTCCCCCAGATCCCTGGCCAGCGATCGGATGTAGGTGCCGGAGGAGCAGTGAATGTCCAGCTCCAGCCGCCCTTCGTCCCGGTCCCAAGCCAGGATCTCCAACCGATGGAGGGTGACGGGGCGAGGGGGGAGGTGGAGCTGATGGCCCGCGCGGGCGAGGGCATAGGCCCGCTGGCCTTGGACGTGCACCGCTGAAAAGGAGGGTGGGCGCTGCTGGATTGATCCCCGAAACGGAGCCAGGGCCATGTTCAGCGTTTGCGCGGTCAGGTTGGCTGGCGGGGGCTGGTGATCCAGCACCGTTCCGTCCAAATCATCGGTGGTGGTGCGCACGCCCAACTGAATCCAAGCCCGGTAGGCCTTTTCGCCAGGCAGGTAGGGCAGCAGGCGGGTTGCGGGTCCCAAGGCCACGGGCAAGACACCGGTCACCGCCGGGTCGAGGGTGCCACCATGGCCCACGCGCTTCAGCCCATAGGCACGACGCACCCGGGCCACACAGGTGTGGGACGTGGGGCCAGCGGGCTTATCCAGGACAAGGAAACCGCAGATCACCGGCGGGAGGGGCCGCGAAAGAGGAGGCTGGGGATGGAAATGGCGGCCGCCTCAAGCGGGAACCACGTTCACCCGTTTGCGGTTGCGCAGGGCCCGTTTGATGCTGTCAAAGCGCACCACGCCGTCGGTGAGGGCGAACAGGGTGTCGTCAGAGCCACGACCGACATTGTCGCCGGGAAGCACGGAGGTGCCCCGTTGACGGATCAGGATGGAGCCCGCGGAGACGGTCTCGCCCCCATAGGCCTTGACGCCAAGGCGCTTGGCGTTGGAATCGCGACCGTTGCGGGTGGAGCCTGTGCCTTTCTTATGAGCCATGGGAGAGGAGAGCGGGGGGACAGTTGGGGAGGAGCTGAGCCGGTGGGGAGGAACTGAGCCGGCGCGCGGCCGGGGGGCGGATCAGCTGATGGGTTTGCCGTTCACGTGAATAGCGTTCACCATCACCCGGGTGAGTTCTTGTCGATGGCCGGTTTTGCGGCGTGTTTTCTTCTTGCGGCGCATTTTGTACACCAGGATCTTGGGTCCGCGGCGGTGGGCGATGACCGTCAGGTCCACCTTGGCCCCCGCCACGTAGGGCTGACCGAGGGTGATGCCCGTCGAGCCCTTCACCAGCAGAACGGTGTCGAGGCTCACCCCGCTGCTCACCTCCGCGTCCAGCCGGTCAATGTCGATGTAGCGGTTGGGGCGCAACCAAAACTGCTGACCCGACGCTTCCACAATCGCGTACACCTCGGAATCCGAGGTCGGCTGGGCGGGGGAGGGACTGGGGACGACGGCCGGCGATGCCGTTTCGCCGCTGGGAACGGAGCCGGTGGGAGCGGCGGTGGGCGTGGAGGGGGCTGAGGCGCTCATGGGCTGAGGGGGCGCGGCCAGGCTGGAGCGGACGCTCCGATTGGGCCTGGACTCACGGCAATCGGAAGACAAACAAAGATCCTCCCGTTGCGACCCGCGATTCGTCAACATTTGGGGGCGTCCCCGGAAGGTTGGGCTCCCGTGCCACCCCGATGAGTGAACCCGCCCTCACCATTGCCAGCTTCTTGCGCACGGCGCCGCTCAAGGACGCTTGCGCCCTTTGGCTCAAGTCGGGCCGCTACGCCCTCGCCCCGATCGAGGAGCGCGGCGACCCGGTGACGACGCTGGGAGCGGGTCGGGAGGAGGTGGACGCGGTGCTCCTGGAACAGGGGGCGTTCCAACCTGAGGTGTACGCGGCGCTGAGGGATCGGGATCTCTACCTCCCGGCCGTGGTGATCGGGGAAGTGACCGGCAAGATCGAATATCACGACGCCGAGGTGCATCTTCCGGCGGATCAGTTGGAGCAGCTCCCCTACAGCCTGGACGCGGCGGTCTCCCGTTTCCTCAGGAAGGGTTTACCGCGGGCGGACCGACTGGCACCCGGCTCCGCCGGCCAGACGGAGGACCGCTGGAAGCTGGCCAATCGCTTGAAGGGCCGCCTGGGATACCTGGGGGTGTACTACAAGCGGGATCCAGAACGCTTTTTTCGCAATCTCAGCGAAACGGAGCGGGAGGAGCTGCTGAGATCCCTGAGCCGAACCTATCGGGATCTATTGGTGAGTTATTTCCGCGATCCAGCCGCGGCGAACCAAGCTCTGGAGAGTTTTGTGAACACAGCATTTTTTGCCGATCTACCCATCACTTCCACCGTGGAGATTCACATGAATTTGATTGACGGCTTCTGGAAACAACTTAAGCTTGAAGGGCATAAGAATGATTTCCTTCAAGATTACCGCCTGGCCCTCCTCGACGTGATGGCGCATCTCTGCGAGATGTATCGGCGGTCGGTCCCCCCTGATCGACCCATCGCAGCCGATCAAGACTCACTCCATCCCCTTCAGGAGCACGCTTAACATGGCCGCACGCAAAACCTACATCCTCAAGCTGTACGTCGCCGGCAACACGCCAAACTCCATGCGGGCGCTGAAGACGTTACGCAATATTCTCGAAACTGAATTTCGTGGCGTCTATGCCCTAAAAGTGATCGATGTTCTCAAAAATCCGCAACTTGCCGAAGAGGACAAAATTCTCGCCACGCCCACGTTGGCTAAAATTCTCCCCCCGCCCGTGAGGCGAATCATCGGCGACCTTTCCGATCGGGAGCGGGTATTAATCGGACTTGATCTTCTCTACGAGGAACTGGTCGATGAGAGTTTCAGCCTTGATGAGGCGCCAGCCCCGCCCCTTGGTGAAACACCCGCCGTCCGGCAAAACGTTGATCCCATGGAAACCTCCTGAGATTCGGCTCCTCGCCCCCCGACCTCTCCCTCCCTCCCCAGCTCCATGCAGGATCCTTCTCTACCCCATCCCCCCACCAATACCCTTGCGCAAGTTCAGAAGCTGCCAACGGGCATCGAGGGTTTTGATGACATTTGCCACGGGGGCCTGCCGATTGGCCGTTCCACGCTGATCAGCGGCACCTCGGGCACAGGCAAGACGGTCTTCTCCCTGAATTTTCTCTACAACGGAATTCGCGACTTCAACGAACCCGGAATTTTTGTCACCTTCGAGGAGTCGCCCTTGGATATCCTCCGCAATGCGGCAAGCTTTGGTTGGAATTTGCAGGATATGGTCGAGCAAGATAAATTGTTTCTTCTCGACGCCTCCCCCGATCCAGAGGGCCAGGACGTGGCGGGGAGCTTTGATCTTTCGGGGTTGATTGAAAGGATTAACTACGCGATTCGCAAATACAAGGCCCGTAGGGTAGCGATTGATTCCATCACCGCTGTGTTCCAGCAATATGATGCTATTTCTGTTGTCAGACGTGAAATCTTTCGTCTGATTGCTCGCCTAAAAGAAATTGGTGTCACCACGGTGATGACCACAGAGCGAATTGATGAATACGGCCCGATCGCACGCTATGGGGTGGAGGAGTTTGTCTCAGACAACGTTGTGATCCTCCGTAATGTGCTGGAAGGGGAACGACGCAGGCGCACGGTGGAGATCCTTAAGTTGCGGGGAACCACCCACATGAAGGGAGAATTTCCTTTCACCATGGGCAGCCATGGAGTCAGCATCTTCCCCTTGGGCGCGATGCGCTTGACGCAACGTTCCTCCAATGTGCGTCTGAGTTCCGGAGTGCCGCGGCTGGATGAAATGTGCGGCGGTGGATTCTTTAAGGATTCGATCATCCTCGCCACGGGAGCCACGGGTACTGGCAAGACCCTGTTGGTCAGCAAATTTGTGGAAGATGCCTGCCGGAGCAAAGAAAGGGCCATCCTCTTCGCCTATGAGGAATCCCGGGCGCAGCTGTTGCGAAATGCCACCAGCTGGGGAATTGATTTTGAACAAATGGAGCAGGATGGATTGTTGAAGATCATCTGTGCCTATCCGGAATCAACTGGGCTAGAGGATCACTTGCAGATCATTAAATCTGAGATCGGTCAGTTCAAGCCCTCTCGCATGGCGATTGATTCCCTCTCCGCCTTGGCGCGAGGGGTGAGTCATAATGCGTTCCGACAGTTTGTGATTGGCGTGACCGGTTACGCCAAGCAAGAAGAGATCGCGGGCTTCTTCACGAACACCTCCGAGGAATTCATGGGGAGCCATTCGATCACTGATTCCCACATCTCCACCATTACTGACACGATCCTTCTACTGCAATATGTGGAGATTCGCGGCGAGATGGCTCGAGCGCTCAATGTGTTCAAAATGCGTGGCTCTTGGCATGACAAGGGGATTCGCGAGTTTGTCATCACGGGCAATGGCCCTGAGATCAAGGATTCCTTCACCAATTTTGAGCGCATCATCAGTGGCGTTCCCCACCGGATCAACACCGATGAACGGAGCGAGCTCTCCAGGATCGTGAGGGGAGTGGCGGACAGCTAAAGGATCGGGTCTCCCTGAAATCGCATGTCGAGATCAGGGATCCCCCAATTCGTGGGCCAACTCAATGATCTCAACGCCTCGGGGCGCCAGGCGTCTCAATTTTCCAAGCGACTAAAATCCGCCAACACCCAAGACTGGTTGCGAAACACTCCCAGAAGATTGAGGCGATTTTGACGGCGATCGGCATCGTCACACATCACCATCACGCTTTCTGGACCATCAAAGAAGGCCGCCAACGCCCCCGCGCTTGCCGCCAACCCCTGGGCCAAGTCCCCATGGCGCCTCCCGGATTCGGCCATCGGGCTGAGGCTCGCCACCACCCGCAAGAGAGCCGCCTCACTTGGACGCTCAAACAATCCCGCATCCACCACGGCGTCCGCCCGCAGAATGTTCGCGCCCAAGTCTCCCTTCTCCGCCAGTCGGGAAGCCCGCTGAACGACCGCTTGAATCGCCCCCAGCTCTCCCTGGTCTCGCAGATCCTGGAGCAAGCTGGCCCGCTCGCGAGCATCACAGAGATCCCTCAGGATCCGTTCACGCTCATGGGCCTGACCGCCCGCGATCGCCTGAACAACATCGGCGTCCATCCCCTCTTCCTCGAGCAGGCTGATGAGTCGTTCGCGCAAAAACAGTCCCAGATCGGTGGCTAATCCCTCCTCATTCGCCGCCGATGGCACGAAGAGAGTGTGCCACTGCTTGGCGGCCCGCCTCAACCACTCGGCCACATCCAGCCGCCAACACTGATGCCAAAGAATCTGCACGATCCCGTTGCCAGCGCGCCTGAGGCCATAGGGGTCGGAGGATCCACTGGGCCGTTCTCCCCGCGAAAAGATGCTCAGCAGCAACTCGAATCGCTCCGCCAAGGCCAGCACGGCCCCAGGCACCGATTGGGGGAGCCCATCCCCCGCACCTCGGGGACGGTAATGCTCCAGAACGGCCTGGGCCACCGCCACACTTTCCCCCTCCGCCAGCAGATACTTGGCCCCCATGATTCCCTGAAGCTCAGGAAATTCCCCCACCATTTGGCTCACCAGATCATGCTTGCAGAGGTGAGCCGCGCGCCGGCAAGGGATGGCCACCGCCTCGGGGAGCTGGAGGGCATCGAGCAGCACATCGGTACACCATTCCAATCGCTCTGTTCGATCGCGAAGGCTGCCCAGACCCTCCGCGAACATCACCCGATCCAGAGCCTCCCGGCGATCAATGCTGGCGACGGCGTGATCGCAGCGCAGAAAGAAGGCCGCGTCGGCCAGGCGGGCACGGAGCACCCGTTCGTTTCCCCGTCTCACCGTGGCTTCCGCCGCCTCCAGGCCGTTGCTGACGCAGAGAAAACGGGGGAGCAGGGCCTCCTCCGCGCTGAGGGCTAAAGGATCGGTGAGGGCCTGAGGCCCCATCAGGGGCACGTAGCGCTGGTGCGCTCGCATCACCGTGCTGAGCACCTCAGGGGGCAGGGAAAGAAAGGCGGGGTCGATCGCGCCCTCAATCACCCGGGGATCCTCCACCAGATCCACGAGTTCCTCAAACAGCGGGCCGGGCAAATCCAACCGGGCCCCGTCCCCCGCCGCCGCTCCCTCCAGCCGCTCACGGATGGCGGTGGCGCGGGCCTCCCGGTCCACCATCACTCGCGCCGCGGCTAGGACGCTGGCGTACGCCGACGCCGAGGGAATCTCCACGGGCTCTGGCCAGAGCCGATGCCCTCGGCTGTGGCGTCCGGCGCGAATCGGGGGATCACATTCCGCCAGCTCCACGGGAATCACCACCTGATCCAGCAGCGCCACCAGCCAGCGCACCGGACGGCTGAAACGGCTCTCGCCTCGCCCCCAACGCATGAACCGGCGCCCCTGCAACCCCCAGATCCATCCAGGGATCAACGCGGCTAGCACCTCTTCGGTGGCTTGGCCCCGCTGGAGGGTGCGGGCGAACACGAAGGGGCCCTTCGCCGTCTCCCGCACCTCCAGCCGCTCCACCGGTAGTCCACAGCGCTTGGCGAATCCCACCGCCGCCGGAGTGGGCTCGCCGTCGCGAAAGGCTTGACCCGCGGGGGGGCCTTTGCGCTCCTCTTCCCCATCCCTGGCCCGGGGGGGGAGCCCGTCGACCAGCACCGCCAGCCGACGGGGGGTGCTGGTGACCTGAATCCCGTCGTGGCTGAGGCGGGCGTCGCGCAGATCCTTCTCCACTTGATCCCGCAGCTGGGGCAGGGCGAGGCGGGCAAAGTCGGCCGGCAGCTCCTCAGTGCCGATCTCCAAGAGAAAAAAGGCCATCCACGGGCGCCTGGCGGAAGTGAGCTTCAGGTGACTGTATGGAAGCGTTGGACCGATGGGGGCCGTCAAGATGGGGCCCAGTCGCGGGAAGAACTCGGTGGGATCCACACGCCCGGTTCACAACGTCATGGTCGCGCTGGCGCTGGCCGCCACGGTCTGGGGCCAGGCGGGGTGGAGCGAACCCAAGCGCTACGACCCCGATCCTCAGACCTGCCAAGCGGACAACATCCGCAAAGCCTTTTTGGCCAATCTGCTGCCTTGGCAAGACCAACCGGACGTGGTGCGGCAGCGACTGCGGCGGCTTCAGGCGGCCATGACCCTGGACACCCTGCGGGAGTGCCAGGCCAAAGGGCTGCTCAGCCCCGAACAGGCGAAGGCTGTCGTCGCCGAGCTGGGTCTGCAGACGCCTCCCGCGGGGCCCCCTGAGCCCTCTCAGTCTCCAGCGCGCCCGTAGATGGCCCGATCCACCCCCGTGCGCCAGGCCCAGAGCTGATCGCCGTGGCTGAAGTGCCACCACTCCTGGGGGTGCTGGGCAAATCCCGCCGCTTCCATCACCCGCGCCAGAAGAAGTCGGTGCCCATGCCACCGGGCCGCCTCACCCCCGGGATCGGCGGCGGCGGCGGCGGCATGGTGAAGGGGATGGGAGATGG
>JBKCPG010000285.1:0-11397 GCA_046309395.1 Cyanobacteriota bacterium | reverse complement strand
ACCAAGCGCCGCTCGGCGGCCAGCTGCTGTTCAACGTCAGCAAGCAGGCCCTCAACCCCGGCCCCAACTTCGGGGCCTACGGCATCAGCAAAGCCGCCCTGCTGGCCTTGGCGCGTCAGTACGCCCTGGAGGAGGGAGCCTCCGGCGTGCGGGTGAACGCTGTGAATGCCGACCGCATTCGCTCCGGTTTGCTCGATGACGCCATGATTCGGCGGCGAGCCGAGGCTCGGGGCGTCTCCGAGGAGGTGTACATGGCGGGCAATTTGCTCGGCGCCGAGGTGCGGGCCAGCGATGTGGCGGAGGCCTTTGTGGCCCTGGCCCGCCTGGAGCGCACCACGGGCGCCGTGCTCACGGTGGATGGGGGAAATGTGGCGGCGATGGTGCGCTGAGGGGGCCCTCAGCTCGCCCCAGACCCACAGCCAACCCTACCCACACCAGCACCAGCAGCAGGCACAGGGCTGTCCAGGCGGACAGGCCCCAGCGGGTCACCGCCAGGGGGGCCACCACCGTGATCACTCCCCCCGCCACCAGCGGTTGCAGCAACAGTTGCTTGATGGAAAAGGGGGTCAACACATCGCCCCGATCCTCGGGATCCGCCATGTTGAGCAGCAGCAGGCCACTGGCCGCCACGCCGGTGGCTTGGCCAAAGTCGACGAGGCCCCGTTGAAACCAGGGCTCCGGCAGCATCCAGCGTCCTGGCCCCAGCACCACAAACAGATTCCACAGCAGCCCGGCCACCCCCAGCACCACCAGGGGTTTCCAGATCTGGCTCAGGGACGTGAGATCGAGGCAGGCCGTGGCGGCGGTGATGAGGAGATCGGCCGTCAGGGTGCCGACGCGGTTTTGGATGGGGCCTGAGGCCAGGTGGGCCGTGCCCGTGCGCTCCAACACCAGCCGCACCAGCATCGATCCCACCAAGGCCAGGGGAAACACCGGCAGGGTGTCGATCACCGTGGCCACTCCCGGGGGGAGGTGGGGGGCCAGGGCCTGGAGCCCCGCCAGCGACAGCCAGCCCGCGGCCACCGCCAGTCCCGCCAGAGCCAGGTTCACCGCCCAGGCCCCGATCCCCTCTGGCGGTCCTAGGCCCTCCTCCCCGAGGCTTGACCCCTCACCGCCCGCGGGCCCCGCCGCCGGGAGGGCCAGGGGAGCCGCCAGGGGCGCCATCGCCACCCAACCTCGCCAGCGGGCCACCACCACCAGCAGTCCGCCCACCAAGGTGGAGGCCAGCAGACCCACCGTGGCGAGGGCCAATCCCAGGGCTTCGGCCCCCTCCACCCCGAGCCGGGCGTAGGTGGGCGCCATGGCCGCCGCGGAACCATGGCCTCCCTCATAGGCCACCTCGATGAGGCAGGCCATCACCGGGCTCACCCCAAGCCAGGGTTGGAGCACCAGCAGCACCATCAGCCCACCCATCAGGTACTGGCCGAAGGCCAGGGTGAGCGAGAGGAGCACCTGGGCGCGAAGCGGCCGCCAGAGGCCCTCGGGGGAAGGGAGGGGCTTCCCCACCAGCAGACTGCCGAACACCAGGGTGAGCAGGATCACCGGCAGCCCCTCCCAGAGGCGGGTCACCTCTTTCGGCAGCAGGGGCCAGGGCCCCTGGGGACCGAGCAGGAGGCCCACCACCCCCGCCAGCAGAGCCTCAGGGATTCCCCAGCGATGCACCCCGAGCCCCCTCCCCAGGGCGGTTCCCGCCGCGAGGAGCACGGGCAACCCCACCACCGCCAGAATCCAGATGGTGGCGGTTTGGCCGGGCACAGGCTCCGCCCCACTCATCGGTGAAGCCCGAGGTGGCGACGGAAAAACGCTTCGGTGGCTTCCAGCGCCTGGGCTCGCGCCGCCCCCGAGCGGAAGCCATGTCCCTCCTCTGGAAACAGATGGAGTTCCACCGGCACCCCCCGCTCGCTGAGGGCCAGCGCCAGGCGTTCACTCTGGTCGGCGGGCACCACGGTGTCCCGGAGTCCGTGGAAGAGGAGGACGGGCCGCTGGATTCGGTCCACTTGGTGAAGAGGGGAGCGGGCTCGATAGGTGGCGCGGGCCTCCGGGAGCCGACCCACCAGTCCATCCAGGTAGTGGGCCTCGAAGCGATGGCTCTCCCGGGCGAGGGCTTCCAGATCCACCACCGGGTAGCGACAAGCTCCAGCCCGGGGCAGCGCTCCGCCGGCCGCCAGGGCGGCGAGCACGGTGAAGCCGGAGGCGCTGCTCCCCTCCATGGCCACCCGCTCCGCATGGGCCCGGCCGCTGGCCACCACGGCCGCCGCCGCGGCCAGGCAGTCCTCCACGTCCCCCACGCCCCACTGGCCGTTCAGCCGCTCCCGATAGGCGCGGCCAAACCCGCTCGAGCCTCCATAGTTCACGTCCACCACGCCCCACCCGCGGCTGGTCCAAAACTGAATTCCCAGATTCAGCCCCGTTCGGGCCATGCCGGTGGGTCCGCTGTGGGCCCGAATGAGCAGGGGGCTCTCGCTTCCCGCGCCGCCCGCGGGGGGATAAAACCAGGCGTGGGTGGGCTCGCCGCTGGCCCCCGTGAACCAGAGCGCCTCGGGGGTGCTGATCTCGGAGGCCTGGAGCGGGGAGGGGGCGACGGGAGAATAGTTCCACGACCCGCTGGCGATCTCCACCTCCAGGAGCCCCGCCATCGTCTGGGGAGAACTGGCGATGGCCACCAGTCGCCCCCGCTCAGCGCTGAGGTCGGCGAGCTCCGTGAAGGGCGGCGGGAGAGGGTGCCACCGCCATTGGGGTGGGCTGATTCCGGGGGCCTCCTCCAGCCGTCCCAGCTCCCAGGAACCCTGGCGGCAGGCCGCGGCCACCAGCCGCTCCCCATCCCAGGCGGTGGTCCGCGCCCCCGCCACCCAAGCCGGCACCGCGAATTCCGCCTCCATGGCCAGCAGGGGCTCCCCTGTCCCAGAGGGGTGCTCCAGGCCAAGGTCGGCGTCCGCGAAGCGGGTGAGGGTCCACCAGCCGCCGCCGTCTCGGGCCACCACCAGATCCGATCCGGCCCAGAGGGGTTGAAACAGGGATTCCCCGGCCGTCGAGTCGGCATCCGATCCGCCCAGGCAACGCACCTCGATCAGGTCGCCCTCCCCATTCAGCCTTCCCATCCACAGCTGGCTCCGATCCCAGGGCATGAAGGGCTGCCCCCACTCCAGCCAGGCCAGATGGCTCCCGGAGGGGGACAGGGTGGGGGAGCCGCAGAAGTCCTTGGCCTGGTGAAGGATCCGGGGGGCGCCTCCCTCCAGGCTCACCGCCACGATCTGGTCGGGGCCGTTGGCCTCCCGCACCCCGATCCAGCGCCCCCGGCGGCCATCGATCAGCCCATCGGCGAAGGTTGGCTCCAGGGTCTCCGCTCCAGAGGCGGGGTCGGGGGGAGCGGTGAGCCTCCGGGGCGGGGTCAGCGAGGCCTGGGGATCCGGCAGATCCAGTCGCCAGAGCTGACCATCGCCCGCGTGAGTGAAGACCACCGTTGTGGGATCGACGGCGAAGGCCCCCCCGCCATAGCCATGCAGGCGGCTGCGCACATTCCAGGGGGAAGGGGTGAGTTCCCGGGCTGGTTGGTCGGTCTCGCCCGCTGGTCGCAAGAGGAGGGTGACGCGCCCTTGCTCCAGGGGACGCGCCTCCAGCCAGAGGAGTCTCCCGCTCACCAGGCGGGGATCGTGCCAAGAGGGGAGGGATCCCACCGCGGCCGTGGCGGGAAGGGGCCTTGGGCTGGGTTGTGCCGTCACCTCTTCACCTGCCCAATGCTCTTAAGATGAAGGTCTAGTTTTAGGTGATCAGTTGGCGCGCAGCTTCGCGGCGATGGCCCGCAGGGCCGAAGAAACAAGCCGCACGGTGGTGGTGTCCAAAGAGCCTGAGGCCACCCCACCGCTTCCCATCCACCAGCTTGGGGCCCATGCGTTGCGCGCCCCGGCCCGGCGCGTCAGCAAGGTGGATCAAAGCGTGCGCGACCTGGTCCGCGACATGTTGCGCAGCATGTACAGCGCCAAGGGGATTGGCCTGGCGGCCCCCCAGGTGGGTGTGGCCAAACAATTGCTGGTGATCGATTTGGATCTGGAGGAGGCCAGCACCCCCCCCCTGGTGTTGATCAACCCGGAGATCACGGCCGCTGGAGCCTCTTGCAACACCTACGAGGAGGGTTGTCTCAGCATTCCCGGGGTGTACCTGCAGGTGGTGCGGCCCTCGGTGGTGGACGTGAGCTTCCGGGATGAATTGGGCCGCCCGCGCCGGTTGAAGGCCGACGGCCTGCTGGCCCGTTGCATCCAGCACGAGATGGATCACCTGAGGGGCGTGCTGTTCGTCGATCGCGTCACGGATGATTTGGCCCTGAACGAGGAGCTGAGGCAGCACGGCTTCAAGCGTGAGCACGTGCAACCGATCCGCTGACCGCCATGCCCATCAAACCCTTGGCTGGCCTCTGTCTCGCCCTGGCTTGCGTCCTGGGGATCGCGGCCACCGGTTCGGTGTTTGAGCTCGCCTATGGCGATCCCGACCTCGGAGCGCAAACCACCCGCTTGATTCTCCTGACAAGCCTGCCTGGCACGCTGATCTCCCTGTTTTTGGCGATCCGGATCAATCGCCCGGCCTAAGTTGGGCCACCCGTCGAGGCATCCCTTGCCCCTGATCCCCCTCCGGATGGGGTGCATACCATGGCACGGTTGCTTGGGCGTTTCTGGCCATGTTCTCTCCCCAATCACGACGCGGTCGACGGGTCGGGGTTGGCCTTCTGGCCCCAACCCTGGCGCTGCCGCTGCTGGCTGGGCCCGCGGTGGCCCAGGCCCTGTTCTCCGCCGGGGAGGTGGATCCGTCCCGTTTCCTGTTGGTGGCGGCGCCGATCGGCACGTCCGGAGAGCGGTTCCAGCTCAACATCTACGAGCAGCTGCGGTCGACCCGGCCCTGTTTCGCCGTGGGCGAAGGCAAACCCGCCCCCGTGAATCCGCTGTTGAGCACCTTCGACTTCACGGGCATCTGCGGCCGCTTCATCGACGCCAATGGCTATTCCCTGCGCATCGGGGGCAGTGATCTGGCCACCTCCTATCGCCTGAGCGTGGTGAGGGGGGGCGGGGACACCCTCTTGGTGGCCCGCCCCACCAAAGCCAGCGGCCAGGGTGACTTGGTGGTGGCCCGTGCCGGTGGGATCGCCTCCGGTTTTGTGAAATTGGAGTTGGAGCCCGGGTGGAGCTTGAAGCGTCGCCAGTTCGGTGGCCGCTCCCTGGGGCATGTCTACCTGTACAACACCGCCTGGCCAGGCGCCTCCGCTCCCCAGGCCTCAACCCCCTAGGGAAGGGGGGAGGTTCTGGGGCGTGGGGGCTTTGCTAGGTTGGAGAGCTGTTTGTGATCTCGCAGCCCTGTATGACCCAGGTGACCGTCGGCGAAAATGAAGGGATTGAATCCGCCCTGCGCCGCTTCAAGCGACAGGTGTCCAAGGCCGGGATCTTCGCCGATCTCAAGCGGTTGCGTCATCACGAGACCCCAACCGAGAAGTACAAGCGCAAGGCCCAACAGCGCCGCCGTCGCCGCTGAGGAATGGAGAGGCC
This sequence comes from Cyanobacteriota bacterium, assembly GCA_046309395.1. Classification (GTDB taxonomy): domain Bacteria; phylum Cyanobacteriota; class Cyanobacteriia; order PCC-6307; family Cyanobiaceae; genus Cyanobium. The sequence continues at coordinate 5,869 of JBKCPG010000285.1, read as the reverse complement.
GCCGAAGGGCGTGCCTTGAAAGATCAGTGAAAATCCCCATTGGCTGGGAAGCGTCAGTTGATCATGCTGGTGGTTTCCTCTCCCTCGCCATGGCCCATTCCACAGCTTCCTTGAGCGCTTTCGGCCGTTGGCTGGCCGAGATGGTGCGGCACGCGTTTGGTGATCCCCGCGAGGAAGCGCTCCACCAACCCCCGGTCGTGGGGTTCCAGCCCTTTCATGGCACCATCCGGCGGCGTCGGTGGGGCTAGGTCTCGATCACACCATCTGGTCGAAGGTTCGGTAGCTGAAGGCTTCGGCGATGGCGGCGCGATCCACCTGATCCCGACCCGCGAGATCAGCGATCGTGCGGGCCAGCCGCAACACCTTCAATCCCCCCCGAAGCGTCAACTGGCGCCGTTGCAGGGTGGTTTCCCAGAGGCTTTGCGCCCCCTCTTCCAGCTGGAGGAGGGGGCGCAGGGCTTCCGCAGGGAGCAGCCCGTTGCCGCAGCCTTGTGGGTTTCGCCGCCGCATCCGGGCCCGGGCCGCCCGCACCCGGGCGGCCACCACCCGGCTGGTTTCCACCGCCGCCGCTCCCGCGGCTCCCCCCTCTGAGGGACCGACCACATGGGCCAGTTCCCTGGCTTCTGGATGGCGCATCACCACCTGAAGGTCGATCCGATCCAGGAGAGGACCCGAGAGGCGACCCCAATACCGGCGTCGCTCCCCTTCCGTGCAGCGGCACTCCCGGCCCGGCTCGGCAAACCAGCCACAGGGGCAGGGATTGGTGGCCGCCACCAGAATGACGCGACAGGGGAAGCGGGCCCGTTGGCGGCTGCGGGTGATCCAGAGTTCCCCGTCCTCCAGGGGCTGACGCAGCTGATCGAGCACCGAGCGGCGAAATTCTCCCAGCTCATCCAGGAACAGCACGCCCATGTGGGCCAGGCTCAGTTCCCCGGGGCGCGGCGAGCCCCCCCCTCCCACCAGGGCGGCCGCTGAGCAGCTGTGATGAGGGCTCCGGAACGGTCGTCGCCACACCAGCCCTCCACCCTCGGGGATCAGCCCCGCCACGGATTGAAGGCGGGTGAGTTCCAGGGCTTCCTCCCGGCACAGGGGGGGCAAGAGCCCCCCCAGACGGCGGGCCAGCATGGTCTTGCCGCTTCCCGGTGGACCGACCAGCAGCAGGTGATGGCCTCCCGCGGCGGCGATCTCCAGGGCCCGTCGTCCGTGGCTGGCGCCCTGCACATCCCCCAGATCTGGAACCGTTCCCGCCTGGGGCGTCGACGGGCGGGCCCGGGGGGGGCGTGCGGAGCCGGGGTCGTTCAACATGGTGAGGGCTTCCCGCAGGGTGCTCGCCCCAAGCACCCGCAGACCCTCCACCAACGCCGCCTCCGGGGCGTTCCCCCAGGGCAGCAGCAGGGCTCTGGCGCCAGCCTCACGGGCGGCCAGGGCCAGCGCCAAGGCCCCGCGAATGCCCCGTAGGGCTCCGTCGAGCCCCAGCTCCGCCGCGCTCCAGACGCCCTCCATCCGCTCCGCCGGCAGTTGTCCGCTGGCGATCAGCAGGCCGAGGGCGATGGGGAGGTCAAAGGCCGGCCCCTCCTTGCGGAGATCCGCGGGCGCCAGGCTCACCACCACCCGCGTCAACGGCACCTTCAAGCCGCTGTTGCGCAGGGCGGCGCGCACCCGTTCCCGGGATTCCCGCACCGCCGCGTCGGCCAGGCCCACCATCCGCAACCCCGGCAGTCCGGGGGTGATGTCCACCTCGATCCGTACGGCGTGGGCCTCAAGGCCTCGCATGGCCGCGCTCGAGCATCGTGCCAACATTTCAGGAGTCCTGGCTCACGGTTCTGTGGAACTGGTGCCACCTCCCGTCCCATCGCCCGCCGCGTCAGGCCCATGAGCGAGACCATCTTCGGCCGGATCCTGAAGGGGGAGATTCCCTGCCAGGAGGTCTACGGCGACGAGTTGTGCCTGGCCTTTAGGGATGTGAATCCCCAGGCCCCGGTGCATGTGCTGGTGATTCCGCGGAAGCCCATCCCCTCCTTGGCCGAGGCGGGGCCTGAGGATCAGGAGCTGCTGGGCCACCTGCTGTTGGTGGCGGCGCGGGTGGCGCGTGAGGAGGGTTTGGAGGGTTGGCGCACGGTGATCAACAGCGGCGCGGAGGCTGGTCAGACGGTGTTTCATCTTCATGTGCATGTCATCGGCGGGCGCCCGATGGCCTGGCCTCCCGGCTGATGCCCATGGGCGGTCACAATGCCTGGAGCTTGTCGCCGTCCACCTCCGTTCATGAATCCTCTGAAGGCCCTTCGAGACCAGCTGGGCCAGCTGCAGCGTCTGGCTCAGCCCTACTTCTTGCCCCTCGAGGCCACCAATGGCTCCGGGTGGTGGTTTGTGCTGCTCCTGATCGCCCTGCTGGCGGTGGTGGTGGGCCTCACGCTCCTGCTGCTCACCGGTGTGCTGGCCCTCACCGGAGTGGCGGTGCCCGAATTGCAAAGCCGTTTCCTGCCCGGGGTGCCCCAACAGGTGGCGGCCGTCTGGGGGAGTCCCGTCGGGGCCGTGATCATGGCGCTCTTCGCGGCCGGCCTGGTGGCGTTTTGGTCGTTTCGGGCCAGGCTGCGGCAGGGGCGTTGGGTGCCGTGGGTGTTGCTGGCGACAATCATTCTGTTGATTCTGGTGATCAATGGAATCAATGTGGGCATCAGTTTCATCGCGCGAAACATTGATAACGCCTTGGTTGCCTATAAGCAGGAGGAATTCTGGAAGATTGTCGCGATTTATGCCTTTTGTTTGGTGTTGGCGTTGCCCATTCGTGCGATCCAAAGCTATCTTGTGCCCAAGTTGGGCCTGCTCTGGCGCCAGTGGCTGACGGGACGTTTGATGAACAACTACCTCTCTGATCGGGCGTATTATATTTTAAACCCCAACGACGAATCCCTGGAGGAAATTGACAACCCTGATCAGCGGATCTCCCAGGATACGGATAGTTTTACTGCTCAAAGTCTGGGCTTCACCGTTGGTGTCTTTGAGGCTCTGCTGACATTTTTCAGTTTCATTATTGTTCTCTGGACCATTAGCAGCCAATTGGCGCTGGTGCTCCTGGCCTACTCGGTGATTGGCACGGCATTGATTGTGATCGCTGGACGGAGGCTGGTGTTCTTGCGCAATCAGCAGCTCAAGCTGGAGGCCAATTTCCGTTATGGACTTGTGCACATCCGCGACAACGCGGAGGCGATCGCCTTTTACAAGGGTGAGCAGGTGGAGCTGGATGAGGCCGAGCGCAGGTTGGGTGGGGCGATTCGCAACTTTGATCGGCTCATCATCTGGGAAGCGATGATCAATGTGATCCAGCGTTCCTACGACTATTTCTCTCGCTTTCTCCCCTGGCTGGTGATTGCTCCCCTCTACTTTGCCAAGAACGTTGACTTTGGTGTGTTTGGCCAGGCGGGTATCGCTTTTTCTCAAGTGTTTTTCTCCGTCAGCTTCATTGTCAACAATATCGAGCAATTGGCCCAGTTTTCCGCATCGATCAGCCGTCTGGAAGCGTTCCAGAGCAAGGTCAACGCCATCAGCTCCGACGCGGCCCACAAAGCAACCCTCATGGAGGCCCCTCCTCAGGCCCCTTCCCCGGCGGTGGACGCGATCGTGGTGACCGATGTGGATCTGGTGCCCCCCCGCTCCGAGCGCACCCTCATCCGCGATTTGACCCTCACGGTGGACAGCCGCCAGCGCCTGCTGGTGGTGGGTCCATCCGGATGCGGGAAAACCTCCTTTCTGCGTCTGCTCAGCGGCCTCTGGCCCGCCGCCGCCGGCACCGTCCAGCGTCCTCCCACCGAGGAGTTGATGTTCATCCCCCAGAAGCCCTACATGCTGCTGGGCAGCCTGCGGGAGCAACTCTGCTATCCCCAGCCCCCCGAGCGCTTCGGTGATTCCCAGTTGCGCCATGCCCTGGAGGAGGTTCGGCTGTCGGAGCTGGTGAGCCGCTATCCCGATCTGGGGGTGAAGGAAGATTGGCCGAGGTTGCTCTCCCTCGGGGAGCAGCAGCGCTTGGCCTTCGCCCGCCTCCTGCTCAATTCTCCGCGCTTTGTGGTGCTCGACGAGGCCACCAGCGCTTTGGACGTGGCCACGGAGAAACGGCTCTATCAGCTCCTGGTGGATCGGGAGCTGGCGTTTGTGAGCGTGGGCCATCGCCCCACCCTCACGGCCTATCACAACACCGTGTTGGAGCTGGATGGCAGTGGCGCCTGGCGTCTGCTGCCCGCCGCCAGCTATACGTTTTCCAGCGCCTCCTGAGAGTGGGCCGTCCGGGCCCGATCACTGGTCGCCCTTCCCCCAGACTTCCCTCCCTGACTTCCCTCCCCCCCTGTCGTCCGACTCCCCATCATCCGCTTTGTCTTCCCCTACCCCCTCCGATTCCACCGGGGCCGACGTTCCGGCCACCACCAGCGCCACCACCGGCGAGGTGCCGGCCTTTGGCTGGAGTGCCTACGCCGAGCGGGTGAACGGCCGTTTCGCCATGCTGGGGTTCGCCTCCGTGCTGGTGATTGAGGTCCTCAGCCATGACACCTTCCTCCATTGGGCTGGCCTGGTGCCCTGATCCCGCCTGAGGCGGCTCCCCTTGAGGGGGCGCAACGACGGTCTCAAGGAAGGGTGATCAAATCCACCTGCACCACCCCATCGCGGCTCACCTCCACCGCCATTTCGCGCCCATCGGCCCTTAGGTTGGCCCGCCTCGGCACCCCCTGGGGCTCCATGGGGATGGCCTCCGTGCTCATCACGGCGCGGCGATACAGCACCACTTCCGTGCGACCTTCCACCTGGCGCACCACCACGAGCCTTTGGCCCTCGGCATCCACGCTCACGCTGAGGGGCAGGGCATCCGGTCGGTTCAGACCGGGCAGGGGCACCGGCCCCTGGCGCTCCACATCCACCAGCTCCACTTGATCGCGGCCCTGACGGGTGGCGATGAGGGCCAACCACCGACCCGACAGGCTGGGCTCCCGTTGGCTGCCTTGCTGAGCCAGTTGACGGTTCAACCCGCCCAAGGGCATGGGCATGGAGCCCTGGCACCCCCCGAGCACCAGGGCCAGGGTCATCGCCAGCCCACGCCTGAGCCCTTCCCCCCGGAGGATGAGGGCGCTAGCCCTCATCGTTTCTCCGCCTCGGTCGCCGACCCCCCCACCGCCTGGCCAGGCGGTGGATCGGGTTCCAGCAGCCCGGTGAGATCGAAGACCCGCACCTGGGGTCGCCCCCGTTCCACGGTGGCCACGGCGAGTCGGCGCCCATCTGGCGCCAGGCTGAGCCGCTCAGGCTCCAAACCCATCGGAAGCTGGAGCCGATGAAGGTGGCCGGTCGCCCGATCCTCCACCATCGCCAGCCGACGCGGTCCCTGTTGCGCCAGAAGGGCCAGGTAGCGACCGTTCCAGCTCAAGGAGGGAGAACGATGGGGGGTGAACCGTCTCAGGTGGGGAAGGGGCACGGCCCTGCCGGAGGGCTGCTCCTGCAGGAAAACGGTGGGGGTGCCGCCGCGATCCACCAGGCTCGCGAGCCACTGGCCTCCCCCGCTGAGGGCGGGCTCCTGGCGATTCTCACGGGCGCCCAACACCCCCGTGGGCCCAGCGGAGCGCCGTGTCCGCCAGAGAGATCCCTGGCAGCCTTGGCAGGTCACCAACAGCACCAGCGGGAGGGGCGCCAGTCGTGACAGCTGACGGGCTCCCCAACCCTCAGTCGTCGAAACGGGACGAGTTGTCACGGGGTGAGGCGGGGGGGGGGCCAGCGGGACGTCCGCCAGCGACGCCAGGGGCCGGCGACGGGGATTTGGAGCCCGGATCGATGGGGGTGTAGTCGGCATCGTTCACCTCATCCAGAGCCGCGGCCCTGGGGCCGCCGCGTATGG
>JBKCPG010000284.1:0-4001 GCA_046309395.1 Cyanobacteriota bacterium | reverse complement strand
GACTCGCTAAGCGAATACTGTCTTGTTTACGTCAACTTCGGCTTGATTCAAGACGGCGTTATAGGCGCTCCGGCACAGTGGAACGTTCGCGGTTCTCTCGTGTGCGAGATTTTCACGCGCAAGAACACCGGCCCCGGTCGTGGAATCGAGATCGCTTCGCCCATCATCGCAGCGCTGTCCGCCCTGAATGGCCCAGTCCCGCCGGCAGATCAGGAGATCATCGCCCGAGTGGGGCCAGTCACCGGGCCGATCCAGGCCCAGCAGGAGCGCAAGCCCCACCACTTCACCCGATTCTCTATCCCGTTCCTGGCCCGCGCCAAGCCTGTGCCGTAGACTGAGGGCTGACGCTATCACCCGGCCACGGGCCGGCGCTCTCCGATGCCCGTCCTTGACTGCGGCCAAACCTCCGTCCTGACTGGTCAGGATGGCATGATCACCATGAAGCCCCCGGCTACCCTCGCGTGCCTAAAGGACTTCACCGATTTTCCTGAGCCCGTCTCGCCTGCCATCTTTTCGCTGATCGCAATTCCGTCCAGCTCTGATTTTCGCGTAGGCGATCCGATTACTTTCAGCGAGGAAGGAACGGGAAACCTTGACTCTGCCCTGACTGCTGGCACGATTTATTACATCAAGACCCGGCCTTCGCTTGACAAGGTTAGTATTTCGGCCACACAGGGCGGCGCCGCTATTGCGCTGAATGGCGATGGCGGTTCCGGTACTGCCGACACCCCTGGCGCCGGCAATCATATCGAAATGAGCTTTGCAGCCGCGCTCGCCATGTGCGAGGTGCCAAACCTTACGCTGACGCTGACCCGAGGCGAGATTGATCGCACCGCGATTCCCTGCAAGCCGGCCAGCACCGGAAGCGGCCCTAAGCTCGCCCAGTTCCGCTCCTTCCAACCTGGCTTCGCTGATGGCAGCGGCACTCTCACCCTTCGGCTCATTCCGGAACTGTCCGCCTTCAATAACCGGATCGTTCAAGGCGTGCTGTTCACTGATCAGGGCGGTGCCACCTTGAAGGCGTACTTCAATGCTGTCGCTGCTGTCGGTGGCGCAACCGTTGACGACGCCGCTTCGCTCTACGGCGAATTTCCGATCAACTTGCTCGGGTTCGACACCGGGATCTCTCAGGAGGAAACCCCTACTGAGCTTTCTATTAACTTCCGTATCTCCGGCCAGCCGACCCACCTGTTCGGCCTCACCTTCTGAGCAAACGCAAACAGTCAGCGGCGGGGCTTCGGCCCCGCTTTTTTGTGCTTGCCATTGTGGTATGATTCGGCTTTCGCCCCCATCTCGTGGCCAAGAACGTCAAGGAGCAACTGAAGAAGACGCGCCAGCGTCGGAAAGCTGAGATCACGTTTAGCACTGGCGAGGTGATCGAGATGTACTTCATTCCTCTTAGCGAGGCCGAAGACGAGAAGATTCGTGAAGCCGTCGAAAACGACAAGCGCCCCAACGCTTACGGCTACCGCGTGCTCGTCAACAAAGCCGAGTACGAGGACGGTTCCAAAATGTTCAACATTGCCGATCTTGGCATGTTGCGCCAAGAGTTCGCCAAGGCCGATCTGCAACAGATGATGATTGCGCTGATCGACAACGGAGGCGTGCTGGCAGGCGAAGATCCCAAAAGCGATAAAGGAGGCGATCAAGAATGATCCGTCCTTGATGATTCGTCTGCATTTGTGCAAGGAGCTGGGAATGACGCCTTCTCAGCTCAAGCGCAATGCAACAAAGGACGACATCATTCTACTGGCGGCATACTTCGACATCCTCGCGGATCAGATCCCCCAGCCGACCAAGGCGCCGGCCCCGCCTGCCCGCCGATCCAGGAGGCGCTAGGGTGGGGCGCCGGCCCTGGGGCGAAGCGTGGCTGATTACGAGGGGAGAATACGGCTATCAGTCCAGGGACTCCCTCAGGTCCTGAGCGCAAGCGGGGCGCTTGAAAGCGCGGCGGATAACGCAGATCGGCTTTCCGGCACGTCAATACGTCTTCGCGTCTCTGGCGCTGAAACGCTTGGCAAACTCGCCAATCAAATGTCCGCCATTGAAACGCGGGCGCTCAGTCTTGCTTCTGCGGTTTCTCGGATAGGTGGCAATGCTGCTACCGTTAGGCTCAACGCCAAGATAGACAGAAAGTCTATCAACAATGAACTTGATCTGATTAGCCGTCAGTTCCAGCGAAGGAATTGGCGGCTGAATGTAAATGACACATCCGTTAAAACGGCGAGAGTTCAAGTCGAAAGACTGGGTGATGATCTCAGGCGACTTGTCAGCAAACAATACACAATCAATGTAGAATACGACTACAGGAACCCCCCGGGTGGCGGTCGTGCTGGTGGGCGTCCGCCAGTGCCGCCCAGTGGGCCGAAGGCGCCCAGTGGGGCCTCCCCTGAGGACATCGCCAGGCGTGCAGGCGAGGCTATGGCTGGCGGCCTGACGGGCAAGCTCTACAGCGATGCAGTCGCTGGTGCGCGGCAGAGCGCCGCCAGGCAGGGCCTCACCGAGCGGTTCCGGGAACGAGTGCAGCGCCCGCAGTCACCAGGCGGGATCAATCAGTCCCTGGCGCAACGATACATCAAGGCGCTTGGCGGCAACACTCCGAAGGGCATGTCACCACAGGGCATGGTCGTGGAGGTGGAGCGGTTGCTGCGTGAGGTTGATGAAAGTGTTATCAAAAACATAACTGGTCGAATTGATGGATTAAAGCTGTCCATGCAAATGCCGCGAAACATGCGGCCAGTCAGCAGGGGGCTTCCTACGCTTTCCGCTGCTTACACGCAAAGTTCGCAGCCATACATGGAGCCAAACTGGAATGAGCTAATGGATCGGATGGCAGCGGTCACCAGGACGCCCGCTGCTTCATCTAGAAGGCTCAGGGCGCTGCCGCGAAACATGGTGACGACCGATCTTGCGGGGTTGGCGACTGATCAGGCTGCCGGTGTGTTCGGCGATTTCGACTTATTGGGCGGGGAGATTAGAAACCTTGGTCGCGAAGCCGGGCTTGCGTTCTCACCGCTTGAGCGTATTTCGGATGCGCTGAGAGATGCCGGCTCGTTTGCCTCTGGGGTGGTCGATCGGTTGCGGCAGTCGCTTGGGCAGGGAAACTCCGGTGGCGGCAGCGGGGCGGGCGGTGATGGTCGAGGCGGCCAGGGCGGCGGCAGTGGTGGCGGCTTCACGCCATTCGGCTTACTTCCGCCCGCCGGACCACCCTTCCGCCGTGAACAGCGACGCCCGGTAAGCGCGTCCTTGAATGACTCTCGGCTGATGGCCCAGGTTTCTTATGAAGCGTTGGGCGGAACCTCGGCTGACGAAAGGCGTCGCGGGCAATTTGCTGCGACGATGGATGCCTACATACGTTCGCTGATCAACGCAGAGCAAGCGCAAAGGTCGCTGAATAGTGACATTGCGAGCGCTAGGCAGGCGATTCAGAACGCACGCAGAAGGTACGTCGAAGCTGGCGCTACCCAGACGCTCACAAGAGACGAGGTGCGCGGTGTCAGGTCTGACATTGTTCGCGAGCGACGTGCGGGGTTCTCGTTAGCCCAAAGGCGAGCAGCGGATCGCATTGACGAGCTGGAAAGCGGTAGGGCTCCGATTGAGGTTTTTCGTAATTACGGAGAACTGCGAGGGCTGTACGGACAGCTTCCTATAACTCAGCGACGCTCGGCACTTCGCAACCTTTCTTCCACAAGAAGGGATGCGGCCAGGGATGTAATCTCGGAAACCGCAATCGGCGGCGCATTCCCCTTGCTATTTGGCCAGGGGCCGGCGACTTCGATAGGTGGCGCGGTTGGTGGTGCCGCTTCGCTCTTTGGGCCTGGCGCCGGCTTTGCCGGTGGCCTTGTTGGTTCCGCGATTGGTATGCAAGTAGATGCGCTAACCAAAAACCTTGGCGATCTCGCCAGCTCGCTCAAGAGCCCCACCGATGCTATCACCGCACTTGAAACCAGTGGTTTCCGTGTTAGCGACAGCCTGAAGTTTCAGGTCCAGCAACTGCAGTC
>JBKCPG010000283.1:0-5033 GCA_046309395.1 Cyanobacteriota bacterium | reverse complement strand
GAACAGGGGCGCCCGCCCCGGTGGCGAGCGCCCCTGTTCCCCCCGCGCCGAAGCCCGCGCCGGAGCCCCAAGTCGCGGTCGCGGCGGATGGACGGGTGGTCGCCACCCCCCGGGCGAAAAAACTCGCCGCCCAATTGGGGGTGCGGCTATCGGCCGTGCGGGGCAGCGGTCCCCATGGCCGCGTCCAAGCGGAGGATGTGGAACGGGCCGCCGGCCAACCGGTGAGCGTCCCCCGGGTGGCGGAGGGCGTTGGCCCGGCCACCGCGGTGGCCCCAAGCCACGGCGGTGCCCCGGTCGCCTCGGCCCCCGCGGGCGAGGCCTTCGGCCAGCCTGGGGACACCATCCCCTTCAACACCCTCCAGCAGGCGGTGAACCGCAACATGGCCACCAGCTTGGCGGTCCCCTGCTTCCACGTGGGCTACACCATCACCACCGACAAACTGGATGCCCTCCACAAACGGGTGAAAGACAAGGGCGTCACCATGACCGCCCTGCTGGCCAAGGCGGTGGCGGTTTGCCTGGCCCGCCATCCCCAGGTCAACGCGGCCTACAGCGAGGCCGGCATGGCCTACCCCGAGACGGTGAATGTGGCGGTGGCGGTGGCCATGGAGGATGGGGGCCTGATCACCCCGGTGCTGGCCCAAGCGGATCGCGCCGATCTCTATGCCCTGTCGCGCACCTGGGCCGACCTGGTGACACGCGCCCGGGCCAAGCAGCTCAAGCCCGAGGAATACAGCACCGGCACCTTCACCCTCTCCAATCTGGGCATGTTCGGAGTGGATCGTTTCGACGCGATCCTGCCGCCGGGCATGGGAGCTATTTTGGCGGTGGCCGCCTCCCGCCCCGCCGTGATCGCCGGCAAGGATGGCGCGATCCGGGTGGGCCGGCAAATGCAGGTGAATCTCACCTGCGACCATCGGGTGATCTACGGCGCCCACGCCGCGGCCTTCCTGCGGGAGTTGGCCCACCTGATCGAAACCAATCCCGAGAGCCTGGCCCTTTGACCCATCCCTGACGGCCCCGGAACGCTGGCCCGTGACCTCCGCTGACGACCGGCTGCTCTCCAGCTACGACTTTCCCCTCCCCCAGGAGGCCATCGCCCAGCGGCCCGCCGAGCCCCGGCACAGCGCCCGCTTGCTCGTGGTGGAACCCAACCGAGGCGCTCGCCACCGCACGGTGTGGGACTGGCCGGAGGAACTGCGGGCGGGGGATTTGATCGTGGTGAATGACACCAGGGTGTTGCAAGCCCGCCTGCGGGCCCGGCGGGCCAGCGGTGGGGTGGTGGAGGTGTTGGTGTTGCGACCCGCTGGTCACTCCCCCGCGTCCCTGGAGGGCGGCGGGGGGTGCGACTGGTTGTGCCTGCTCAAGCCCGCCAAGCGGGTGAGGCTCGGCGAAACCCTGGTGCTGGAAACCCCATCGGGCCAACCCTGTGATCCGCCGGTGCGGCTCCAGGTGGTGGCCGTGGAGCCGGAATCTGGGGGGCGGGTGGTGCGATTTCCTCCCGGGTTGACGGATGCCCGGGCCATCGAGCCCTTTCTCCAGCGCCACGGGGCCATGCCCCTGCCGCCTTACATCCACGGCGACCCCGCGGTGGAGGGCGACCGCTACCAAACCCGCTTTGCCGCCAAGCCCGGGGCCGTGGCCGCGCCAACGGCTGGCCTGCATTTGAGTGACACGCTGCTGGAACGCCTGCGGGAGCGAGGCGTGGAACGTGCCGCGGTGACGCTCCATGTGGGGCTGGGCACCTTTCGGCCCCTGGAGCGGGACCATCTGGAGGGCCTCCAGCTTCATAGCGAGTGGGTGGAGGTGAGTCCGGAGCTGGTGGCGGCCCTCCATGGCGGGCGGCTGCGGCCCCATGTCGGGCCGATCGACCTGGTGATCCAGCCCGGTTTCCGCTTCCAGCAGGTGCAGGGCTTGCTCACCAATTTCCACCTTCCCAAGAGTTCCCTGCTGCTGCTCGTGAGCGCCCTGATTGGCCGAGAGCGGTTGCTGGCTCTCTATGCAGAGGCGCTGGCCGAGGGCTATCGCTTTTTCTCCTTCGGAGACGCCATGTGGATTCCGCCGGAGGCCGTGTTGGAGGAAGCCAAGAAAGGGCCTACGCTATCAAACTGATCAATCAGCCGCGCCAAGTGATGACCCTTTCCCTCAAGAACGATGGTTACGTCGTCTTGCGCCAAGTCATCCCCAGCTCCCTGATCGACACCCTGCTCACCCGTTTGGACGCGGTGAAGCACTCGCGCCGCTTCCGTTTCCGTGCCCAGGGCACCAACTCCTTTGAGGGGCCGAGCCTGGATGGCCATGGAAACCTGCGCAACTCGATCCAGAACCCCCATTTGCTGGGCGCGCTGCCGGGGTTCCGCCAGGCCGTGGAGGCCATCATCTTCTCCAAGCCCATCCATCGGGCCCTATCTCAGGAGCTGGGGGAGGGCACTTTTGTGAACTGGCAAACCATGCTGTTTGATCGCAGCGTGGGCACCAAGGTGCATCAAGACAGCTGGTATCTCGACACCCTCCCCCAAGGCGGGGTGGTGGGCACCTGGATCGCCCTGGAGGACATCACCAAGGATTGTGGCCCCTTCAAGGTGTACGACCACACCCAAAAGGAGCGAGTCGACCCGTCGGACTACGACTTTGACGGGTTGGAGCGGGATGCCAAGTTTCAGCGCGACTATCCCACCTCCCAGTGCCAGCGCCTGCTGCTCAACAAGGGGGATGTGATTCTTTGGAACTCGTTTCTGTTCCATGGCGCTGATCTGCCCTCCTCAAGCCAGCGCACCCGCAAGTCGCTCACCGCCCATTTCTATCGCCATGGGGCGGCGGTGCAAGACCAACCCATCCAGCGGGCGTTCTCCATCTATGACCACGCCCACCCCAAGCCCACGGCCGTGCCCGGCCTGCTGAAGGCGGCCACCATCCATCCCCTGGTGTACAGCGCCCTCTCCATAGGTTTGGCCGGCTTGAAGGCCCGCAATCTCACGGGGAAAGCTGGCGACCTCGCGGAGATCCGCTCCCTGAGCTAACTGCCTGTCACCACTCGGCCCAGCGCCTCCCGCAGGGCCCGGCTGCCGCTCTCCAGCCCATCGGCGGAGGGAAACCAGTAGCGGAAGTCGTTGAGCACCGAGCCGGCCCAGGAGCCCCGGGCTTGGAAATCCACCGGGTAGGGCACCACCTCAAGGCCCTGGCGGGCAAAGAGGGTCCTGGCTCGGGCCATGTGGAAGGCTGAGGTGACCAGCAGCACCCGACTTCCCTTGGGAAGCCGGGCCGCCACGGCCCGGGCCTCCTCGGCCGTGTTGCGCACGTAGGGAGTGACAGCCAGGGCTTTCGCTGGCAGGCCAAGGGCGAGGGCCTGCCGCCGATGCTCCTCCCCCTCGGTGGGTCCGTTGCGTTCCAGGGTGATCGCCCCACCGGTAAAGAGCAGCAGGGGAGCCTTCCCGGCGCGAAACAGGTCGATTCCGCCAAAGAAGCGATCGGCGTCCACCCACTCCGTGCGCCGGAGCGACCCGGGTGCTGGATGGCGTCCGCCCCCCAGCACCACGATGGCCGAGGCGGCGGGCATGGACTGGGGACGCAGGGGTTGCCAGGGGCGCTCCATCAGCCTCCAGAGCCCCTGGGCCGTCAGGGGGGTGGCGAACAGCCAGAGCAGGGCGAAGGCCGCCTTCACCGGGGCCCAACGTTGGCGCCCGATGCCCCAGCCCACCAACAGAAGCGCCAGCCCGAGGGGGAGCACCAGCAGGGGGAGCAGCTTGCTGAGCACAAACATCATCGAAGCCAGCCGCGACGAACAGAACCATGGCGCTCCAGCCCCCAGGAGTGGCTCTAGGGGCCGGAACGCCAGAGAAGGAAACCACCGCCCGGAGGGCGGCGGACTCAGGCCGCGGCCAGATTGGCGGCCACGAAGTCCCAGTTCACCAGCTTGTCGAGGAAGGTGCTGATGTAATCAGGGCGACGGTTTTGATAATCGAGGTAGTAGGCGTGCTCCCATACATCCATGGTGAGCAGAGCCTTCTGTCCATGGGCCAAGGGCAGGTCGGCGTTGCCGGTTTTGGTGATTTTCAGTGTGCCGTTCTCCAGCACCAACCAGGCCCAGCCACTGCCGAACTGGGTGGCGCCAGCGGCTTTGAACTGCTCCTTGAAGGCGTCGAAACCGCCGAAGTCGGCATCCATCTTGGCGGCCAGATCACCGCTGGGAGCGCCACCGCCACCAGGTTTCATCCCCTGCCAGTAAAACGTGTGGTTCCAGACCTGGGCGGCGTTGTTGAACACGCCCGCCTTGCTGGCGTCTCCGGCCACGGCCAGGATGGTGTCGTCCAGGGAGTGGCCCTCGAGATCGGTTCCGGCCACCAGGTTGTTGAGGTTGGTGACGTAGGCCGCGTGATGCTTGCCGTGGTGAAACTCGAGGGTGTTGCGGGAGATGTGGGGCTCGAGCGCATCGAGGCTGTAGGGCAGGGCGGGCAGCTGGTGCGCCATGGAGTGAGACAGGGGCGGAGGAAGCTCGGCATCCTAACGATCGAATCTCACCCCGAGGGGCACCGAGGCCCCACCCTCAACGGCCCACGCCCAGCAGCTCCACCTCAAAGAGGAGGGTGGCGTCCGGGGGGATCACGCCGCCGGCGCCGCGGGAGCCGTAGGCCAGATCGGGAGGGATCACCAGCTGGCGCTTGCCCCCCACTTTCATGCCAGCGACGCCCTCATCCCAGCCCTTGATCACCCGGCCGGCGCCGAGGGGGAAACTGAAGGGCCCCCGGCCGTAGCTGCTGTCGAATTCCTTGCCGTTGCGCAGGGTGCCGCGGTAGTTGACGCTCACGGTTTGGCCTGGTTTGGCTTCCTCCCCTTCGCCGATCACCAGATCGGTGATTTGCAGGCCACTGGCCGTGGTGCGGGGTTTGGGGGCGCTCATCTCTCCGCCCAGGGCGCTGGCCTGGGCCAAGGAGGGAGCGTCTTCCATCGGAGCCATGGCGAAAAGAACGGGATTGGAGAGGTCGGGATCCAGCTCCATCGGTGAGGTGATCCGGGCCACGGCGGTGGCGCCGGGG
>JBKCPG010000282.1:0-2852 GCA_046309395.1 Cyanobacteriota bacterium | reverse complement strand
GCCCCTCCACCTCCACCACCCGCACATCCAAGGGTTTGGGCCGCTCGATGCGCAGGGCGAAGAGATCGGGCCGGTGTTGGTCGCCAATCGATAGCAGATCGGCCAACCCCGCCGTGAGCAGGAGCAGCACGGGCTCGGTGGCCTCCTCTAACAGGGCGTTGGTGGCCACCGTGGTGCCCAGTCGCACCTCCTCCACCAGGCCCGCTGGCAGGCCCTCGCCCGCCAGGGCGCCCTCCCCCAAGCCCAGCATCTCGGCCATCGCCCGCACCGCCGGATCCCCCGGCCGCTCGGGCTGGCGCGAGAGCCCTTTCCGCACCCGGGGCGGACCCTCCGGCGGGCAGGCGATCACATCGGTGAACGTGCCACCGCGGTCGATCCAAAACCGCCAGCCCCTGGGCGTCACCTTGGCTCGGCCCCCCAAACGCCCCTCACCGGGCGCCGCCGGCCCGCGTCTCTGGCCGCTTGAGGCGGACATGGGCCAACCATTTCGATCAACGCATCCGCGTCCCGATACCGCTCCTCCAACACGGCGGCGTCATGGGGAGCTTGCGCCTTGAGGCGACGAATGACGCGGGGATGGAATCCTTCTTTCACCACTGGCTCACCGCCATTGCGGGCCTGCGGGATGCGGGTGGCCTCGTGAGCCAACACGTCCCAAACAGCGCCCGCATCTTCCAGATGGATATTGTTCTTGCCAATGGTCAACGGATCCAGCTTCGGTTTTTCACTGAACGCATACACACCTTGTTCGCTTTCCTTGCACTTCCGCACCACAATCCCCGTTCCTGAGGCCTGGATCAAGCCCACCATTGGCGCGAGCGGGTGGCTCCTGGAGCAACAACGGAGGGAAACAGAAGGGATCATGGCGGTGGGCCGGGTTGGCGCTCCACGCGGCGCCGACTAACGATAGTTTTCAAATTGCAGTGGCACTTCCAGATCCTCCTGCCGCAGCAGCTGGATCACTTGCTGCAGGTCATCTTTGTTTTTTCCTGTCACCCGCAGGCTGTCGCCCTGGATGGCCACGGTTACTTTTTTCACCTGGTCGCGCACGGTTTTGGAGAGCTTTTTCGCCAGCTCCTGGCTCAATCCCTTGCGCAGCTTCACCACCTGCTTCACCCGATTGCCCCCCACGGGCTCCGGGGGCTGAAAATCAAAGATCTTCAGCGACAACTCGCGCTTGGTGGCCTTCTGCCGCAGCACATCGTTCACCGCGTCCAGCGTCATGTCGCTGGCGGTGGTGATCGTGAGGCACTCCTCCTCGAGGGTGAGCTCTGTTTGGGAATCCTTGAGGTCGTAGCGCTGGGCCACCTCGCGGCGCACCTGATCCACGGCGTTCACCAACTCCTGGCGATCGAAGTCACTGACGACGTCAAAGGAAAAGGTGTCGGCCATGGCCAGAGGCTGCGGGGGCTTCAACGCCAACCCTAAGGTGCAAGACCAACCCAAACCCACGCCACGCGCCTTTCCCGCCCATGAGCCCCGCACTGGTCACCCTGGCCGCTCTCCCTGTCGTCTCCGACCTGGCCCAGGGGGCGCCCTTCGCCTGGTCGCTGGTGCTCGCCGGCGCCGTGGTGATCGTGAGCCTGGTGCCCCTGGGCGCCGCCCGCTCCCAGGCCGATTTCACCCCCGCCGATCTGGGTGCCCCCCGGGCGATGTTTGATCGGCTGCCCGCCTGGGGCAAACGGGCCAACTGGGCCCACCAAAACAGCTTCGAGGCCTTCACCCTCCACGCCCCCGCCTGCCTGCTGGCCCTGGTGGCCGCGGCCCACGGCTGGCTGCCTTCAGGGGTGGCGATCCTCGCCGCCTGGCTCCATCCGCTCCTGCGGCTGGCCTACATCGGGGCGTATGTCGGCAACGTTCCGCCCCTGCGCAGCCTCTGCTGGGCGGGCGCCATTCTGTGCACGGGGCTGCTGTACAGCGCTGGGTTGCGGGCCATCCTTGCCGGCTGAGGCTGTTTTTTAGGAGGGCGGAGGTTCTTGGGTGCCCTGCTCTCGGGCTTTCAGGATGTCCGCGATTCTTCTCATCGTGATGGCCTTGGCGCGCACGTCTCCCAGGCGTTCAAAGACAGGCAGTACCTCTTCTTGATCGATGCGCAGGGCCTCATCCAGCTGCCCTCGCGCTTGCAGGATGTCCGCAATCTTCCACATCGTGATGGCCTTGGCGCGCACGTCCCCCAGGCGTTCAAAGACAGGCAGGACCTCTTCTTGATAGAGGCGTAGCGCCTCATCCAGCTGTCCTCGCTTTTGCAAGATGTCCGCGATTTTCCCCATCGTCACGGCCTTCGAGCGAAGGTCCCCCAGGCGTTCAAAGACAGGCAGTTCCTCGTCTTGTCGGATGCGCAGGGCCTCATCCAGCTGTCCTCGAGCTTGCAAGATGTCCGCGATTCTTCCCATCGTGATGGCCTTTGAGCGCACGTCCCCAAGGCCTTCATACACAGGCAGTTCCTCTTCTTGATAGAGGCGCAGGGCTTCATCCAGCTGCCCTCGCGCTTTCAGGATGTCCGCGATTTTCCCCATCGTCACGGCCTTTGAGCGCACGTCACCCAAATGTTCATAGACAGGCAGTAGCTCTTCTTGTCGAATGCGCAGGGCCTCATCCAGCTGGCCTCGCATTCGGAGGATGTTCGCGATCCGCCCCATCGTGATCGCCTGGCCCCGGGAATCCCCCAAACGGAGAAAGAGGGGAAGCGCCACTTCGCGCCAATGGGCCATGGCGTCGTCGTAATCCCCAAGATCGAAGAGCAGCTTGCCCAGCTCATCGAGCGGGGCGATCCGCAGCTCATCGGGCGCCTCCGGGTGGGCCTCGAGCCAGGCCCTGATCTCCGCCACCCGCCGGCTTCGTTCGGCCATCGT
>JBKCPG010000281.1:0-6977 GCA_046309395.1 Cyanobacteriota bacterium | reverse complement strand
GTCGAAGAAGGCGAAGGCCAGGAGCACCCGGGGTCGGGCCAGGGGGGGGACGGGCTCCGGGGAGGCGGCGAGCCGTTGCAGGCAAAGGCCACTGAAGCGCTGGGCCAACTCGAAGCGCCGGGGACCGCTGAGCCGCAGGCTGTTGCAGCGTCCGCTGGCCGCCAGGGAGAGGCCCGGGGCCCCATCCCAGAGAAAACGGAACGGGTCGGTGGTGGCGAGGGCGGGAAGAAGGGCCAGGGGATCGAGGAGCTGGCCCTCCCGGGGTAGGAGGGGCACCGCCAGGCTGAGCACGGGCTCCTCGTCGACGGCCAAGCCAATCCCCTGCCCCGCGCGACGGGCGAGCGCGGCGGCGGCGTCAAGCAACCCGGAGACGGGTGGGGGGGCCAGCACCAGGGGAGCCTCGAATCAGGGGCGAAGAGCTGCTCAAATGTATGGGCCTTTCCCCGTCCCTCGCCTGTGGCAGGCCCGCTGGAGCGCCAGGTCGTCGCAAGCCGTTACGCCCCGCCGGGTCCGGAGGGGCTGGAGCGGCGCCGGCTCTGGCGGGCGGCCATCAAGTGGCCCATGTACGCGGTGGCGGCCATGCCCGTGTTGCTGGCGGCGGGTTGGCGCCTGGGCCAGGCGCTCCCGGTGCGGGCCGGCCAGCTCGGCCTCTTTCTCCTGGCGGCCATCCTGCTGCTGGCCTGGGAAAACCTTGCCAACGACGTGTTCGACGCCGATACCGGCGTGGACGTCCGGGGCAAGCCCCATTCCCTGGTGAATCTCACGGGCCGCCGCGATCGCGTCGCCCTGGCGGCCAATGGTTGTCTGGGGTTGGGGGTGGCCCTGATGGCCGTGGTGGCCCTGCGAAGCTCTCCCACCGTGTTGGGGCTGGTGCTGGCCTGCTGCGCCATGGGCTACCTGTACCAGGGCCCCCCGTTTCGGCTGGGCTATCGGGGCCTGGGGGAGCCCCTTTGCTGGCTGGCCTTCGGGCCCCTGGCCACCGCCGCCGCCCTGGTGGCCCTGGCCCCGGCGGTACCCACGCCCATCCCCTGGGCCACCGCCTTGGTGCTGGGCTCCGGCCCCGCCCTGGCCACCACCTTGGTGTTGTTTTGCTCCCATTTCCACCAGGTGGATGAGGACGCGGCCCATGGCAAGCGCTCGCCCGTGGTGCGGCTGGGCACCCATCGGGCCTCGGCCCTGGTGCCCTGGTTTGTGGCGGCCAGCTTGGCCCTGCAATGGGCGCCGGTGCTTCTGGGGTGGTGGCCCCTCTCGGCCCTGCTGGCCGGGGTGGGGATCCCGCCGGCGCGGGCGCTGATTCACCTGCTGGCCTCCGGGCACGACCAGCCCGCCCGGATGGCCAGCAGCAAGTTTTTGGCCCTTCGTTTTCAGTCGTGGAGTGGCCTGGGCTTGGCCGCCGGGCTGGCCATGGGCCCTTGGTGGCAAGGGCTGGTGGGACGGTGAGCGCCACCTTGGTGAGCGCCGCCTCGGCGGTGGGCGGGGAGGAGGTTCACCTGAGCTGGCGGCCCTTTCGCTTTCCCCTGCCCGCCCCCCTGCGGACGGCCGCGGGTTGCTTGACCCACCGGCACGGATGGCTGCTGCGGCTGCACACCGCCAGCGGGGGGAGGGGCTGGGGGGAAGCCGCCCCGCTGGACTTTGGCCCCGCGGAAGGGGGGGGCCTGGACGCCTGTGCCGAGGCGCTTCAGGCGCTGGGCGCCCGCCAGCCCCGGGAGGCGTTGGAACGGGGGCTGCCCAGCCTGCCTCCCGCCGTGGCCTTCGCCCTTGGCGCCGCCCTGGCGGAGGCGGATGGTCTGGTGGGTCCAGTCGCCGGGGGCTGGCGCCAGGCTCCCCCCTCGGCCTGGTTGTTGCCCGCTGGAGAGGCCGCCTTGGCCGCGGCCCGGGCACTCCTGGAGGGGTGGGCTTCGTCCAGCCTCGGGGGAGGAAATCCCCCCACCTGGAAGTGGAAAGTGGGGGTGCACCCGGCGCCCCAAGAGCAGGCCTGGTATCAGGACCTCGCCGAGTGCGCCCCCCCTGGCGCGCGGCTGCGCCTCGACGCCAATGGCGGCTTCGATCGCGACACCGCCTGGAGCTGGGCCGAGCTCTTGAGGGGAGATGGACGTCTGGAATGGCTGGAACAACCCCTTGATCCGGCGGATCATGAGGGTCTGGAGGCGTTGGCCCGCGCGGTTCCCGTGGCCCTGGATGAATCCCTGCGGCGCCGACCCGAGCTGCGACGCCTCTGGCCAGGCTGGCAGGCGAGGCGGCCGTCGCAGGAAGGCGATCCCCGGCCCCTGTTGCGGGAGCTGGAGGAGGGCCGGCCCAGGGTGATGGTGAGCACCAGCTTTGAGACGGGCATTGGCCAGCGCTGGTTGGCCCACCTGGCGGCCCTGCAAGCGGAGGGCCCAACCCCGACGGCGCCCGGACTGGCGCCCGGCTGGCGGGCGCCGGGCGCCTTGGCCTCCGATTGCCCGGAAACGGTGTGGTTCGCGGCCGGGGCGGGTTGAATCGATGCGCCAGGCCTCCCCTCCCCTGACCGTGCTGGCCGCGGAGGCTGGAGCGCCTCCACCGGTGGAGGTGTTGGAGCGCCTCCATCACGGTGAGGGACTCCTGGCCTTGGCCGCCCCCCCCGACCTTCCCGCCCTGAACCAGGCCCTTCAAGGCTGGGCTCCCGGCGGGGGGCCCCGGGGGCCGGCGGTGGTGTTGGGCAGCGGCGGCAGCGGCGGCCGGCGCCGGTGGTGCGCGCAACCTCTGGCCCACCTGGAGGCCTCCGCCCTCGCCACCGGCACCTGGCTCCGGGAGGTGGGCCTTGATCCCAGCGCGGCCCTAGTGGTGAATCCCCTCCCCTGGCACCACGTGAGCGGTCTGATGCCCTGGCTGCGCGCCCGGGCGTGGGGGGCGCGGCATGTTTGGTTGGCGCCCGCCCAGCTGCGGACGCCGCGGGCGTTGGCCGCGGCCCTGCCCCCACCCCGTCACGGAGGGGCCCTGCTCTCCCTGGTGCCCACCCAGCTGCACCGGCTTCTGGCCGATCCCGCTGGGGTGGAGTGGTTGCGGGAGTTCGCGCTGATCTGGATCGGTGGCGCCCCCCTGGGGGCGCTGGAGGCGGCCCGGAGCCGGGAGGCGGGCCTGCGGCTCGCGCCCTGTTACGGCAGCACGGAAACCGGCTCGATGGTGACCGCCCTGGCACCAGAGGCGTTTTTGGCGGGACAAGGGGGCTGCGGCGCCGCCCTGCCCCATGCGCGCCTGCGAATCGATCCCGCCACTGGGGCGGTGGAGGTGCAAGCCACCAGCTTGAGCCCTGGCCATCTGGAGGGAGGGCGGCTGTGCCCCTTGGCGATGGACGGAGGCTGGTGGCGCGGCGGGGATCGGGGGCGGCTGGAGGGAGGCCGGCTCACCGTGATCGGTCGGCTGGATGGGGCCGTGCAGAGCGGGGGCGAAACCGTGTTTCCCGAGCGGGTGGAGGAGGCGTTGCTGGCGCTCGCGGCGGGGCGGGGCTTGCCCCTTGCGGCCTTGCTGCTGCTGGGGCGGCCCGATCCAGAGTGGGGAGAACGGCTGGTGGCCCTGGTGCGGTGCCGGGAGGGCGCCGATGGCTCCCAACTGATTCACGCGTTGAGGGAGGTGGCGGCGGGGCTGCCCCCCGCCCAAAGGCCCCGGGAATGGCGACTCTGCCCGGAGCTGGAGGCGAACGCCATGGGCAAATGGGAGCGGGAGCGCTGGCGGCGGTGGCTCGCTGGCCAAAGCTGAGGCCGGGTGCCAGCTCAACCCGCCAAGGGGCGCGCCTCAGAGGGGGCGCACGCCGCCGGCCAGGCTGGAGGCCTCCAGCCAGCGAAGAATGGGCTCGGGCAGGGGGCAACGGCGCCGTTCGCTGGCGGTGATGGCCAGATGGCGCGTCAGGCCTCGGGCCACCGCCTCTCCCTGGCTGCTGAAGTGGTAGCTCACCTCAAAACCGCCGGGGTCGCGGCGCGTCGGGGTGAGGACGATGGCGAGGGGATCGCCCACCCGCAGGGGCCGCAGGAAATCGGCGGCACAGTGCACGATCGGCAGGGCCACCTCCGGCGGCGCCTCTTCTGGAGTCCAGGGGGGCCGGGGAAACACCAGGGCCGGGGGAACGCCGAAGCGCTCCAGGCTCTCCTCATAGGCCTCATGGCACCAGCGCAGCAACTGGTGGAAGTGCGTCACCCCGGCGGCGTCGGTTTCGCCAAAGCGCACGGTGCGGCGGAGCAGGAGCCAGGTGGTGGGATCCATGGGGCGGTGATCAGCTGAGGGGAAAGCCCGGGAAGGCGCCCATCCCCAACCCGTAGCTCAGCCAGAGCCGCAGCAGCCAGTACGCCAGCAGGCTGAGGGCTCCCAGGCCCAGGGGCCAGGCCGGCCGCTCCAGGGGGGGCAGGCGCCGCTGGTGGATCGCCCGCGCCGACCACCAGAGCAGCGCCCCCGCCGCCAGCGGGCCGAAGGCGTGCCAGCGCACGGAACCCGCCAGATCACCCGTGAGGGCGGCGGCCGTGGCCCGGGTGAGGTAGCAGGTGGGGCAGGGAATCCCCGTGAGTGCCCGCAGAGGGCAGGAGAACCCTGGCAGGTTTGGGTGCAGCCCCTTCAGCCAGAGCGACCCGGTGAGGGCCGCTGGCGCCAGGTACCCCGCGTGGCGCAGGCGGTGGAGGAAACGGTTCAGCGATCCACCGAGCCCATGATCACGTCGATCGAGCCGAGGATGGCCATGATGTCGGCCACCTTGGCCCCCTTGAGGATGTGGGGAAGGATCTGGAGGTTGTTGAGATCCGCGGCGCGAATTTTGAAGCGCCAGGGGGTGACGTCGTCGTTGCCTTGGATGAACACGCCGATTTCCCCTTTGCCCGATTCGAGGCGGGTGTAGAGCTCACCGGAGGGGATTTTGAAGGTGGGCGCCACCTTTTTGGCGATGTATTGGAAATCGAATCCGTAGGCGTCGCTTTGCTTGCCTTCACTTAGACGCTTGGCTTCCAGGTTTTCGGTGGGGCCGCCGGGGATCATGCGAATGGCCTGCTCAAGAATCTTCAGGGATTGGCGCATCTCTTGCAGACGCACCCGATAGCGGGCGTAGCAATCGCCCTCCTTTTCCCAGGCCACGTCCCAATCGAAATCGTCGTAGCACTCGTAATGATCCACCTTGCGCAGATCCCAGGGCACGCCGGAGGCGCGCAGCATGGGGCCCGAGAGGCTCCAATTAATCGCCTGGTCGCGGGTGATGGTGCCAAGGCCCTCGATGCGGCGGCGGAAGATGGGATTGTTGGTGATCAGCTTTTCGTATTCATCGATCTTGGGACCAAACCAATCGCAGAAGTCTTGGCACTTTTCCAGCCAGCCGTAGGGCAGATCCACCGCCACCCCGCCAATGCGGAAATAGTTGTTGTTGATCAGCCGCTGGCCAGTGGCGGCTTCCCAGAGGTCGTAGATCATCTCCCGCTCGCGGAAGATATAGAAGAAGGGCGTTTGCGCCCCCACGTCCGCCAGGAAGGGGCCCAGCCAGAGAAGGTGGTTGGCGATGCGGTTGAGCTCCAGCATCAGCACCCGGATGTAGCTGGCCCGCTTGGGCACCTGAATATCGGCCAGCCGCTCGGGGGCGTTCACCACGATGGCCTCATAAAACATGCCCGCCGCGTAGTCCATTCGGCTCACATAGGGCACGTACATGACGCTGGTGCGGTTTTCAGCGATCTTCTCCATGCCGCGATGGAGATAACCGATCACCGGCTCGCAATCCACCACATCCTCCCCATCGAGGGTGACCACCAGCCGCAACACCCCGTGCATCGAGGGGTGGTGGGGGCCGAAGTTGACCACCATCGGCTCGGTGCGCGTTTCCAGCTGGGTCATGGGGGATCAGGGGTGGGCCGGAGCCGTGGTGGCTGCGATTCTATGGAGGACCTGACTCCAACGGGCCTCCGGTTCTCATGGCTCCAGCGAAATCAACCGCCTGATCTCATCGCTCACAAACCCGATCAACGCTGGATTGCGCACCCCCGGCAGGGTGATCACGTCGTAGAGCTCCTCCACGAGCCCCTCGAAGCGGATCCAGTGCACGGCGTCGCCCGTGCGCAGATCCACCACCTGCAGGCCGCAGCGGGCTTCCACGTTGCGCCGGGCCAGGGCTCCATCCAGCGGCAGGCCGGAGAAGGTTTTGTTGTGGCGGGCCTTGGAGGTGCCGAGCAAGGCGTAATCGCCGTGGAAGGCCAGGCCGCGCAGATAGCCGGCGCAGAAGGTGAGCGGCTCGAAGCGCCCACTTCCGGGATCCACCGTGCCGAATTCACCGCTGCCGGAGTTGCAGAGCCAGAGCCGATCGCGATACCAGCGGGGGGAGTGGGGCATTGACAAGCCCGTCGCCACGATTTCATTGGCCCGCACATCGATCAGCACGCCGCCCTCAGCCCGGTGCTCGCGCCAGCCATCGGCCGCGTCACTGGCCGCCACGGCGGTGACGTAAGCCGGTTGGCCGTCACGCATGGCCAGACCATTGAGGTGGCAGCGGTCTTCCGCCGCCAGTCGGCTGATGAAAGGGGGCCGCCAGAGGGGTCGGAAGCTGTGGCGCTCGCTGGGGGCCGCCAGGCAGCTGAACAGGGTGTTCACCATCACCAACTGGCCGTCAGCGCTGGCGGCCAGGTCGTGGATGTCGCAGTCGCCGGTGGTGAGTCCCAGCTGGGGCACATAGAGACGGTCGTGGCCGTCGGCCCGCTCGCCTTCACCCAGCATGTTCTCGAACCGCCACACCTGATACAGGGTGCTCATCCAGAAGCCATTGCCATCGGCGGTGGGGCAGAGGCCCATGCAGCGGTTGAAGGTGCGTTCGAACGCCGCCAGTTCCCCATTGGCCTTGAGGCCCAGGGCGAACAACTTGCCGATCTGATAGGTGGTGAAGGCCAGGGAGAGCCGCTGCTCCGCCATCCAGGCCAGGAATTGGCGGGAGGTGGTGATCTCGAAGCTGGGCGGCGTGGCGGTCATGGGGCGGACGAGGGGGTTGGGCCACCAGCGGGCGG
>JBKCPG010000280.1:0-13420 GCA_046309395.1 Cyanobacteriota bacterium | reverse complement strand
GTTTGCCCTGCGCAAGAGCGGACTGCTCAAGCCCGGCCGCCATCTGGTGCCGAAAAATCCCACCTGCCGCCGTTCGCGCCTGCTCTGGCACTTGCAGCGCTGTGAGTTGGCCCTGGGGAGGCTGCCATGAGGCCCCGCCATCGGCCCAGCCCTCTGCCGAACCCTGAACCGACCAGTTCCAACTGGTTGGATACCCCAGCCCTCTGCCAGGCCCTGGCCGTGAGCCGCTCCACCCTCACCCGTTGGCGCCGCCGGGGCCTGCTCACTTCAGGCCACCATTGGGTGCGCAAGAACCCCGCCTGCCCCCGCTCGGATCTGCTCTGGCACCGGCACCGTTGCTCGGCCCTGCTCCGCTCCAACGCCTCCCCCGCCCGCCTCGCCATGCCCAAGCCCGATCCGTCAGCGGCCACCGACTACGTGTTGTTCCATCGGGACACCGGCTCCGCCCTCTACACCACACGCGCTACGGAAGCGGAGATCCACCGGGCGAACGACAACCTCACACAGGCGGGGCAACGTTCGCGGTTTGTGGCGGCCAAACACCTGATGCACCACCGGCAGCCCCCGGCGGACTGACAAAAAAGGGGTGGGACCAGTCAAGGCCCCACCCCTTTCATCGCCACTTGGCTATCCCCTGTGGGGTCAAGCCACCTGCCCCTCCCCCAGCAACCGCCGCACCACCGCCGCCTTGGTCTGCTCCCCGCTGATCTCCCGCAGATACGTGCGGCGGTGCACCTCCGGGCTGTGGCCCATCACCGCCGCCACATCCGCATAGCTCCAGGTGGTGCTTTCCCTGGCGCGGATGGCGTAGGCGTGGCGCAGGTCGTAAGGCACGCAGCGTTCCTTGCGCTTCTGGGCCTTGCGGCCACCCTGGGCGGGGGCTGTTTCCACCCAGGCGTAGAGCTTGTGGCGCAGTTCAACGTCCGCGCGGGCATCGCAGCTGCGCAACTTGTGGCAGCAGATCGCCCCCAGCCGCTCGTTGTTGTCGCAGCGTTTCACCGCGTCACGGGCCGGATCAAAGGGCTGGCCTTCTTCGTTGACGTATTTCGGCCGGTGGCGGGCCCGCAGCTCCGCCAGCCGCTGCTCGCCGTTGGCGCCGCCCAGCCCGTAGCGCTCCACCCAGGCCGCCGGTAAGGGCACCGCCGCCCGGAAGCCCGTTTTGGTCACCTTGATGTGGTGCGCCGCCTCCCCCACGGTGATCAGGCCGTGCTCATCGGGCAACGTGCCGATGTGCCACACCTCATGGGGCCTCAGCCCATAGGTGGCCACCATCGCAAACACCCAACCCCACAAGGGGTCTTCTTCCATCACCAGATCCAGCCAGGTCTCGATCGCCTCTGTGGTGGGAATGCGGCGCCTGGATTGCCCGGCCGCCACGAGGGCCTGCTTCTTGCGGTTCACCATCCCCTTGAGCTCTGTGCTCAGCTCCTCCGGCGCCAGCGCCCGAAAGCCCGCCCGCCGCAGCAGCGACACCACCTCCCGCTTCTGGCGAAATCCCTGCTTGTGGGTGGCCATCGGCTGCAGGGGCTCGCTTGGATCCTCCAGATGGGCCTTGAGGCTTTCAGTGGTGTGCAAGGCAAAGCGCCGCACGTCTTCCGCCGTGGCCGGGCGATCCGCCGGCAGCAGGCGAAACCAGCCCTGGCCACGGAACGGACCCACCAGGTTCATGTTCACCCCTTGGCCCCGTTGGAAGGTCACTACCGCTTGGCAGATCTCGGGCCAGGTGGGTTGTGTCTCTCGAACCGTGTGGCACTGAGGGCTGGGTTGAGCGATCGCCCCCAGCGGCAATCCTTCCTTCGCGGCCTTCAGCAATCGCTCGCAAAGCTCTTCGATCGCCTGCGGATCCGTGGCGGAGCACTCCGGAAACGAGCGCTCTTGAGTGCGGCGGTTGGGAAGATTTTCGTAAACCGTGACCCACTGGCTGCGGCTGTGCCTGCGCAGTCGGAAGGGGGCGCCAAAGGCGCGGAGGATTCCGTTGGCGCGCTCCAGTGGAGGAGTGGGGGCAGGCATCGGATTAGAGACCACTGAAAGAGGGTTCCGAGGCCGCTGGGCAATTTGTTGTTTCTCTGACCGGCAATCCTTTGTTTGGGACTAAGTCCCAAACAAGTGACCCAATCCCAAACTTTCGCCGACTCTCGCGACCATGCGCCGGGGGGGGCGCAAGCCTGTCGCAAGTCCCGAAAGCTCTTGCTACCAGTGGCAAAAACCAGGTCTGGCAAAGGCAGTAAAAAAATGGGTCGCCTGAGATTCGAACTCAGGACCAATCGGTTAAAAGCCGAGTGCTCTACCGCTGAGCTAGCGACCCCGGGTGCGCTCCGTGCCAACCCCCGGAGAGGAGGGCCGTGATCGCTTAGCGAAGGTATCACCCGGGGTGGGGGGGCCACAATGCGCCGGTGGGTTGATCTGTGGCCATGGAACGGGCGGCTGGCGAACAGGAGGCGGGGCGGCCTTGGCCTTCCCCCACCCTTCACCCGGAGGCTTGGGTGGCGGAGTCCGCTGTGGTGGTGGGGGATGTGCGCATGGAGGCGGGAGCCAGCCTGTGGCCCACGGCCGTGGCCCGGGGGGATGTGTGCCCGGTGGTGATCGGCCCCAACAGCAATGTGCAGGATGGGGCCGTGCTCCATGGCGATCCAGGCCAACCGGTGTTGATCGGCGCGGAGGTCACCATCGGCCACCGGGCCGTGGTGCATGGCGCCACCCTGGAGGACGGCTGCTTGGTGGGGATCGGGGCGATCGTGCTCAATGGCGTCACCGTGGGGGCGGGGGCGGTGGTGGCGGCGGGGTCGGTGGTGACCAAGGACGTGCCGGCCGGGGCTCTGGTGATGGGCGCCCCCGCCCAGGTGAGGCGCCAGCTCAGCGAGGAGGCCATGGCCGAGCAGCGACGCCATGCCCGCCGCTACCGCCAGCTGGCCGACGCCCACGCCGGGCGGAGCGCTTCCACGGGATTTGAGGAGGGCTGAGGGTGGAGAAGCGGGCCTTCGCCCTTAAGATCACACAGATTTGTTCCGCCCCCCCATGGATCTCCGGGTTGTGCTTGTGGCCGCTCCCATCCTGCTGGCCGCCAGCTGGGCCGTGTTTCACATCGGTCGGGCCGCCGTGGGGCAACTTCAGCTCTTCCTCAAGCGCGCCAAGGCCTGAGCCATCCCCCCCTAAGGCTCCGCCCCTCCGGGCCAAGCCCCGGCCGGGCCCCACGCTCCTCGCCGTCGCTGGAGCAGCCTGGCCCCGCCTCAGCTCCAGGTCTGCTTAGGGTCGGGGTTGCCCTTCCTGTGTTGCCTTGAGTCCCTCCGTCTTGGTGATCGGCGCCGGCTTGGCTGGCACGGAAGCGGCCTGGCAGGTGGCCCAAGCGGGAGTGCCCGTCACCCTGGTGGAGATGCGGCCGGTGCGCCGCTCCCCGGCCCACCACAGCGCCGACTTCGCGGAACTCGTCTGCAGCAATAGCTTCGGGGCCCTGGCCACCGACCGGGCGGCCGGTCTGTTGCAAGAAGAGCTGCGGCGGCTGGGCTCCTTGGTGATCCGCACCGCGGACTTCCACGCCGTGCCCGCCGGGGGAGCCCTCGCGGTGGATCGGGGGCGCTACAGCGCCGCCCTCACCGAGGCCCTCGCCAGCCATCCCCTGGTGACCATTGAGCGGCGTGAACAGACCGAGCTGCCCCCAGCGGAACAGATCACCGTGCTGGCCACCGGGCCCCTCACTTCCGAACCCCTCGCCGAGCGGCTGCGGGCCTTCACCGGGCGCGAGGAGTGCCACTTCTTCGATGCCGCCAGCCCCATCGTTGAGGGCGACAGCATCGATTTGACCGTGGCCTTTCGGGCCTCCCGCTACGACAAGGGCGACGCCGACTACATCAACTGCCCCATGGACCCGGAGCGCTACCACGCCTTTCGGGAGGCGCTCCTGGCGGCGGAGCGGGCGCCCTTGAAGGATTTCGAACAGGAGAGCGCCACCTTCTTCGAAGGCTGCCTGCCCATTGAGGAGCTCGCCCGCCGCGGCGAGGACACCATGCGCTACGGGCCCCTCAAGCCCATCGGCCTGTGGGATTCCCGCTGGGGGGATGTGACCGATCGCGAGGTGCGCCGCGCCAAGCGCGCGTACGCGGTGGTTCAGCTGCGGCGGGAAGACCGCGATGGTCGGCTTTGGAATCTCGTGGGCTTCCAGACCAACTTGCGCTGGGGCGAGCAGGCCCGGGTGTTCCGCCTCATCCCCGGCCTGGAGCGGGCGGACTTCGTGCGCTACGGGGTGATGCACCGCAACACCTTCCTGGAATCCCCCCAGCTGCTGGATCCCACCCTTCAGTTCCGCCGGCGCCCCACCCTGCTGGCGGCGGGTCAGATCACGGGCACCGAGGGCTACGCCGCCGCCGTGGCGGGCGGCTGGCTAGCGGGCACCAACGCGGCCCGCCTCTTCCGGGGACGGCCTCCCCTCACCTTGCCCCCCACCACCATGGCTGGAGCCCTCACCCACTTCATCGCTGAGGCGCCCAGCGGAGGGCCCGGCCGCCGGGGGGGATTCCAGCCCATGCCGGCCAACTTCGGCCTGTTGCCCGAACTCGAGCACCGCGTCCGGGAGAAACGCCCCCGTTACGCCGCCTACCGCGACAGGGCCCTGGCCGCCTTGGAGAGCTCCCGGCCCGCGGCCGCACCAGCGGGGGTGGGTTGAGCTGGCCGCTTCACTGGCGGGGGTGAGGTTGATTAATTTCAGCGAAAGTGCATCAGGAAATGTTGCGCAATTCTCAAGACAATCTTCACCGGCAAGAGGGGTGGACGCTGGGCGTGACTACCAACGGTGAGGAAGAAATCTCTTGTTTGTTTCCCGCCAACCTTGTCGCGCCTCATCCAACGCGACTGGCCTGCCATGGGAGATTTCTTCTCTCATCCTTCGCTTTTCTTCTCCATGATTCGACATGCCTTCCGGCCTGCTGATGGTCGTCAAAAGCGTTGGCCCCTTGGCCCATCCCTGGCCGCGTTGATCCTGTCGGCGGTGCTGCTCCTGCAGACCTCCGCCGCCGCCGCCGCCACCCTGTCGGAAGACATGGTTCAGGCCAGCAAGGACGCCTGCGTCAACCTGGCCAAGCGCCGGGGATTCTCGGTGGAACAGGTGATCCAGGCCCAACCCGCCAGTGGCGATTCCGCCAGTGTGGTGCTCAAGCTCATGAAGGCCGGTGAGCCCTATGAATTCACCTGTGGCTTCTCCCAAGCCATCGACCACTTCGTCGCCCCCGCCCCAGCACCGGCCACACCCGCCCAACGCGCGGCTGTCACCCCCGCCCCAGGGCCTGTGGTCCAACGCCCCTCGGCCACGGTGACCCCCATCCAGGCCGCCCCGAAGGTGGAGGCCCGCCAGGAGGTTCGTCAGGAGGTTCGCCGTGAGAGAGCCGTGGTGGTGAACCGCGATGGTCAACGGACCGCGGAAGCCAGCGCGTCACAGAGCCGTGCCGATCGGGGCCGGTTCAACGCCGCCTGGCTCCTGCCCCTTCTCCTGCTGCCCCTGGCCGCGATCCTCTTCCGCAACCGGGACGAGGAGGCGTCTTCCGCCAGCCGGATCGCCACCCCCGCCATAACCAGCACCCTCGTGGAGGCCCTGCTGCGCCAGCAAGACAACGCCATTGAGGTGCGTGCGGGAGCCGGCGCCCAGCACGCCGTCACCCGCACCCTTCCCCCGGGCAGCCGGGTGCGCCTCAGCGGCCGTTATGACAACGACTGGGCTGAACTGGCCGAAAGTGGCTGGATCAGCATCCAGGCCCTCGCCGCGGATCCCCGCCTGAAGGCCGTCAAGCCCCGCTAAGGCGGCGCGATCGTTGAGCCCGGAGCGGACGCTGTTCAGGCGGCGTCCGCTTTTTGTTTGGCAGGCCCCCCGGGGATGTCGCCGAGGGAACGGGGGAGCGCACAACCAGGCGGAACCCACCGGAACCGTTGCCGATGGCTGGCGTGCCGCGGGTGGCCAGGGCGACCCGGATGCTCTTCGGGGCGGCGCCCGCCCCCTTCGCCTTGCCTGCTCTCTTCGCCTTGCCCGCCCCCTCGCTTTCCCCAAACTTCTATGGTCAGCCGGTTGCCCATCCACCGTTGAGCGCCACCGTTCCCCCCGTCCCAGCGTCAGCGCTTCCCCCTCGCACCTCCCCAGCCCACAACTCCGAAGGGGCGTGGGACGTGATCGTGATCGGGGCCGGCATCGGGGGGCTGGTCGCCGCCACCCAGCTGGCCGCCAAGGGGGCCCGGGTGCTGGTGCTGGAGCGCTATCTCATCCCCGGCGGCAGTGGCGGCGGCTTTCGGCGGGCCGGCTACACCTTTGATGTGGGCGCCTCCATGATCTTCGGCTTCGGCGAAAAGGGCCACACCAACCTGCTCACCCGAGCCCTCGCCGATGTGGGCCAGCGCTGCGACACGGTGCCCGATCCCGCCCAGCTCGCCTATCACCTGCCAGATGGCCTCACCGTGGCGGTGGATCGCGACTACGAGCGCTTCCTCGCCGATCTCACCGCCCTGTTCCCCCACGAAGCCAACGGCATCCGCGCCTTCTACGACACCTGCTGGCGGGTGTTCCGTTGCCTCGACGCCATGCCCCTGCTCTCGCTGGAGGATCCGGCCTACCTGGCCAAAGTGTTCTTCCGGGCGCCCCTGGCCTGCCTGGGCCTGGCCCGCTGGCTTCCGGTGAACGTCGGCGACGTGGCCCGGGCCCACATCCGCGATGAGCGGTTGCTGCGCTTCATCGACATGGAGTGTTTCTGCTGGAGCGTCATGCCCGCTGATCGCACGCCGATGATCAACGCCGGCATGGTGTTCTCCGATCGCCATGCCGGCGGCATCAACTACCCGAAAGGCGGCGTGGGGGTGATCGCCGAGAAATTGGTCGCGGGCCTGGTGGCCCATGGCGGCGCCTTCCGCCCTAAGACGCGCGTCACCGATGTGCTGATCGAAGGCGGGCAGGCCGTGGGGGTGAGATTGGCGAGCGGCCAGGAGATCCGGGCCCGCCGCGTGGTGAGCAACGCCACCCGCTGGGACACCTTCGCCGGAGAAGCCGGTGGGGCCGGAACCGTGGCCCATCCCCTGGTGGACGCCGCCCACACCCCCGCGGCGGAGCGCGCTTGGCGGCGCCGCTACGCCCCCTCCTCCTCCTTTCTCTCCCTGCATCTGGGCATCGACGCGGCCGTGGTGCCCTCCGGGTTCCACTGCCACCATCTGCTTCTGGAGCGCTGGGACGCCATGGAGGCCGAGCAGGGGGTGGTGTTCGTCTCGATGCCCACTCTCTTGGACCCCACCCTCGCGCCGGCGGGCCATCACATCCTCCACACCTTCACCCCCAGCGCCATGGAGGCCTGGCGGGGGCTCTCCCCGTCCGACTACCGGGCGAAGAAGAACGCCGCCGCTGATCGCCTCATCGCCCGCCTGGAGGCCCTGCTGCCAGGCCTGGCCGGGGCCATCCGCCATCGGGAGGTGGGCACCCCCCGCAGCCATCGCCGCTTCCTGGGCCGCATGGGGGGCAGCTACGGGCCCATCCCGGCGTTCAGGCTCCCTGGCTTGTTGCCGATGCCTTTCAACCGCACCGGGGTGCCAGGCCTCTACTGTGTGGGTGACTCCTGCTTTCCGGGGCAGGGGCTCAACGCCGTGGCTTTCAGCGGCTTTGCCTGTGCCCACCGCATCGGCGCCGACCTGGGCCTCAACCCCTGGGCTCTGCCCGCCTGACCAGCGCGGCGGAATCCCTCTCGCCCACCGACCTCCCTTCCGTCCGGATCGTCCGTTCTGGCAGGTGGGTCACAAGCGATGGTGTCGGTCAAGACAACGGGCCAGGGGCGGACAGCCAAAGATGAACACATCATGAGGAAAGGACATGACACGCGCCATGGGCACACGCCCCCACTTCCCCGCCCCGCAACGGCGGGACTATCGCCTGATCGATGGCCTTCACCAACCCCATCCCCATCTCGATGGGATCTACGAGAGTGTGGATGAAGCCATGGCCGACGCCATCAGCTGGCTGGAGGGAGTGTTGCCCGGCACGGTCGACCCCTCGATCGGCCTGGAGGTGAGCACCCCAAGGGGTTGTTGGCGCACCATTCGCCAGCCCGACCTGCTGCTGTGTCCGCTTCCCAGTCATTGATCCCGGCCGCGCCGGGATCTCTCAGCGGCTTCCCATGGGTTCAGTGACGGTGGGAAGGGAGTAGGGATAGCGATTGGGCACAAAAAACTGTTCACTTAAGGGCGGCCGTTTGTAGGTGCCGCCACTTTTTCGGGGGGGCAACTCGATCGCTTTGGGCGTCATGTCCTCATAGGGCACCTTGCTGAGGAGGTGGCGGATGCAGTTCAGCCGTGCCCGGCGTTTGTCATCAGCCTCCACCGTGAACCAAGGCGCCTCTGGAATGTTGGTGCGGGCGAACATCTCATCTTTGGCTTTGGAGAAGTCGACCCAGCGATCCCGGGATTCCAGATCCATGGGGCTGAGTTTCCAACGCCGGGCCGGATCCTTGATGCGAGAGCGAAACCGTGCCTCCTGCTCCTCGTCGCTCACGGAAAACCAATATTTGAGCAGGGTGATGCCCCCGCGCACCAGCATCCGTTCAAATTCCGGGCAGGAGAGCAGGAATTCCTCCACCTGCGGCGGTGAGCAGAAGCCCATCACCCTCTCCACGCCGGCCCGGTTGTACCAGCTGCGATCGAAAAGCACGATCTCCCCGGCCGCGGGAAGGTGCTCCACATAACGTTGGAAATACCATTGGCTTTTTTGCCGATCCGTGGGCGTGCCCAAGGCCACCACATGGCAACCCCGGGGGTTGAGGGGTTCCGTCACCCGCTTGATGGTGCCCCCCTTTCCGGCGGCATCGCGGCCTTCGAACAGCACGAGCAGGCGGTAGCCCTCGTGCTTGATCCAGTACTGCATCTTCACCAGCTCCACCTGCAGCCGCCCCAGTTCCTTTTCGTAAAACTTCCGGTCCAATTTGGGCGGGCGCCCCTCGGAGTGGGAACTGAAGTCATCCAGGTAGGGGGAGGGGCGATAGGCGTCCTCCCCATTTCCCCCTTGAAGGGCGCCGGTGCCCTGGCCATCCCCACCCAGCTCGCCGCTGAGGGGCTTGGCCATGGGCGGCGGGCCCGAATCCCCTGTCCCGTGGGCATCGCGGTTGTGGGGGTGGCCCTTGGCCTTGTGCTTGGACATCCCTCCCTCCAGCGAAGGTTCCCCTCCGGGATAGCCCCGTGCCCGAGGAGGCCGTGTCTCTGAAGTTACACACTTGGTTTTCGCGGTGCCGTTGTGCTGAAGACTGGCTCTCAGACTGGTCCGACAGATGTCCGCTCCCATGACCCAATCCCCAGATCTGGAGCACGAGCTCACCCTCATCGACGCCTGGTGGCGGGCCGCCAACTACCTGGCGGTGGGCATGATCTATCTGCGAGACAACCCCCTGCTCAAGGAGCCCCTGCGGCCAGAGCACATCAAAAACCGCCTGCTGGGGCACTGGGGCTCCAGCCCGGGCCAGGCCTTCATCTGGGCCCACGCCAACCGGGTGATCCGCCACCACAACCTCGACATGATCTACCTCTCGGGGCCAGGCCACGGCGCTCCGGGGATGTTGGCGCCCACCTACCTGGATGGCTCCTACAGCGAGGTCTACCCCGACAAAAGCCAGGACGCTCGCGGCATGGGGCGCTTCTTCAAGCAGTTTTCCTTCCCGGGTCAAATCGGCTCCCACTGCACCCCGGAAACGCCAGGCTCTATCCATGAGGGGGGCGAGCTGGGCTATGTGCTGTCCCACGCCTGCGGGGCGGTGTTTGACAACCCCGAGCTCATCGCCTTGGCCTGTGTGGGGGATGGGGAGGCCGAAACCGGTCCTCTGGCCACCTCCTGGCACATCAACAAGTTTCTCAATCCGATTGTGGATGGCGCCGTGCTGCCGGTGCTGCACCTCAACGGGTACAAGATCGCCAATCCCACCCTGCTGGCGCGCATCCCCCACGATGAGCTGGTGCACTTGATGCGGGGCAATGGTTGGGAGCCCATCTTTGTGGAGGGGAGCGAGCCCATGCCGATGCACCGGGCCATGGCCGCCGCCATGGACGAAGCCGTCGGCCGCATCCTCGCCATCCGCCATCAGGCCCGCTCCACCGGCATCGCGGAACGCCCCATTTGGCCCATGATCGTGCTGCGCTCCCCCAAGGGGTGGACCGGTCCCAAGGCCCTGGGGGACAAAAAGCTGGAAAACTTCTGGCGCGCCCACCAGGTGCCCTTGCCCGCCCCCCGGAACGATCCGGCCCAACTCCAGATGCTGGAGGACTGGCTGAAGAGCTACCGCCCCTGGGAGCTCTTTGACGCCAACGGCTCGCTGATCGAGGATCTGCGGTGCCTCTCCCCCACCGGCGATCGCCGCATGGGATCCAACCCCCACACCAACGGGGGCCTGCTGCGGCGCCGCCTGAATCTGCCCCCCCTCGAGGCCTATGCCGTGGCGGTGAAGAGCCCGGGCGGGAGCGAGGAGGAGAACACCTATCCCCTGGGAGCGTTGCTGCGGGACGCCATCGAGCGCAACCCCAGCTCCCTGAAGGTGTTCGGCCCCGACGAAACCTCCTCCAATCGGCTGCAGGCCATCTATGAGCACACCAAAAAACGCTGGATGGAATCCTTTCTGCCCGAAGATCTCAATGGCGGCGAACTCGGCCGCGACGGACACGTGGTGGAAATGCTCAGTGAGCACACGTTGGTGGGAATGATGGAGGGCTATCTGCTCACCGGTCGCTATGGCTTCTTCCACACCTACGAGGCCTTTGCCCATGTGATCGCCTCCATGTTCAACCAGCACGCCAAATGGTTGGAAGCCACCATCCACCACGCCCCCTGGCGGGCGCCCATCGGCCCGTGGAATTGCCTCATCAGCTCCACCGTGTGGCGACAGGACCACAACGGCTTCACCCATCAGGATCCAGGCTTCATTGATCTAGCGGGCAACAAGAGTGGCGATGTGGTGCGCGTGTATCTGCCCCCCGACGCCAACTCCCTGCTGGCGGTGGCGGAGAAGGCTCTCAAGGAAACAAATGTTTGCAACATCATTGTTTCTGACAAACAAAAGCATCTGCAATACCTCACCCTGGAGCAGGCGCGACGCCATGTGGAAAAGGGCATTGGCCTCTGGAGCTGGGCGAGCAACGATGATCAGGGCCCGGAAATGGATGAGCCCGATGTGGTGATGGCCTGCGCCGGAGACATCCCCACCAAGGAAACCCTGGCGGCGGTGCAGATCCTGCGCCGGGAGATTCCCACGCTCAAAATTCGCGTCCTCAATGTGGTAAAGCTTTTTGCCCTCACCGATCCCAACGAACATCCCCATGGGCTGAGTCATCGAGATTTTGATAGTCTATTCACCACAGATCGACCCGTGATCTTCAACTTCCATGGCTATCCATGGTTGATCCACCGCCTGATTTATCGCCGCACCAATCACGATCATTTCCATGTGCGAGGTTACAAGGAAAAGGGCAACATCAATACCCCCCTGGAGCTGGCGATGAACAACCAACTCGACCGCTTCAACCTGGTGATCGATGTGATTGATCGCGTGCCCCACCTCGGCTACCGCGCCGCCCACGTCAAAGAGGACATGAAAGAGCGGATCCTCAAGCACCGGGCCTATGCCCACGAGCATGGGATGGATTCCCCGGAGATCACGGGCTGGCGCTGGAGCCCTCCCGCCGATCCGCTCCCATGAGCGCGGGGGCGACGGGGGAGGGGGGCGCGGGCGGCTGGGCGCTGGTGCTCAACGCCGGCAGCTCCAGCTTGAAGGCCCAGCTGCTTTCCGCTGATGGGCACTCCCTTTGGAAGGGGCAAACCAACTGGCGTCCCAACGGCTCCGGGACGGAGGACGCCAACGCCGCCGCCGAGGCGGTGCTCCGGGAGTGGTTGCGGCCCGCCATCGCTCCCTGGCGCGAGGGCTTGGCCCTGGTGGGCCACCGGGTGGTGCATGGCGGCACGGCGTTCACCGCCCCCACCCGGCTCACCCCGGAGGTGCGCCGCCAGCTGGCCGAGCTCACGCCGTTGGCGCCCCTGCACAACGGACCCGCCCTGGCGGTGATCGAGGTGTTCAGCCACTGGCGGCCGGAGCTGCCCCAATGGGCCTGTTTTGACACCGCCTTTCACCACACCCTGCCCCCCGAAGCCTTCACCTATGCCCTCCCCGCCGTCTGGCGCCGCCAGGGGCTCAGACGCTATGGCTTCCACGGACTCAACCACCAGCATGTGAGCGAGGTGGTGGGCGCTCCCCGCCTGATCAGTTGCCATCTGGGGGCCGGCTGTTCGCTCTGCGCCATCGCCCATGGCCGCGCTGTCGCCACCACCATGGGCTTCACGCCAATGGAGGGGCTGGTGATGGCTACTCGCAGCGGCACGGTGGATCCTGGGCTGTTGCTCCACCTGCTGCGCCAGGGGGTGCAGCCGGAGCGGCTCGACCGGGAGCTCAACCAGGCCAGTGGCCTGCTCGGTCTGTCCGACGGTCTCAGCGCCAGCATGAAGGAGCTGCGGGAGGCCGCCGCGAGGGGCCATGAGGGGGCCCGGCTGGCGATCGCGGTGTTTCGCCATGGGCTCCTGCAAGGAATCGGGGCGATGGCCGCCAGCCTGGCAGGGGTGGACGTGATCGCCCTCACCGGGGGCATCGGCGAGCATGACGGGGCTCTGCGGGAGGAACTGGAGGTCGCCCTCCGCTGGCTTGGGCCGGTGGAGCTGGTGGTGGTGAGCGCCGACGAGGAGGGCATGATCGCCCGTCAATGCCGGGCGGCGGCTGGGGCCCTCGGTTGAGAGGTCGCTCCACGCCGCGAGGTCGGCTTGCCGCGAAGCCTGGGGCTTCAGGGAGGGCGCGGCTCTTCAGCGGATCGGCATCACGCTGCGGCGAAACCAGCCCTCCGGCTCCACTGGCCTTGGCAAACGGAGCGCCACCATGGTCAAGGCCACCGGATCCCAGGGGGCTCGGGTGGTGGGCCAGAGATGGGGGCGTCGGTACAGATAGTCCCGCAGCCGCTCCAGCTGGACACCGCTGAGCTCCTCCCATCGCACGCCCACCCGCGTCCGCCCCCTTCGGAGCCCACGGCGCGAGAGACACACCACCCGCACCGGCCACGCCTCCCCCTCCAATCGGGGGTGATCCAGCCGCAGGTCCCATGGCCCTTGAAACCCTGGGTGGTCCGCGCGCACCAGCAGCTCACAGCCCTCCTCACTGATGGCCAGCACCCGCGCTCGCCGCCGCTCGGCCTCGGGCCCGCTGGCCCCCACCAGCCAGCCCTCCAACCGCTGAGGGGCCAGCCAAGGAACGGCGTCCTCCCTGGGCCGGTCCCAGCAACAGCGGATCGCCACGAGGATCAGCAGGCTGTTCAACAGGGCCCACACCAGCCCCAGGGCCAGGCCCGTGACCCGATCGGTGCCCATGAACAGCTCGCCCCCCCGGGCGCCCACCAACCC
>JBKCPG010000279.1:0-5635 GCA_046309395.1 Cyanobacteriota bacterium | reverse complement strand
AGCTTGGCGGCACAGCCGCGGCAGGCCATGGGGGCCTCCTTGGGGCTGGCCATCGGCCGCAAGGCGGTGAAGCTGTCCAGAAAGCGCTGGTCGAGCTGGTGTTTCCAGCGCCAGAGCAAGAAGCTGGGGCCAAAGGCGAAGGGCCCCCAAAAGGCCAGGGCCCGAGGGGAGCCGCCGAGGAAGCCGCCATCTCCCAGCAGCTGGAGTGCCAACCGCTGGGGGCGCCAGGCCCGGAGAGGGCGCCCCTCAAGGGCGCGGCGGAGATTGGCGGCAAGCGCGGGGGCCGCACGCACGGCCCACACCCCTGAAGGGGGACGGGGATCGGAAGCGATCAAGCCGCAGTCGCCGGAGGCGAACACCCGGGGATGGTGGAGGGCCTGGAGGGTGGGATGGGTGAGCACGCGACCACTGGCGGGATCCACGGCCAGGCCAGCGGCGGCGAGCCAGGGGGGAGCGTGGCTGCCGGTGCAGGCCAGATCCGCCGGCTCCCCTTCACCCGCCTGAGGGTGAAGGGGGATGGCGGCTTGAGCGAGGAGACGCAGGGCGAGGCGCTCCGCGGCCTTCGAGCCCAGATGGAGGTGGGAGCCCCGGGTCAGAAGGCGGGGGTGAAGGCCCCGGGCGCGAAGGGCGAGGGCCACCTCCACCGCGGAGGCGCCCCCACCCCGCAGGTTCGGGTGGGACGGGGGAGAATTCTCACACCAACGCAGCAGGGGCTCTAAGGGTTTGACGCCCAGGGCCCCGGGGCTGGGGGGGGTCAGGGCGCCCACATCCAGGCTGAGGAGGTCGAAGGCGAGGGGCGGGCGCCCTTCCAGCGAGAGCGACCCGGCGGAAAGGTCCACCCCCAGGATCTCGGCCTCCACAAACGCCACCCCAGCCAGGGAACAGAGGCGACGGAGATCGATCAGGCAGGCTGAGGGGGGATGGAGCCCGGCAAGCACGGCGGGCACCAGGCCGGAATAGCAAAGGCTGCCGTGGCGGCTCACCAGGGTGACCCACGTGGCGGTCGGCCGCTGGCTGGGGCGCATGAGCCAGCGGCGCAGCAGGAGGGCATGGGTGTGGCCCCCTCCCGCCAGCAGCAAATGGTGGCGCCAAGGGGGGGGGACCAAGCGAGCGACTCGACCGCGGAAGGGCCTTCACTATGGTTCCCTGGTTTTCTCTGTGGATCGTGACCTCCAGTTCCCTGATTGTGCGCTCCATGGCGCGGCTGGACCACTGGCGTCGCCATCTCACGGTGCCCCAATTCACCGTGGTGACGGGAATGCTGGTGATCGGAGCGGGCACCTTGGTATTGGCGACGCCGGCCTGCTCGTCGGATTCAGTGGGACTGTGGGAGTCGCTGTTCACGGTGACATCAGCGATCACGGTGACAGGCCTGTCGATCATCGATGTGGGAAAAGAGCTGACGCTGCTGGGTCAGGTGGTGCTGGCGGGCTTGATCGTGACCGGAGGGCTAGGGTTGATGGCGATCACGACGTTCTTGCAGGGGTTTGTGCAAGGACGATCGGGGCTGCGACATCGGTTGGATCGGGGACGGGCGCTGGATGAATTCGGGGTTGGGGGGATCGGCCCCACGTTCAATTCGATTTTGCTGACGGCGACGGTGATCATGGGCTTGGGAACCATCATTTTGTATAGCTTTGGCTTCACAGATATCGCCAACCCCGGCAAGCGATTGTGGGCGTCGATGTTTCACTGCATCAGCGCGTACAACAACGCTGGCTTCGGCTTGTTCAGCGACAACTTGGTGGGGTATCGGGCCCAGCCGGTGGTGAATGGGGTCATCGGCGCTTTGATCGTGATCGGCGGGATTGGTTGGCGGGTGACAAACGATTTGTGGACCAAGCGTCTTCGCTTGCGCAGGCGGCGCGATTTGAGCTTGCACACCCGCTTGGTGTTGCGGAGCACGGTGTTGCTGATCGGGCTGGGAGCGATTGGCTTGTTATTCACCGAACAATTCGCCCCTGACGGGGTCATCAGCACCCTGACGAGGTGGGAGAAGTTGCAGGTGACGATTTTTCAATCCATCACCACGCGCACGGCTGGCTTCAACACGGTGCCCTTGTCGCTGGAGACCTTGTCGGACGCGGGATTGCTGTTGATGATCGGATTGATGTTCATCGGCGCGAGCCCCGGCGGCACGGGAGGTGGGATCAAAACCACCACGTTCGCGTTGCTGCTGGGGGCGACTCGATCCACGCTGGACAACCGGCGGGAGGTGGTGATTCGTCAGCGCCGGATCGCGCCGGAGCTAATTTTTAAGGCGATTGGGGTCACGGTGGCATCGGGATTGTTTGTGGTGGCGATGACACTGCTGTTGGGATTGGGGCCCACCGCTGGCGGGGAGGAGACGGTGGCGGGAAGTTTCAGCTTTCTAGAGAAGTTTTTCACCTGCATGTCGGCCTTTTGCACGGTGGGGCTGGACGTGGGGGTAACGAGCCAGCTGAACCGCTGGGGGCAACTGGTGTTGATTGTGGGGATGTTTGTGGGGCGACTGGGAATTTTGTTGCTGCTGTCCGCCCTGTATGGGCGGGGAAGCGTCAAACGGGTGGGGTATCCAGAAGAGGAGGTGTATCTCTAAGGCGAAGATCTGAGGATAAGATATTCTACTCGCGCCTGATTCAAGTCCGGCTTCTTGAAAAGCACATAGCGAACTGGCGAATGAATTACTGCCGATACATTCGACTAGGAAACGCACCTATACGTGTGTCGGTGCAACTCATCGTGATCGTGCTGGCATCCGATGTGACCGATCCGTCGCAGCCTCCTGTCGAAGTCTCACCAGTTTGGTACTGGGCTTTGTGGACAAATGACACTCGATCTGCGTCCACACTGCCTGTTCCAGTGGACTGAAAGCCGACACCGTTGGGAAGAGTGCCCCACCCTTGAAAAGTGAAGGTTTGCCCTTGCTGGACAACCCTTGAGCCATTGCCAGGGTTGACGCTGTCACGCCAAACTCCCGAAAGGTTCGGCGTCGGCGTCGGCGGTGGAGGAGGTGGTGGTGGGGGCGTTTTCACCGACTCGGAGCCATCACGATGATCAGGGGGCAAAGGCAAGCGGGGTTGAGCGATCTTGTCCCAGTTGGAGATCGCTGCCGCTCCCAGAGAGCCCACCACACCAATGATTGCGACAGTTATGGCTACTTGATTGCTTTGCTCTGACATCGGCTCGAGCACGAATCACTCAATATTAGCTGGCACCCAGTGAAACAGTCCGAGCCGTTCTGGCTGGGAGCACCTGCGTGGAAAGTCAACGATCCGTGTGAGATTCATCTCGTCTAACAAGGCGAGCGGAGACAACCCTGAAACGAGAGAACAGGAACCCACCAAGGAATGTTGGTATGATCATCGCTGGATCGAGCTGGATTTCTAACGCTTCCAACCTGATCGGACCCATCAGGAACAGTGGATGGACCACCAGCGCTGGGGTGCTCTTGAGCCACAGCCGTTCAACCTGCTCAAGGTCGTTCTGAATCGCCTGGAGGGAAGCGGGAACCTGAGGATCCTGATCAAACCGGGGCCAGATCGAGGCTGAGGATTGTGGCCAATTCGCGATAGAGGGGCTCGCCGAGACGGACCTGGGTGGCAAAAAGGCCATCGTGGAAAATCCTGAAATGTCTGTGGCGACCAGCGCCCAGGCGCGCGAGCCGTGGGCAGGGGCTGTGGATGGATCTGGCTGAGGTGGAAAGACTTGTCAACAAGGATCACATCCTTGCCGCGCGATTGGAGCAAGGCTTGAAGTTCTTCGTGGGGCTATGGCGCAATAGGGGCACTGGACATCGGAGAACTTCACGAACAGGGTCCTACCAATGCCCCGAGACACGAAATCTCCCAAAGATCAGGAGCCGCGATGAGACCAGGAAAAGGGGGCCTAAAGAGTGATCGGGCACCTGTCATCCAGATGACAGAAGAATGTCCGCCAGCGGATCGTTGGAGGTTTGCAATGAATCAAGGTGATGGAGGGTGACAGGCAGCAGACGAATCGGCCACAAGTCATTGTGATTGTAGTCGCTGAAAGCGCCCTGAATCCATCCATCTCCAGTTGGCAGTCAGCAAAAGATTCCTCACTCCGAGGATAACGCGCACGCCATGAGCGCTCTGAGTCAATTTCAGTTGGCACCCAATCCAATGGGGTTCCGCATCGGAAAGTGCCAAGGAATCGGGCCCCTGTTCGCGTGCTTTCTTGACAACCAAACACGATTTCAGTCCGTCATTCATCAAAGGAGTCAAACCGATGAAATTCTCCAGCACCACCACGATCACCCCACTCATGGCTTCCCTGATACAGGAAGCCATCGCCGTAGCCAGCCAATCTCTCGATGCCTTCATCAGTCAGGGAGCTTCGATTGAGGTTGCCTTTGGCGGTGATTACGACCAGCTGTTGGCAGGCCGCTTGTTCAGCGCATTCGCCAAGGGTGATTTTTCGGCCATCCCCGACATCAAAATCATGTCCGACGCCGACCTGGGAGCAACCAACGGCGGGTTCTCCTCCTCGACAAACACAATTTATCTCAATCAAGGCTTCCTGGAGCAGAATCAAGAGAGCCCAAACGCCGTTGCCAGTGTCCTGCTGGAGGAGATCGGACACTTCATTGACTCCCAGATCAATCCAACACGCAGCGGGGGTGATGAGGGTGAAATTTTTGCCCGTCTTGTGCAGGGCGAAACTCTCTCCCAAGAGAAGCTTGCGGCTCTGCGAGCGGAAAATGACCACCGGCAAGTCATGCTTGACGGCAAGATGGTTGATCTTGAACAAAATACACTGGCAGGGGTGACAATCTATCAAGACTCAAATTACATGGGTAAATCTCAGTTTTTGGATGCAGGGACTTATGACATTAGCGCCATCACGATTGGCAATGACACCCTGAGTTCACTCAAAGTGACCCCGGGTTTTGCCGCCGTTCTCTATGCGGATGCAAATTTCAGCGGTGCCAGCCGCTTGATCACAACGGATACGACCTGGGTTGATAGTTTTTGGATGGTTGGCTTCAATGATGTCACCTCGTCCATTCGCGTCGTCGCCAACCCCTTACGGGTAACAAATAATAATGACAGTGGCATCGGCTCATTGCGCTTTGCCATTGATTACGCCAAGAGCAATGCTGGCGTGGATACGATTGATCTAAGGGGGGTCAATGGGGTGATCAATCTGAGCAGCACCCTCTCGATTGCGTCTGGCAACAACATCGTCTTTGAAGACGATGGCAACACCATCATTAATGGTCAAGGAGCAAGCCAGATCTTCAATATCAACGGGGCCAATGTCACCTTCTCCCGTCTCACCCTCACCAATGGCATGGCCCGTGGAGGCAATGGGGTGAACGGGGGGGGTGGAGGCCTGGGGGCAGGCGGTGCTCTCTACATCAACTCAGGAAATGTGGTTCTGAATAACGTCACCTTCACAGGGAATGCGGCCTATGGAGGGAACGGCGGTTTGGCCGGGTTGAATGGTGGCTACGACGGCAATGGGGCTTCTGGGGGTAGCGGCGGCGGGTTGAATGGGTCAGTGGGAGCCGCTGGCGGAGGTGGCGGTGGACGTTCTGGAAACAGTGGGCTAAACGGCGGCGGCGGGGCTGCGGGTGGTTTTGGTGCCGGCGGCGGGGCCGGTGGTGGTGGTGGTGGGGCCTACCGTGGAA
>JBKCPG010000278.1:0-4251 GCA_046309395.1 Cyanobacteriota bacterium | reverse complement strand
GGTTGGGGCAGGGTGGGATCGCGCTGCATCTCCAGGAAGCCGTCCATGTCAAGCACATAGATGCGTCGGAACACCACATCGGCCCAGGTGGCATGCGCCGCCTCCAACTGCAGGCTGAGGGCCTCCATCACGTGCAGATATTGGCCCCGCGGGTTGCCCACCGCCACCGGGTTGTACTGGGCGTCTGAAGGGGTCTGACCCGCGATGAACACCATCCGGCCGGGAGCGGTGACGGAGATGACGCGGGTGTAGGCCGGATGGCGAAACAGCTCGGGAGGATTGATGTGGGAGCGGTCGAACATGGCGGCCATCACTGACGCGGCCAGCGTAGGCATGCCGGTGAAGCATCCCCCAGACGCACTCGCTGACTGGCTGACTTGTTTAAGGTGAATCCCGCTCAGCGGTGTCGGCCCTGCTTCCGGTGATCTCCCCCACACAGGATTGCCCATCGTCCTTGATGGCTGCCACCGAGGGCGGAACCGTTCCAGCCGCCGTCTCTTGCCCCTCTCGGACGGTTCCGAAGGAGTTTCTGCTCCCACCGCCTCCATGGAATCCCACCGTGGCGCTTTTCCTCGGAGGCTATGGCCTGGCCTGCCTCACGATTTGGGGGTGGTTCGTCGGCGGTTGGCCCCTGCCCGTGCTGCTGGCCCTGGGCTTTCTGGCGCTCCATCTGGAGGGCACCGTGAT
Organism: Cyanobacteriota bacterium; assembly: GCA_046309395.1. GTDB lineage: Bacteria > Cyanobacteriota > Cyanobacteriia > PCC-6307 > Cyanobiaceae > Cyanobium. The sequence continues at coordinate 3,564 of JBKCPG010000278.1, read as the reverse complement.
CCACGACGCCTGCCATAACGCGGCCCACCCTCACCGGTTTTGGAACGCCGTGATGGGGCATGGCGCGGCCCTGTTGTTGGGGTTTAGTTTCCCGGTGTTCACGCGGGTACATTTGCAGCATCACGCCTACGTGAATGATCCTAAAAATGATCCCGATCATATTGTCAGCACCTTTGGCCCTCTCTGGTTAATCGCGCCGCGCTTTTTCTATCACGAAGTCTTTTTTTTCAAACGGTCTCTGTGGCGCGGTCATGAGTTGTTCGCCTGGGGGTTGGAGCGCTCCGTCTTTGTGCTGATCATCCTGGCGGGGTTGCGCTTTGATTTCCTGCCGTTCATATTTAACTGCTGGTTCGCCCCTGCCCTGATGGTGGGAGTGACCTTGGGATTGTTTTTTGATTACCTCCCCCATCGGCCCTTTCAATCGAGAAGTCGTTGGCACAACGCGCGTGTCTACCCCAGCCGTTTGATGAATTGGCTGATCATGGGACAGAACTATCATCTCGTCCATCATCTTTGGCCCTCCATCCCCTGGTATCAGTACCGGCCCGCGTACCATGCCACACGCCATCTTTTGGATGCGAAGGGGTCTCCTCAGCGCTTGGGCCTCTTTGAAAGCCGTGGCGATACGCTCAATTTCCTCTATGACATTGTTCTCGGTGTCCGCAGCCACAAGCGGCGTCGCAGTCGTCTCCGCCCCCTCGCGGCATTGATGCCCACCCGCCATGCCCGCCGTCGGGTGTTGGAGGTGCTGCACCGCACGGCCGTCTCTCCAACCCGCTAAGCCTCTCAGCCTGCCGCCGCGCTGGACGGGTCCTCGCCCAGGATCCTTGGCACTCGGAAAAACTCCCCTTCCCGTTGGGGAGCCAAATTCAGAAGATCCTCACGGATCTCCGTGGGCTCCACCACATCGGGGCGCGTCACGTTGAGCACTTCCACCGCCCGGGTGGTGGCGGGAATGTTCTCCGTGTCCACCTGTTGCAGATGGGCCACGTAATCGAGAATCCGCTCCAGCTGTTCCGTGTAAGTGGCGATCTTGCTTGCGGGCAGCTCCAGTCGGGCCAGTTGGGCCACTTTGCGCACGTCATCCGCGGTGATACGCCCCATGGCCTTCGATCAAGCGAGAAAAGCCTTCAGATCCTCGCTCAGGGCCGTGGCCGCCAGATCCAGAAAACGTTCCCCATGGTCCGCTTTGGCCAGAAATGGGTCGGAACCCATGCGGCCGTCGGGATGGCGCCGCCGGAAATCCTCCGGGCCGTGGATGGGGCCCGCGGGGGCGGGCTCGGGCAAGGGTCGCTGTTTGGCCTCCAAGCTGGGCTCCAGACAGAGGGTGAGGGCAATCTCGCTGGGGGTGGCGTGGTGCCCTTCCCGATCCCCGTAGAGGGTGCGGGCCTCCCGCGTCACCGGGCCCGCCATGAACCAATTGGCCAGTTGGCAGCGCAGCCGCGGGGCCACGGGAAGGCCCTGGGCGGCGGCGCTGGCGTGGGCCTGGGCGAAGGCGCTTCGGGCGGTGGCGATGTTGCCTCCATGGCCATTCACCACGAAGATCCGCTCGAAGCCATGGCGGGCCAGGGAGAGCACCACGTCATGGAGCAGGGCCAGCAGGGTGGTGGGTTGGAGGCTCACGGTGCCCGGGAAGCAGAGGTGGTGCTCCGCCATGCCGTAGGCCTGGGTGGGGGCGACGAGAACACCGCAGCGACGACCCACCTCCAGGGCCACCGCCTCGGCGGTGAGGGCGTCGGTGCCGATGGCCCCGGTGGGCCCGTGCTGCTCTGTGGAGCCCAAGGGCAGGATGATCCCTTTGTGGGAGCCCAGGTAGGCCTCCACCTCGGGCCAGCTGCGCAGCTGCAGACGGATCGCCTCCACGTCAGAGGATGGGGGGGCCTGGAGGGATGTCATGACGGACACGGACTCGGGGGACAATCTGCCTAGGATTTGGGGACTCGCGGCAGCGGCATGTTGCACCGCAAGCTTGCTCAATACTCTGCGGAGCAGAGGCCCGTCTGGGTGTTCCTCAAGGATCAGCAATGCTGGCTGGAAGACGCCACGGTGGTGGAGGTGGACGCTGAACTGGTCACCTTCCGCTACGAGGAGGAGGACGATGAGGGGGATGAGCGCCTGAGTTGGGAGGTGTGTGTGAGGATCGAGTCGATTGGGGCGGTGAGCACCAGACTGGCCACCGTGAGCCGTCTGGGAGGGGTGGAGGACATCGCCATCACCGGGGAGTGTCCGGAAGCCGAACGGCTTGGCCTCCCCTGAAGGCTCCTTGGCGGAGGGATGGCCAAGGAATCAATGGGCCGTTCCGTTCCCGTCGTAATCATCACTGTCGTAGAAGCCCCCTTTGGTGCCGAAAAACAGGGTGCTTAAGCAGAACAGACCGCTGCCGAAGAGCAGCACAGAGGCCAGGGTGAGGCCGTGATCCACGTTGTTGGACTCCGTTGAAAGCACCCCCATTGTGGAGCGGATCGGAGAGGGGCGCTGAGGCTCGTTTCCCTTGTCACACGCGACGAGTGGGCCGCGTCTCTCCTGGCGGAAGAGTCTGGAGAGACCAGCCGTTGTACCCAAGATGGGACGTCCCGCCCGTGGGAGTGCCGCCAGGTCAGTCATGCTAAGAGTGTCTCAAGGTTGATCTGAGGATCGCGCGTTTTGGGTGGGAAGCGTCTCATTTCGTTTTCGGTGTATGGCCCGGATGAGGTTTATCAATCGGGTGCGATTGCCAACGCGGTAGCGGCACGGCAATTCTTTCCTGGCTGGACAGCAAGATTTTATGTGGAGGATAAGCTCTACGGGAAATTAGCGCGCCGCCTGGAGCCCCTTGGCGCCGAGGTTGTGAAAATGAGGCGAAAGTCGGCTTTTGATGGAACGTTTTGGCGATTTCTGGCGATGGACGACCCCGATGTTGACGCGGTGATTGGCAGGGATGTGGATGCCTTGCTCTGCCCAAGAAACAAGGTTGTGGTTGACGAATGGATGGCATCGAATCAGGGCTTCCATATCATCAGGGATCATCCCCACCATCGGTCGTTGATTCTTGCGGGCTTGTGGGGCGCGAGACGTGGCGTTTTGCCTCCAATGAGCTCCTTGATCAACGAGTGGCTCCGTCGGGGTGGGAGCAATAACAATTATGGGGATGATCAGAGATTCCTCTCGCGACTTGTCTACCCCCTGGTGTCGGATCAAGCCTACATTCATGCCGATTTTGTGGCTTTTGGCGAGGAGGAGGTGCATCCCATCCACGCCCCTCGTCCCCATGGCCATTGGCTCGGTTACCCCCCGGTCCGGGGGGAGTTGAGTCAAAGTCGCCTGGACGACTTTCAGCGCCTCTCCCAATCGGGGCTCCAACGGCTCAATTTCGATCAATGTCCCTACTTGTGAGACGCTCACCGGGCTGACGCCGCGGGCAGACCGCGTGGAGGTTGGCCAGTGATCCGCGGAGAACGCCACCTCCCATCCCTCTCCGGAAGTGCCGCAACTTCGCATTCGGTCCGGGCGTGAATCCTGCTTTGCGTTTCCAAATCTGCTTCTCTCCTTCGGTAAGTGGACGTTGTGTGTCCAGGGACTTCTTCT
>JBKCPG010000277.1:0-5769 GCA_046309395.1 Cyanobacteriota bacterium | reverse complement strand
GGATGAGGGGTTATCCATTGAGGCCACGCCTGATCTTTCCGAATTGTGCGCCCAGCTGAAGGTCCGGCGGGATGAATTGAAACGCATCACCAAGGAATCCGAGGATCTGGAGATTCAGATCAAAGCCGAAATGGGCAATGCGTCCACCCTGACGTGGGAAAGCAAGCCCATTGTGACCTGGAAAAACAGCACATCCAAGGTGTTTGATCAAAAGCAATTTGCCGCCGACTACCCGGGAATGGCTGAACGATACAAAGTGCCCCGCGAAACGCGGCGGTTCCTTGTGAAGTAAACCCCAACAAAAAGAGAGAAAGAATCCTTATGAGTCAAGCTATCACGACCTTTCGCGACGAAGGCCGCCTATCCCAAGCCGCCACAGCCGAATCAGACCAACAACGGGCCATTGCCGAAACGCAATCCGCCATGATCGTGGCCAAGAAATTCCCTCGGGATGTCATCGCGGCCACGGATGCCGTTTTATCCGCCTGCACCCGTCCCACTCTGGCCGAATCCGCTGTTTATTCCTACACTCGGGGCGGGCAAGAGGTCACAGGGCCATCTATACGCCTAGCTGAGGCCATCGCCCAATCGTGGGGCAACGTGCAGTACGGAATCCGTGAATTGGACCAAAGGGATGGGGAAAGTTCTGTCGAGGCGTTTGCTTGGGACGTGCAGACCAACACCCGCCGGACCATGCAATTTCAGGTACGCCACGAACGGCACACAAAGAACGGTTCCAGACGCCTCACAGACCCTCGTGACATTTACGAGCTTGTGGCGAATCAGGGGGCGCGACGGTTGAGATCGTGCATCCTTGGTGTTATCCCCGGGGACATTGTGGAAGAGGCCGTCAAACAGTGTGAGCAAACCTTGCGGGCCAAGGCGGATACGTCACCCGAAAGCATCAAAAACATGGTGGAGAAATTCGGCGAATTTGGCGTCACCCAAGACATGATCCAAAAGCGTCTGGCTTGCCGTATCGAGGCCATTCGCCCCGCCCAAATCGTCCAGCTACGCAAAATCTATCGCGGGATCAAAGACGGCATGAGCCACCCCAGCGACTGGTTTGAAATGGCCGATGCCCCATCCCAAGAAAAAGGGGTTAAGGGCCTTCAAGAAAGTTTGGAAAAGCAAATGCAGGTTATTGAGGCAACGGAAGAGGTGGCGGCATGACCTTAGAACCCGAAACCATAACCCTGTCCCACGACAGCGGATCCTTGACCTTTACGGGGGACGAGGTCAAAGCCGTGACCGCCAGCTTGCGGTCTTTGGCAGAAACGCCGGAGGATTTTCCTTTAAAGGCCTTGGCAAACCGCGTTCTGTTTTTGAGAAACGAAATGCGGGCGATTCGGGAAGACATTGCCACCCTTTACAACGACGCCAAGGGGGACGGGTACAACCTCAAAGCCCTGCGCTTGCTCGTGAAAATTATGGAGGCGCAGGCCGATGCTAAAAAAAGGCAGGAGATGCTGGAGGTGTCGGGCTGTTTGCAGCTTTACGCCCACCATGTAGGACAGCCACTGTTACCTGGGATGGCGATATGACCAGCCAAGCCCTCCCCGAAATCTGTACCCCCGAAGAGGTGGCGGCGTTCCTGAAAACCACGCCCGCCCATATCAAAACCTTGGCCAGAAAACGGCGGTTAAGGGCCTTTCAGATTGGCAGCCGCTGGCGGTTTCACCAAAAGGATATTTACGATTATATAGAGGAGACAAAGACATGCCCAGAAAAAACACAGGACCGCGCCTTGAGTGGCGGCAAGACCGAAACGTTTTTGAGATCGTCTGGTTCGAGCGGGGAAGCCGCCGCCGCCAAAGCACGGGCACAAGCGATGCTGAGACGGCACGAGAGTATTATCACGGATTCCTTGCCCAGAAACCCGCCGACAACCGGCCAAGTCATCCCGATGCACGCTATATAGGGGACGTTTTGGCCTGTTATCTTGACGAAAAGGGGCCTGATATGACGATTAAGGGGTTAAGGACGTTGAAAGGGGCCTTAAAGCCCTTGATCGATTGGTGGGCCGATAAACCCGCGGGCATTGTGAATGAGCGGGCCTGTCGCCTGTACGTCAAAACCCGCGCCACAAAAACCACTGCGGCCCCCCGCTGTGAGTTGGCTTATTTACGCGCCGCCCTGAATTATGATTGGCGCATGGGGCGGCTGCTGCAAAAAATACCCGTGTGGGTGCCTGCCCTGAATAAGCCCAAAGATCGCTTTTTGACCCGCAGCGAGGCCGCCAGACTGTTGTGGGCCAGCCGCAAGGGCCTGTCGCGGGAATACCTGAGCCTGTTTGTTCTTTTGGGCCTATATACCGGCGGACGGAAAACGGCCTTGCTGACCCTGAAATGGGGGCAGGTGGATTTTAAAAACAACCTGATTTACCTGAAATCCGACTCAGGGGCCGAAAACAAAAAGCACGCCACCATCCCCATCACGCGCCGGTTGCGGACCTTCCTGCTGTTGGCACGGAAACGGGGCACACCTTTCGGACCCGTGATTCACTATAACCAAACCGCCATTGGGGATATCAAGGGCAGTTTTAAGGCCGCCTGCAAACGGGCGGGCCTAGAGCATGTTACGCCCCACACCCTGCGCCACACGGCGGCCAGCTGGATGGTTCAGGCGGGGGTGCCTGTCTTTGATGTGGCGCGTTATCTTGGCCATACATCCAGTGCCATGGTGGAGCGCACCTATGGCCACATGGCACCCAACCACCTGCACAAGGCGGCGGCGGCGTTGGATCATCGGAAAAAGCAGTAGGAGACACTATGACAAAAGACGAACTCAGAGCGCTTTTCTTGGATTTTCTGCCAGCCATACGGTGTTACGGGGATCAGGAAATCAGTGAGGGGTTTTTGCTGCTTTGCTGGGCGAGCCACATTGCAGGCGAACCCTATTCTTTGCCGGACTGTGCTGATTCAAGAATCACCATTTCCCCTAAAAATCGGAAAAAGCAGCAGGAGACGCCATGAAAACGCTTTACGAAATTGTTGACGAAATCATCACAAAACGGCTTGGGGAGCCAGACCCTGCCTTGGGGGGATATGTCCTTAACCGTGGGAACCTTCAAAATTTTGCGTTTGATGTGGAGGAAGCGGTGGCCTTTCAGTTAAGGCAAGTCGCCACGTTAGAGCCACAGAAACACGGGCTGGGGGGTGGGTTATCTGTGCCATCTACACATTGTTCCTGCTGCATTCAGAGAAACCTAAAAGCGACCGCAGGTGTTTGTTATGATTGACCCATCCTGCCTTGTTTCAGACTGGGACGGTTACGGGGCCCATGCCATTCGCGTGAGGTCCATTCGGTATGCCAAACGCTTTTTGGCCATGTTGCCCAAGGATATCTCGCGCCCTGATCTTGTGCCCGAGCCCAGGGGGGATTTGACCATGGTCTGGCGCAAAAACGGTTACCACCTGATCGTGGGCATCAGTGACACAGGCAGGGCCATTTGGGGCGGCACAACGCCGCAAGGTCACGTCCACGACGATGCTGCCTTTCATAGTCGCGTGCCCAAAACCTTGCTGTCTTTGCTGTATAAAATTGAGAGACCTATATGACCCCAACCCTCCCCGAAATCCTTAAAGAGCGCGGCGAACGCTATGGCACCTTTTGCATGAATGCCACGCTGTCCCAAAACCTGAAAAACACCATGGCCGGTCACGATAACTGGCACCTGCTGGCCCCTCACCACAAAGAGGCCCTGCACATGATCGTCCATAAAATCGCCCGCATCCTCAATGGGGATCCAAACTATGCCGATTCGTGGCACGATATCGCGGGTTTTGCCATGCTGGCCGCGGAAGGATGCACCGATGCCCCAACCCTAACCAAAGACGTCTGGCAGAGGACCGAAACGGGCTGGTTTAATCAAAGTTTGAAGGAAAGGTTGGATAAGGTTTAATCCCCCCAACGGTGGTGTTTAAAGGGGTCGAATTCGACACCTTTAGATTTTAACCCCCCAAACCCCTTGAAACCAAAGTGGAAATTGTATCACTTCTTATCTGGATATTTTGTGTTTAATTCCAAATAATCATCCTGAAAACTTACAACGCACCCGTTAGTGTTATAAGGATAATCTACATAGCCATCAAAAGTTGTTTTTTGTTGCGGCTGAAGGATTTGAGCATCAACATAAGATTTTTGAGTGCTAACGATTTGATCGTTTTTATCAAAACAGGACACTCTTGCGGCCAAAAACTTTAACGTTTTGCCAGATAAATTCCTTACCTCACCAAAAAATTTAGATTTATCATCTTTGTATTCCATCGCCGTTATTCCCCAAGAAAGAAGCTCAACCTGATATTCTGGCTCTGCTGGTGCTGCATTTTGGGGGACGCTTTCTGATCGGGAGGGTTGTTCAAGGCTTTCGTTTGTTCCCCTAGATCCTATTTGGGGAACAGCCGCAAGCAAAACTATGATTGCTAAAATTAAGCAAATGGCCCAAAACCCGATTTTAATAACCCCATAAACAAGATTCTTGATCGTATTAAACATAAAATCTCGCGGCAAAATTAAAAAACCACAAGACCTTGACACAGCTAAAGGGGCAGCACAATCTATTTTCTTTAATAATGTCGCCCCTAAGGGCGCAAAAACAGCTCCCGCTCGGCCCGACGGCGTCGGATCAGTCCCTCAAGGCGTTTCCCGCCCGCATGAATCCAGCGGTTAAATTCCCAAGCCGCCTCGTCATACTTGCCTTTATTGAGGAGGCGCAGCAGGGTAGAGGCGGCAAAAGCACCCTCCCCGATATTAAACACAAAAGACACGAGGGCATCAAATTGGTTTTGGGTCAGGGGGGCCTTAACCAACCGATCCACGGCCTGCTGGGCGTAGGTCATATCCATCATCAAAATTTGGCTTGCCCGTTGTTCTGTGATGGGTTTTTCAAAATCAGGGATGTGGGCCTTGGTGATCACGTGGCCATAGCCTATGGTCAGCTTGCCCCCCGAGCAGACGTAGCGCGTGGGGGAAAAGCCCTCGAACCGTTTAACCAGAGCAAGGGCTGTGTCACTGATAGGACGCAGGGTTTTTGTCATTTTTTGGCCTTGATTTTTTTGTCTAGCACCGAGAGGCCTGCGCCAACGATCACCGCCGCCGCGCCTGCCAGCGTCTGCACGCCGCTTTCGTCAACATAGCCAGAGGTCACCAAAACGCCCCCCATGGTGGTGACGGTGTGGCGAATCAGTCCGAGGATAATGTCTTTCATAGTCGTGTTTCCTTTCTTTGGTTATTTTAGGCCGTATTTGGCCATCAGCGCACCGCCCATGATGGCGAGCGTGACTTTCAGAACCTCAAACATAATCCCCATGGTGGTTTGCCGGTGGGATGTGAGGTGTGTTTCTAAGCGGGCATGTATGGCCTCCACCGCTTCTTTCAGGTGCTTTGTTTCCCGCTGGATCAGGGCAATTTGGACCGCATTATCGGCCAGCTTTTCTAAAGCCTCCGTTTGCCGCGCCAGATGTTTTTCAATGCCGCCCAGCCGTTCTTCCAAAACCGCCACGGTGATGTGAATGTCGTTTGTTGTCATGGCTGTTCTACCCGAAATTCAAAGGCTTGCACCAAAGTTTGCCCGCCGGTTGTGGTGATGGTGTTGGTGATTTTGAACGTCTGCCCCGCCGTGCCCCCGGAAAAGAGGGCTTGGGCCGTGCCATTCACGGCGTCAAAAGAGCTGTTACTGATGGTGATACCCGTTTGGCCTGTCCACGTGCTGGTGGCAATGGGATCCGATGCCCCCGTGGCCAGAATCAAACGATCGGACCAGTCGAT
>JBKCPG010000276.1:0-8469 GCA_046309395.1 Cyanobacteriota bacterium | reverse complement strand
TTATTGTTAAAACTAAAGACTGGGGAGCTAAACGCTAGGGAGACATCACCAAAGATGCGATCATTCCCAGCGCCGCCATTGAGGGTGTCGTTGCCGCTGCCTCCCGCGAGAAGGTTGTTGCCCGCGTCTCCCGTGATGCTGTCATTGAAGCCGCTACCGATGACGTTTTCAAACTGACTGATGGTGAAGGTGAGGGGCAGGGGCGAGGCGGTGCCGTTCACCGTGACGGCGCCTGTGGTGAGGTTGGTGACGGTCCCGGTGGCGGGGGCCACGCTGGCGCCGCTGTGATCGACGGTGTCGCCGAGGAGGCTGCTGCCGACGATGGATTCCACCGCGATGACGGAGTCGGTGCCGAGAGAACCCTTGTTGACCACCCCGAAGGCGCCGAGGGTGACGACGTTGGTGAGGGCGCTGTAGTTGGCGGTGTCGGTGCCGAGGCCGCCGTTGATGGTGTCGTTGCCCGCGCTGCTGAAAAATGTATTGGCTGCCCCATTGCCCAGCAGTAAATTATTTTTGGCGTTTCCCGTTGCGTTGATGTTGGCAGTGCCCGTAAGGGTCAGATTTTCAATGCCAAACCCCTGGTTGCCGGTGGTGCCAGGAGAGAGGGAATACGACACGGAAGATAACACCGTATCCACACCACCAAAGGTATCATCAAATTGTTCCTTCACAATATCGCCAATATTGTCGACGATATAGGTGTCATTTCCATCCCCAGCATCCATGGTGTCCGCTCCAAGGCCACCATTAACTGTGTCCGCACCGGAGGTGGGCACGCCAACCACACCTGGTGAGACAGAAAATGGGCTGATGGTGTCGTTCAACGATGTGCCAAGAACATTCGCCATGGAAGTCGCTGCTGAGGGGTGGGAGGAATTGCTGGAATTGAGATTTTCTCTTGAGGAATGAATTCCTCGTGTTGAGCTCAACTTATTGGGGTCTTTGTCTTTTGTGACAGCCTTTTCTGTTGTGAAGACGGTCTCATGGTTTCCTGAACGACAAGGAGTTCTCTCTCCAGAATCTCCTTGCCATTAGGGGAGCATTCGCCAACGTTTGTTCAAGGCCTCGCTTATTTACCCCAGGCAAGCAGCCACGATTCATCGTGACTGCTTGAGGTGATACCGTTTGGAGCGAATGTGAGCCTTAGATCAGCACAACGTCAGAGGCGACAGCAAACCCGGAAGGAAGGTTTTGGATGGTCGCAAACTGGGTGCCTAGGAATGACAGCGAACCCGTCGTTGAGTTGTAGCTGAATTGGGCCAAGGAGGTGGCGCCAAATCCTGAGGCGCTTACCTCAACCAAATCTCGGTTTGTGAGCGGAAATACCGGCCCGATGATGGTTGTGGTAGCGGCCAGCGTATCCACTGGAGCGATGAGGAATCCTCTGGAAAAATCGGTGATGGTATCGATGCGTTCCGCCAGGGTCAGGAAGCGGAAGCGATCGTTCCCCAGTCCACCTGTCAACACATCGTTGCCCAGGCCACCAATCAGGGTGTCGTTGCCACTGCCGCCCAGCAAGGTGTCGTTGCCGATGCCGCCGTCGAGGCTGTCATTCCCCGCTCCACCATCCAGGGTGTCGCTGCCCGCCAAACCTGAAATGGTGTCGTTGCCCCCCCCACCGCTGAGGGAGTTGTTCGCGGTGTTACCGGTGATGCTGTCAGCGAAGCCACTGCCGATCACATTTTCAAACTGGCTGACGCTGAAGGTGAGGGGGAGCGGCGCCGCGGTGCCAGTGACCGTGACCGTCCCCGTGGTGAGGTTGGTGATGGTGCCTGTGGCCGGCGCCGCGCTGGCGCCGCTGTGATCCACGGTGTCGCCAAGCAGGCTGCTGCCCACAATGGATTCCACCCCGATGAGGGAATCCACTCCAAGCGCGCCCTTGCTGAGGATTCCGAAAGCGCCGAGGGTGACGACGTTGGTGAGGGTGCTGTAGGTGGCGGTATCAATGCCAAGGCCTCCATTGATCGTGTCAAAACCCACTGAGCCGATCAGGGTGTCATTGTTGTCTCCCCCGTTCAAGCTGTCGTCGCCAACACCCCCATTGAGGAGGTCATTGCCCGTGCCTCCATCCAGGGTGTCGTTGCCTCCTTCCCCATTCAGCGTGTCGTTGCCCGCCAGACCAAAAATGGTGTCGTTGCCCCCACCGCCATTGAGGGAGTTGTTGGCGGCGTTGCCGGTGATGCTGTCAGCGAAGCCACTGCCGATCACGTGTTCAAACTGGCTGACGGTGAAGCTCAGGGGCAAAGGAAAGGCGGTACCGCTCACCGTGACCGCCCCCGTGGTGAGGTTGGTGATGGTGCCGGTGGCGGGAGCCACGCTGGCGCCGCTGTGATCGACGGTGTCGCCCAACAAGTTGCTGCCGACAATCGTTTCCACTTTGACCAGAGTGTCCGTGCCGAGGGAACCTTTGGTCACCACCCCGAAGGCGCCAAGGGTGACCACACTGGTGAGCGCGCTGTAGTTCGCGGTGTCATTGCCCAGGCCGCCATCAATGGTGTCGTTGCCAGCCGTGCCAAAAAAGATGTTGCCGCCATTGTTGCCTAGCAACTTGTTGCTCTTGGCATTCCCCGTGGCGTTGATATTCGCCGTTCCCGTCAGCGTGAGATTTTCAATCGCAAATCCCTGGGTGCCAACCACCGTGCCTGGTGACAAGCTATAGGACACCGAGGACTGAACCGTATCGATTCCTCCCGCGATCGTGTCGAAAGATTCTCTGACGACGTCGCCAATGTTGTCAACAATGTAGATGTCATCCCCATTACCACCGTCCATCGTATCAGCGCCGAGACCGCCATTGATGATGTCGGAGAATGCCGTTGGAAGGAGTGGTCCCGACGAGTTGAAGAAGGGATTGATGGTGTCGTTTAAATTCGAGCCAATAATGAGGACCATGGTGATAGCCTAGGGAGAAAAGATAGATGAGCCGCGTCTAACTGAAGAACCAACCTCAAGGACCTTGAGAAAATGTTAAAGTCTTTACGATTGGGCACCCTTAGCGGCGCCAGTGACTAGCTGTGTGAAGATTACCATAAGATTTCTGATTTCAGCATTTCTCTTGCCAAAATGCGCTTTTTTGTTCCGCTGAGGTGAGGAAAGCCAGGTTCTTCGGCGCGGACTGGGTTCTGCTCCGTTTTATTGTCTTTTAATGTTGTTCTTAGATCCCGCGCTTCTTCATGATGAATTGGCGATGGACTGGCCATCATCCGGATAAGGACTAGTGCCTGCGTTGAGGCGTCTTACTCTCTCGTCCACCAGGCAAGTCCGAAGCAATTCCGCTCATTTTGAGCGCCCATCCGGCTGATTGCCACGATCCCGCGTTCCTTTCCCCGCCCTGCCTTGGCGCTGGTTCTCACCCATCCCCACGCCTGTCGCCCTGGCCGCTCGCGGTGAAGCCACCCGTTCATTCCATCGTCGTGCGTACCACCCGCGCCGTGGAGCCCCGCTCCCCTTGGCTCACCTCGATCCCAGCCTGGATGCGCTCCTTGAGGGCCCCCACGTGGCTGATGATGCCAATCATGCGGCCACCCTCCCGCAGCCGGTCCAGTTCATCCATCGCCAGCTGGAGGTTGTCGGGATCCAGGGTGCCGAAGCCCTCATCGATGAACAGCGCCTCCAGCCGGAGCCCCCCGGAGCGGGCTTCCACCGTGTCGGCCACCCCAAGGGCCAGGGCCAGGGACGCTTGGAACGTTTCCCCTCCCGAGAGGCTGTTCACCTCCCGCTCCTCTCCCGTGAAGGCATCCAGCACTCTCAGCCCCAGGCCGGCCTGGCGCCCCCCACGCCCCCCCTCGTCACTGAGTCGGAGTTGGTAGCGACCGGAGGTCATGCCATCCAGCCTCACATTGGCCTGTTGGCAGATGTCAGCGAGATAGGCGGATAGCACCCAACGTTGCAGGGAGATGTAGGGGGCGGCCCTGCCCAGACAGCGATCCGCCACACCATTGAACAGCTGGGCCTCCTGTCGCCGCTGGGCCAGGAGCCCCTCCCCTTGGCGGTGTTCCTCCGCGATCTTGGCCAGGTCGCGCTGGTGGCTTCTCGTTTCGCTGAGCCGCTCCAGGCTCGCTATGCGGGCGCCATCGGCCGCCGTCAAGGCGGCGTCCGCGGCGGCGGTGTCCGGCCTTAGCTCGGGCAGGTCGGCCAGATCGCTGGAGGCCAGGGCTCCCTTGAGCTGAATCAGGGCGTTGTCGTAGGCGGCGATTCGTTCTCCCCAGTGTGTCCGGGTGCTGTCGGGCTTGAGGGCGGCCAGGGCCGCGTCGCCGTTGGTGAACGGCGTGCCGGCCAGTTCCAGGGCGAGCCGTGACTCGGCCTCCTCCAGAAGACTGACGGCCAGGCTGTGGGCCTGGCCACTGGTCGCCAACTCTTGGAGGGCCCGCTCCAGGGGTGCGAAGGCCGCCAGGGCCTCTTTGGGATCCACCCGCTCTCCCAGCTCTCGGGTGATGGTGGCCCCCAACGCCTCGGCCCGCTCCATCGCTTCCCGGGCGGTGGCGCGGAGCAGGGCGCTTTGGGTGTGGGCCTCCTGGAGCTGTCGCTGCCGATCTCCCAGGGCCCGGTCGAGGGTGGCGAGGGTGTCCTCCAGGTGATTCAGCTCTCGGGCGGCGGCCACCGCCTCCTCCAGGGAGGCCTCGGCCTTTCGCGCGGTCGCCAGCGCCGACTCAGGGTCGCCGGCGGCCCCGCCGGCCCGCTCCCTCCACCGCTCCAGGCCGGCCCGGGCCTCCGCCACTCCCTCGGCGCCGCCCCGGGCCCGTTGGGTGGCGGCGGCCACCGCCTCCTCGGCGTCCTGGATGGCGCCTTCGCTGACGCTGAGGCCCGCGGCGCTGGCGGGAGCCGGATGTTCGGTGGCTCCACAGACCGGGCAGGGGGCCCCCTCCACCAACCCCTGGGCAAGCTGGCTCGCCATGCCCGCGATCTGTTGGCGTCTTAGCTCCAGCAGGGCGGCGGTGGCCCCGTTGAGCTCAGCGTCGGCTTCGTTTTGGGCGGTGATGGCCTCGCTGAGGCGCCGCTCCGCGGGGGGCAGGGCCTCCACGGCGACGGCCTGAAGGCGCGCGTCTTCGGCGGACCGCCGCAGCCCATCCAGCTGGTCGCGAGCGGTGCGGGCTTTCTCCAGGGCCTCGGCGGTGGCCTGACGCTCCAGCCCCTGGGCTTCCAAAGCGCTTTGGGTGGTGGCCATGGCGGCCTCAACCCGCCGTAGACCCTCGTCGCACTCCCGCGCCTTGGCGCGGGCCAGAGCCGCCTCGTTGGCGGTGGTCACCAGGGCGCCCACCTCCGCCCGCCGGGCCGCCAGGGCGCCGCTGGCGGCGCTGATCGCCTCCAGGCCGGGCGGGCTGGTGAGATCCAGGAGCGCCACAGCCCTGGGAAGGGCCCGGGCGCCATCCCGGGCCCGGCTCGCTTCCCGCAGCAGGCTGTCGTGCAGGGTTCGCCGCTGGCTGAGGGCCTCTTGGGCGGCCCTCGTCGCCTCCAGGCTGGGCCGCAGGGCCTCCGCCCGCTCCGCCAGCTTGAGCCGCTGGCGGAAGTCGTTGGCCGCTTCGGCCTTGCTCTCCAGCTCCCGCAGCTGGTTGGTGGCGGTGGCTCGGCGCGTCCAGCGGTCAGCGAGCCGGTCGGTGGCTTGTTTGTGCTGTTGGGCCAGGGCCAAGGCGCTGGACGCGCCTCGCAGGGCCGCGTCGGCCTCGGCCACCACCGCGTTGACCCGCTCCAGCAGGCGTTCCAAGCCCGCTTGATCCGCGGGCGCCTCCAGATCACCCGCCCCGTCCGCCCTCAAGGTGTAAGGGCTGGCTTCCCTGGCCGCCTGCTGGCGCAGCCCCTCCAGAGCCCGATCGGCCTCGCTCACCCCCAGGCGCGCGGCCTTGGCCCGCTCCTCCAGCCAGTGGGCGGCGCGCTCGAAGAGCGTGGTGTTGAAGAGGGTTTTGAGGAGGGTTTCCCGCTCCTCGGCGCGGGCCCGCAGCACTTCGGCGAACTTCCCCTGGGGAAGAAGGATCACCTGGCGAAATTGGGAGGCGTTCAGGCCCAGGAGCGCCTCCACCTCCCGGGTCACTTCGGTCGCGCGGCTGGCGATGGGTCGCGGTTGCTCGCCATTCAGACGAAACAGCACCGCCTGGGCCGCTTTGTCCGTGGTGCCCCCCCCCCGGTGCTTGGGGGCGCTGTGGGAAGGCGAGCGCTCCACCCGGTAGCGGCGATCGCCCCGGGAAAACTCCAAGCTCACCCTCGGCACGGCGCCCGGCGCGGCGTGATCCGACTTCAGCCCCTTCACATTGCGATCCCCCGACACCTCTCCATAGAGGGCAAAGCAGAGGGCATCCAGCAGAAATGTCTTGCCCGAACCGGTGCTGCCGTGGATGAGAAACAGGCCCTCCTGACTGAGGCCATCAAAGCCGATCTCCACCGGATCGGCGTAGGGCCCGAAGGCCTCCAGGGTGAGCCGATGGGGTTTCATGGCTCCCGGCTGGAAGCGGCCGCTTCCAGGGCGTGGCGCAGGAGCTGGGCTTCGGCGCTGGAGGCCGGACGGCCCTGTTGATCGGCGAAGAAGGCGCCCATCAGATCCAGGGGCGAGGAGGCCTGGCGCACCCGCTGGTGGCGGGCGCTGGGGGCGGCCCCCTCGTGCCCGGGGGGCTGGTGGCGCAGCTCGGCCACATGGGGAAAGCGCCGCTCCAGCCGCGCCTTGGCTTGAAGTGGCAGGGTCTGGTCGGTGAGGATCACCCGCACCCGGGCCCTTTCGGCGGCGGCCAAGGCCGGATCGCTGAGGAGCCGCTCGATGGGCCCCTCGATGGTGGCCAGGGGCCGCCCCACAGTCAGGGGCACCAGGGCGACGGTGGCCAAGCCCAGGGGGCTCAGCTCCACCAGACGCAGGGATTTCTGGTGGCGTTCCTCGGAGAAGGAATAGGGCAGGGGGGAGCCGGAATAAGCCAGGCGGGGTCCATCCAGCTCCTGGGAGCGGTGCAGATGGCCCAGGGCCACATAGTCGAAGCCGGCGAAGGCGTCCACGCCCACCCGATCGACGTTGCCCACGGTGAGGTCGCGCTCCGACTCGCAGGGCTCGCCGCCGGCGACGAAGGTGTGGGCCAGCAGCACGGAGCGGTGGCCCCCGCGGGTGCCCAGATCCCGGCGCACTCGCTCCAGCGCCAGGCGGGTGATCGCGTCATGGCGAAGGCGGGCGGCGGGAACCGGCTCGGCCCCTGGCGCCTCCAGGGAGCCCAGGGCGGGTCCATCCACCGCCGGATCCAGGTAGGGAAGGGGGTAGATCGCCACCGGGCCCCCCCCTCCCTTGGGGGAGACCAGCACCGGCTCATGGCAGCGGCCCACATCGCCGCGGATTGACACGCCGAGGGCCGAGAGCAGCGGGTCGTAAACCGACACTCGCACGTGGGAGTCGTGGTTGCCGGCGATGGCCACCACCGCCGCGCCGGTGGCCCGGAGCTGGGCCAGGGTGTCGTTGAAGAGCCGCACGGCCTCAGCCGGGGGGATCGCCCGGTCGTAGATGTCGCCGGCGATCAGCACGGCGTCAACGGCCTCCTCCCGGGCCAGCTCCACCACGCGGGCCATGGCCGCCTCCTGCTCGTCGAGCAGGGAGGCGCCGTGGAAAGCTCGGCCCAGGTGCCAGTCGGAGGTGTGCAGGAAACGCATCAGGAGCCCATCGCCTCGGCCATGCGCGTCACTTGAACCATCGGACCCACATCGTGCACCCGCAACACGGCGGCCCCGCGGCTCACCGCGAGGGCACAGACGGCGGCGGTGCCCCAGAGCCGGGCCCGGGGGCGGGGCTCGTGGAGCACGGCGCCGATGAAGCGCTTGCGCGAGGGGCCGAGGAGCACGGGGAAGCCCCGGGCGGTCAGCTCCGGAAGGCGCCGTAGCAGCTCCAGGTTGTGCGGGGGGGTTTTGGCGAAGCCCAGCCCCGGATCCCACAGGATCTGCTCGGGCCGCACTCCGGCGTCCAGGGCCCGCTCGGTGGCGGCCTCCAGCTCCTCGGCCACCTCGGCCACCACGTCGCTGTAGATGGCCAGCCCATCCATGGAGCGGCTGTCGCCCCGGCTATGGGTGAGCACGTAAGGGCGGCCGCTTTGGGCGATCAGGGGCAGCATGGCGGAATCCCGCAGGCTGCCACCGGGCGCGGAGGCCGTGACGTTGGCACCGCGCACGTCGTTGATCCCATCGGCCCCCGCCGCCAGGGCCGCCTCGGCCACGGCGGCGTGGAACGTGTCGACGGAGAGGAGGGCCTCGGGATGGGCGGCCCGGATGGCGCGGAGGGAAGGCAGGAGGCGCTCGAGTTCGCCAGCGACCCCCACGTCCCTCGCCCCCGGCCGGGTGGATTGGGCGCCCAGATCAAGCAGGGTCGCCCCTTGGCCCAGCAGGCGGGCCGCCTGGCGCAGGGCTGCCTCCACCGTGGCCAGGCGCCCGCCGTCACTGAAGGAATCGGGCGTGAGGTTGAGCACACCCATCACGGCGACAGGTCCTCCGGGGTGGAGCGGGGGAGGCCATCGCGAG
>JBKCPG010000275.1:0-15359 GCA_046309395.1 Cyanobacteriota bacterium | reverse complement strand
CTCCATCCGCGGCTTGCGCCGCTCCACCACCCGGCCGCCCTCCTCCACCAGCTCGGCCATCAGCCCCACCGGTGTGGCCGCCGCCACCGTGGCCCACACCGCCAGCGGCTGGCCCAGCGGCAACAACGGCTCCGTGCGCAGGCCGATCTCCACGCCAACCCCACCGCGATGCACCACCGGCCGGGCCGTGAGCACCCCCTCCAACTCATCGAGCACGGCAGGGTGGCTGTGGAGCCCCAGGTGTTGATCGGGCGCGTAGCGCAGGCGCGGATCATCGGGCCGCAGGGCCTTGGGCGCCGCCGACAGGCGCGGCACGGTGCCATCGCCGCCCTCCCATGCTCCTTCGATCGCTTCGCTGGTGAGGATCCGCCCGTTCTCCAGCCGGGCCGTGGTGGGGGTGGGCTGGCGCGTGCCCACGATCGGGTGCAGGTCGTAGGACCGAGCCCCGGCGGCGAAGCCGGGATCGGTGGCGCCATCCAGCGCGGCATGGAACGCCGCCCCATCCGCCAGCGACAGTGGATCCACCCCCGGCAAGGCCAGCGCCGTGATCGGCTCCAGCCCGCCCGCGCTCTCCAAACAGGCGTACTGGGGCAGGAGCTGGTGCGCCGACGGCAGGCTCCTGGCGAAACGGGTGAGGTCGAGCCCCAGGGGGCCGATCCCCACCTCCACCCCGTTCACCAATTGCCTCAACGCCGCCACCGCTCCCCGGTGGGGCGTGCCGATCGTGATCAGCTTGCGCGTCAGCGCCGCGCCGCCCTCTCGCTCCACATACCAGCGGGCCACCAGTCCGCCCATGGAATGGCCGATCAAGATGAGCCGCGCCTCGCCGCGGGGGCCGCCACCGGCCCGCCAGCGCTCCAGGGCCGGCTCCACCACCGCCTTCAACCGGCGGGCGTTGAAGCGGTTGGAGAGGCGCCAGTCGTAGGCGAAGGGCAGCAGGTTGGCGGGGCGTTCCGGTTCTGAGGGGTCGGGGAGCTCCAGGGTGAAGCGGCGGGTCAGCCAGGCCAGGAGCCGGTCGTAGCCGATGTTGGCCGTCCACAGCCCGGGCAACAGATGGAGATCGGGCATCAAGGCCACGGGCTCCACCCCATCGCCCGGATGGCCGTCGCCGAGCCCCGCCGGCAGGGTGAGCCCCTTCAGGCTCGCGCCGAAGCTGGCGATCGCCCGCCACACCGCGCCAGGGGAAGGGGCCCAAAGGAGATGGCCATCGCGGGCCAGGGTGCTGCCGAGGATGCCCGGCAACACCACCACCAGATCATGAATCGCTTGGCGGTGGGCTGGCTCCTCCATCGTCTCTCCCCCTTCAGGGCACCACCACCCCCGCCGCCCGCATCGCCGCCGAGAGCGACCACACCTCCACCACGAGCTCGTGCCAGGGCTGGATCGTGGCCATGTCGAGGGCCATCGGGGTGGGAGCGGCGGCCCGCAGGGCCCGGGCGGCGGCCAGACCGGCCTGGGCCTGGCTGAGCCGCTCCCGCAGGGCGCCCTGGCGCTCGGCGGACAGCACCCGATCGGGGCAGTGCTCAAGGAGCCTCAGCCCCCGGGCGAACGTGTCCTCAAAATCCACCAGGAGCGGGTTGAGCACCTGGTCGAGCAGCTGGCCGGGCTCGGGGGCGCCATCCGCCGGAAGGGCCTCCTCAGGTGGGGGATCAGGGAGCGACGCCATCCCCCCAGCCTAGGGCCGCCCTCCCGCACCGGACTGGGGGATCGGACGAGCCACCCACTTGCGAGGCGACAGATCCAGCAACCGCTCCACCGTCCAGCCGGGCAACGGGCGGCAGCGTTCGCTGTCTTCGCCCTCCACCACAAACCAAACGCGCTCCCGGATCTCCGGGTGCTCCCGCAACACGTTGCCCATCCGCTCGCAGGAGGTGGCTCCAGCGGCCGCCTGGGAAACGCGCGGGTAGCGGGCCAGGTAGGGCGCGTGGTTGGTGGTCACCCCCGGGGCCAGGCGCTGCAGGGCGAAGGACGGCAGGGTGCGCGGGGCGGCCCGGGGATTGTCGGTGACATTGATCAGAAGGCTTCCGGGGCGACGGGCCACGTCGACCAGGGCGGCGGGCACCGGATCCGTGCCCGCCGGCAGGGCCGCTTGTCGGTGCTGAAAGTGATGATGGGCCGCCTGGAGCGGGATGGAATGCGACTCCCACAACGACAGCAGGAACACCACGAACACCAACTTCGGCCACCAAGCGGCGCGAAACAGGGTCCAAAGATGAACGATGGTCCAGATGGTGAGCGCGTAATAGGCGGGCCATAGGAAACGACCGGTGGCCCGGAAGCTCAGAAAAGCCGTGCTTGTGAGGGGCAGACGCTTGAGCACCCCGAGGTCGAGCAGCGCCTGGGGGCCCGCATACCAGCGTGGCCCCCAGGCGAACACCACCATCAGCGCCAGCAGCCCCCAAAAGAGCGCTGGGCTGGGAAACAGGGTGGCCGCCCTTGGCCGTCGCCGGCCCCAAAACAGGCGCACCAGCGGAGCGGCCAGGATCACAAACAGCCCCAGATAGGCAAAGCCCTCGATCTGATAGGGCATGTGGCGCCCCAAGGGGGGAACGATTGGGGAGGAGTTGTTGGAATCCAAGAAGGCCAGCAGGTTGGCGCTCCAGTTCTCGCCCCAATCCGGAGAACGCTCCACATCCCCACTGGTGTACCCCACCAGCCAAACCATCACCGCCAGCACCAACCCCAGCGAGAGCGCGTCCAACACTCGGGCCGGTGGGCTCCAACCCCACCGCCGCAGGCACCAGCCACGCCAACCATCGGCCAGGGCTGAGGGAGCGAACTCGCTTGAAAGCAAGCGAACGGCCACCAGGGGAAAAAGCAAGGCCATGAAATAGCCATGCACCCCCGGCGCCAGCGCCAACAACAACGCCCAGGGCCAAAACCTCGACTCACGGCGAATGAGCAGGGCCAACGCCAACACAATCAACACCTGCAGGCTCAGGGCCTCGTGGGCGAAGGTGCGCATCACCATCGGCGGGGCCAAGCCAAGGGCCAGCCCAAGGGCGAAGGCGGCGCCGCGGGATCCCGTGGCCTCCCATCCGATGCGATGCCCCAGCAGACCCGTGGCCAGGATGTTCAGCAGAGACAACACGCTGAAGTATTGGAAGGGCTGCCCGACCAACCGCTGCAAGGGCCGCAACACCACGGCCGCCAACGGGATCACATCCGCGTAGAGCAGCGGCAAGGGGTGGGGCCACGTCCATTGGTCGAACAGGGGCGGAATCAGACGAACGGGTGTGGAAAACGCGTACACATGCCAGCCCAAATAATGTTGAACCGGATCGCCATGACCGGTGGGCTGCAAAAAACAGCTGACGCGCCACGGATTCCAACAGGCCCCCCAAATCCAGAGCCAACCCAACACCAACACCAGCAGCAGGACGAGCCGATCCCAGCGGGTCGCTGCCGACCACCAGGGGGTGGACAGAGGTGGAGCGGGGGCGGGTGAAGTCACATCGTCTGCGGAATGGGGAACACGCTTGCCCGGTCTCTCGGGCCGCGATCAGGTGGCCGGCCGGAGGATCAGAGGAAGTGGGCTTGGCTGAACACCTTGGGCAGCCAGATGAGTTGCATGATCAGAGTAACGATGGCTGACGCCCACACCAGGGGACGAATCCAAGCCCTGTCCTGGCGATCGTCCAGAAAGACACCCAGAAGAACAACCACAATCAACGGGAAATAACGCATCACATATCGCACATGAATGAACCCCATGAACATGGCTGGCGCCAAAGCAAACACCACCACGATCAAGAGAGCGCCCACGGCAAAACGCAGGCGGGGACTGGACACCTTGGGCGCCGTAAAAAAGAGCAACGCTGGCACCAAAAGGAATTTGGCGCCATTCATCACATTGAGCACACTTTGCACCAATGCGAGCATGAAATAATCCAAATACGCACGAGGATAGTTGCGAATCACATTGATAATTTTCTGATCATTTCCCGGGAAAACTTTGTCGATCGTCTTATGGGAATAGGCCCAGGCATTCTTCCCAGGGGGATTGATTTGATGGCGGTGAAACAGCTGGGTGTATTTCACCTTGAAAGCCTCCCAAGATCGCGACCCGGAAAGCACATCTTTTCCATGCACACGGATGCTCGGCAAAAGAAACAAGGCCAACCAGCCGGCCACCCCGATCGGGATCAACAGACGCTTCCTCTTGTCACGACGCTCAAACCAACACCACAGGGCTCCCAACAACAAACAAGAGAGAATCAACTCCACCTTGCACAGGCCATACCCCACCAAGAGCAACGACACCAGCCAAACCGGCAAGCGATGCACCGCCGCGACTAAAAACCAGCCCAGCAAAGCCGCCGCGAAAAGTTCGCTGCTGGGCTCAACAAATTGGTAGCCAGAAACCGCGATCAAGAGCAACGCTGCCAGACGGACAGAGGTTCGCCGCAGAAAGGCGAGAATGAGCATGTAGCCCGAGACGAGATACATGCTCATCGCCAAGATGCGAATGTGCCAATTGAGCGTATCCACAGTTGTCGGCACGATCAGCTTATAGATTCCCGCGATGAGAGAAGAGGTAATCGCGCCAGAATTCTGCAGGTTTGGATAATGAAACACCCAGGATCCATTCGCTTTGCCAATGCGGAGATCAGCCACCTGGGCGAAGGATTGATCCATTGGCCAGGCGGGCACCACCCCGCTGTCCGTGAGGATGGCGAAGGCGGAGGCGATCAGCGCCAGCACCAACAGCAGGGAAAGAAGGGGGAGGCCACCACGCCCATCTCCACCAGTTCTGTGCACAAAGCTGGCTGGTTCCGCATCACTCCATGCCCCCTTCTCCCCAGACTCGGCCGCGATCTCACCGGTGCTTCGATGGGTCATGAAATCTTGAAGCTTTTCTGCCTGGCGGAATCGGCGCCCATCTTACAGGCGTCGCCAAGCCGCCCTCATCCTGTCTCTAGACGATGGCGCCTCAGCGATCCGGGCGACTCGTTTTGCGACGGACCCCAGCTTCTCCCACGGGGTGGAGTGAACAATGTATGCGCCCTTGAGGATCTCTGACGGAAAAGAATGGCCGCCATCGAGCCAGCGTTCTCAACAATCAACCCAGCATCAATCCGCCCTCCTCCGTGAGACTGGCCCTGGCGCTGCGCAAATCAAAGAGCAACTCCGCCAGGGTGAGACGCTCCAGTTCCCGTTCGATCGCTTTCGTCAGGCGCTGCCGCAACATCGCCGCCACCCTCTCCGTGGCCGGATCGCACGCACCATCCTGGTCGCTCTCCCGGGCGCCAGGCCAGGCGCCCACCGCCCGCAACACCCCCGCCAACGACACCTCCGCGGGCGCGCGGGCCAGCCGATAGCCCCCCTGCCGTCCCCGCCGGGCCTCCAGCACCCCGGCCCGTCGCAACCTCAGCAACAGCTGCTCCAAGTGGGGCGCGGGCAGGGCCTGGGCGGCGGCCAGATCGTTCACCGAGCGCCACCTCCCGGGCTCCTGGGCCATTTCCAGCAGGGCCTTGAGAGCCTGGATCGCCGTCCGGCCAATCATCCGCCATCCGCCAACGCCGCGGGACGTCCAGCGCCGCTCATCACACCGCCTGGCTCCGCAGCCGCTCGAGCAGGTGCTCCATCGTGTAGCCAAACAGCGCCGGATCGGGCTCCCCCTCGGGCAAATCCGCCAGACCCAGCTCCCGCCAGCGCGCCTCCACCCGAGCCTCCAGATCCGCGTCCCTGCTCAGGGGTTCTCCCCAGGGATGGCGACGCTCCGGGCCAATCTTGGTGGTCGCGTCGATCGCCAGCCGACCGCCAAGCCCCAGCCGCTCGCTCGCGAAATCCAGGGAATCAAAGGGCGTGTCGTCCAGCACAAACAGATCCCGCTGCGGATCCACCTGGGCACTCAGGGCCCACACCACTTGACGGGGATCGCGAATGTTGATGGCCTTGTCCACCACCACCACGAATTTGGTGTAAGTGAATTGGGGCAAGGCGCTCCAGAAGGCCATCGCCGCCCGACGAGCCTGGCCGGGGTAGGCCTTGTCGATGGCGATCACCGCCAGCTTGTAACTGAGGGCCTCCATCGGCAGGAAGAAATCCACGATCTCGGGAATCTGCTGGCGCAGGATCGGGGTGTAGATCCGGTTGAGGGCGATGGCGAGCATCGCCTCCTCCTTCGGAGGACGGCCGCTGAACGTGGTGAGGAACACCGGATCCCGCCGATGGGTGACGCAGTGAAAGCGCACCAGGGGGGAGGGCTCAACCCCCCCATAAAACCCCATGTGGTCCCCGAAGGGACCATCGGGACTCTCCTCCCCCGGGGTGATCGTGCCCTCCAGCACCACCTCGCTGTGGGATGGCACGGAGAGATCCACGGTTTTGCAACGGGCCAGCCGCACTCCCTCACCGCCATAGAGCCCGGCGAAGAGCCACTCGCTCAGCTGCACCGGGATCGGCGTGGCCGCGGCCATCACAAGCAGGGGATGGACGCCAATCGCCACGGCGATCTCCAGCTTGCGGCCCAGGGCGGCCGCCTTGCGCAGGTGCCGCGCCCCACCCCGCACGCTCAACCAATGCACCGTCATCGTGGTGCGCGACTGACGCTGCAGGCGATACACCCCCACGTTGGGGGTGCCGGTCTCCGGATCTTTGGTGATCACCAATCCCAGGGTGATCACGCCCCCCGCGTCCCCGGGCCAGGGGCGCGGCAGGGGGAGCGCCTCCAGATTCACCTCCTCGCCCCGAAGCACCACCTGATGGCAGGGCGGGGTGAGATCGCGATCGGGGACGGCCCGCAGCAGGTCCCAAGCCAAGCCGCCATAGCGCTTGAGCTCCCCCATCCCCTTGGGGGGCCTGGGCTGCTGCAGCAGGGCCAGCTTCTCCCCGAGCCCCTCCAGCTCCTCGGCGCGCTCCATGCCCATGCTCCAAACCACCCGTTGCACCGTGCCCATCACATTCACCGCCACGGGCATGGAGGAGCCGCGCACGTTTTCAAACAACAGGGCCGGTCCCCCCAGGGCCAGCACCCGATCCGCGATGGCGGCCAGCTCCAGGTCGGGATCCACCGGGGCGCTGACGCGGCGCAATTGGCCCCGACTCTCAAGCAGCTGGAGGAATCCGCGCAAATCCCTGCCCCTCTGGGCCAACACCCCGGCCAACGCACTTCACCAAAGGGCCCTCACTCTGGCCGATCCCGCCCCCTGGCGTGGCGATGGGCCAACCCCTGGAGTCCCGAGGGGGATCATGGTGAGGGCGAATCACCCCCCCCCGTGTCCGCCTCGAACGTCGCCCACTCCCCTTGCCCCCCATGCGTCGTTGTCCATTCCGCGTCCTGACCGCGCGCCGAGGCCCGCTTGCCGCCACGTTGATGGCTCTCAGCGGCTTGTTCACCCCCCTGCCTTCCGCCCTGGCTTGCACCCGCGTGCTCTACACCGCCCCGGGAGGCATCGTGATCACCGGGCGCGGCATGGATTGGGCGGAAGACATGCGCTCCAATCTCTGGGTGTTTCCGGCGGGCATCGAGCGCACGGGGCAGGGGGGAGCCCGCACGCCCCGCTGGCGATCCCGCTACGGCAGCGTGATCGTGAGCGGCTACGACCTGGGCACCGCGGACGGCATGAACGAAAAGGGCCTGGTGGCCAACCTTCTGTATCTGGCCGAATCGAATTACGGCAAGCCTGAGGGCAAACCCGTGCTCTCGATCTCCCTTTGGGCCCAGTACGTGCTCGACCAATTCGGCACCGTGGAGGAGGCCGTGCGCCACCTCCGCGGCGAGCCCTTCAAGATCGTGGCGCCCCGACTGCCCAATGGCCAGGAGGCTCAGCTCCACCTGGCCCTCTCAGACGCGACGGGGGATTCGGCGATTTTTGAGTACATCAATGGCGCCTTGGTGATCCATCACGGCCGCCAGTACACCGTGATGACCAATTCCCCCAATTTTGATCAGCAGCTGGCGATCAACAGCTACTGGAACAGCATCGGCGGCTTGACCTTCCTTCCCGGCACCAACCGGGCGGCGGACCGTTTCGCCAGGGCCTCGTTTCTGCTGGGCTCCATCCCGCGAACGGTGGACCGGGCCTACATCCCCGCCGTGCCCGACCAATCCTTCCGCTTGCAGGCCCTGGCCAGCGTGCTTTCGGTGATGCGCGGGGTGGGGGTGCCCCTGGGCATCAGCACGCCGGGCCAACCCAACATCTCCTCCACCATCTGGCGGGTGGTGCACGATCACGCCAAGCGGGAGCTGATCTTTGATTCCGTCACCTCCCCCAGCCTGTTTTGGGTCTCGTTCGACAAGCTCAACCTGCGCCCCGGAGCCCCGGTGCGTCGCTTGTTGGTGGCGGGTGGCCGCGTCTACGGGGGCGAGGTGTCCGCCCAATTTCAGCCCGCGCCCGCGTTCACCTTCCTTCCCGCCAGCGGGGCCCCCCTTCCAGCCAGCGGGGCCCCCTGAACCGATCCGGAGATCCGCATGCCGGAACTCCCCGGGACCTGGCCAGAGCTGGCAAGATAACTTCATCTTGAGGAGTTTGGCTTTCAATGCCCGCCAACAGTGATTTCCAACAGGCCATCCAGTCCGCCCAACGGAGCGCCCTGGTTGGTCCCAATGTTCTGAGAAAGGCCCTTCCCTATGTGGGTGGAGGCATGGTGCTCACCGCGGGTGGAGTGATGGGTGGCTTGGCCCTCATGGCCAGCAATCCGCCGCTGTTCATGCCCCTCTTCTTTGTGGCGGCGATCGCCAATTTTGTGCTGTTCTTTGTCTCCCAGAACGTCGCCCTCAAAGGAGACAACACCACCGCCCTTCCCCTGCTGGCCACCTACAGCCTGCTCACGGGCTTCACCCTAAGCGGCATTGTGTCGTTGGCCATCGGCACCGCCGGCATCGGCGCCATCGGCACCGCCGCCCTCGCCACGGGCATCACCTTTGTGGCGGCCTCCATCTTTGGCCGTCGCATGAGTGACGACATCGGCCAGGCCCTCAGCGGGGTTGTGGGCCTTGGCATCATTGGGTTGCTGATCGCCATTGTGGTGCAACTGGTGGGCGGCCTCTTCATCCCTGGCTTCGGGATGGGCACCTTCCAGCTCCTGATCGCCGGCTTTGGCACGGTGCTCTTCATCGGCGCCGCCTTTGTCGACTTCTACACCATGCCCCGCACCTACCGGGACGACCAGTACTTGGTCGGTGCCCTGGGGATGTATCTCACCTACATCAACTTGTTCATTTTCATCCTGCAATTCATCATCGCCCTCAATGGCGGTGGTCGCCGGGAATGACTCCGGGCCGCCCTTTCAGGGCTCCTTGAGCGTTGTCCGCCAAACCCTCCCTCACCACTGAGGGAGGGTTTTTTGTTCGCCAGGGGCCCTGGACCATCCGCTCTGGCACACTCGGCGACAGCCCCTGGCCCCTCCATGCGGATCTTCTATTTCCACACCTCTGAGAGTGTGCCCCCGGTGGTGGGGCCGGCCGATGGCGGACCCGACGCCGCCGTGGTGATCGATGTGTTGCGCGCCACCACCACCATCGCTTGGTCGCTGCGCAATGGCGCCGAGGCCGTGGAGGCCTTCGCCGATCTGGGGGAATTGGAAGCCGCGGCCCGGGCCTGGCCCGGGGATCAACGCTTGCGGGCCGGCGAGCGCGGTGGCCGGCGGGTGGAGGGATACGACCTGGGCAATTCCCCCCTGGCCGTCACCCCGGAGCTGGTGGGGGGCAAGCGGATCTTCATGAGCACCACCAATGGCACCCGCTCCCTGGCCGCCGTTCGCGATGTGCCCCTGCTGGTGACGGCCTGCCTGCCCAACCGCACCGCCGTGGCGCGGCGGTTGATCGAGCGCGACTGCCAGCGGGTGTGGCTGGTGGGAAGCGGCTGGGAAGGCGACTACTCCCTGGAAGACAGCCTGGCCGCCGGTGCGGTGGCCTCCGCCGCCATGGAACTGGCCGTCGCCCCCCACCGGGGAGTGAGTTGCGGCAACGATGAAATGCTCGCCGCCTTGGCCCTCTGGCAGCAGTGGCGGCACGACACCGAAACCTGCCTCAGGGCCGCCAGCCATGGCCAACGGCTTCAGGGCCTCGGCAATCACGATGCCGATTTCGCCTGTTGCGCCGCCGTGGATTCCCTCACCACCGTGCCCCTCCAGGCCGAGCCCGGGGTGCTGCGCGCCAGTTGAGGGGCCTTGTCTTCCTGGTCGCGTCCCCTACAGTTCGCCCCTGATTCGCGTCGAAGGTGGTGAGCAGTTTCTTGGCCGCGGCCCTCCAGCTCACCAGCACCTCCGATCCGGAGGCCAATTTCGCCGCCGCCGAGGAGCAAATCGAAATCGCCGCCCGCCGTGGCGCGGAGCTGGTGGGGCTGCCGGAAAACTTCGCGTTCATGGGCGAGGAGCGGCGACGCCTCGAACTGGCCCCCACCCTGGCCGACCTCTGCTCCCGATTTTTGGTCACCATGGCCCGCCGCTACCAGGTGACCCTGCTGGGGGGGGGCTTTCCCGTCCCCGCCAGCGAGGGCTCCACCTACAACCGGGCGGAGCTGGTGGGAGCGGAGGGCCAGCTGCTGGCCCGCTACGACAAGATCCATCTGTTTGATGTGGATATCCCCGATGGGAGCACGTACCGGGAATCGGAGACCGTGCGCCCTGGCCTGGAGCTGCCCCCCGTGGTGGAGGTGCCCGGCCTGTGCCGGGTGGGGCTGTCCATTTGTTACGACGTGCGGTTTCCAGAGCTCTATCGCCATCTGGCCGGGGCTGGCGCTGAGCTGTTGATGATCCCCGCGGCCTTCACCGCCTACACCGGCAAAGATCACTGGCAGGTGCTGCTACAAGCCCGGGCCATCGAGAACACCGCTTATGTGTTGGCCCCAGCTCAAACGGGCCAGCATGAGGGAAGGCGCCAGACCCATGGTCACGCCATGGTGATCGATCCTTGGGGAACGGTGCTGGCCGACGCGGGGCAAGCGCCGGGCCTGGCCATGGCTCCCGTGGACACCGACCATGTGGCCCGGGTGCGGGCCCAGATGCCGAGCCTGAGGCATCGACACCCGGCCCTCTTTTGAAGCCGTCATGCTGACCTGGCGATGGCGGGGGGCCGCCCAGCCCCGCTCCAAAGGCACGCTCGCCTTGCTGGTGGGATCGATCCTGCTGTCGGCCGCCCCCTCCTGGGCGGCCAGCAGCCTCTACGCCTGGCAGATCCGAGACGGCCAGCTGGAACTCCGCACCACCCCTGGCACCAGGGTGCGGGCTTACTTTGAGGACGGCGGCCGGGGCCGGGGGCCCAGGGTGTGGTTCGACCTTCCGGGGGCTCCCATGCGCCGTCGCTCGCTCTCCGGGAGCGGGTCGTTGGTGGAGGTGCGGGTGGGCAAGCCTGACGGCCAAACCACCAGGCTCGTGTTGGAATTCGCCCCCGGCACCCGGCTGGATCCGCGCCAGCTGCGGCTCGTCGGCGTGGCCAGGGATCGCTGGCGCATGGAGCTGCGGGGGCTCTCCCGCCGCGCGCTCCCCCTCATCGGCGAAGGGGACATCAACGCCCCGCCCCTGATGGCCGCCAGGGAAGCCCCTGGCGCTGGTCGCTTCAGCCCCACCACCATCACGCCGGTGCTCGCCGGCAGGGTGCCCTCAGCCCGCAACCTCCCCGGGGTGCCAAGGGGACGGTTCCGCGTGGTGATCGATCCCGGCCATGGCGGCCCCGACCCCGGCGCGGTGGGCATCGGCGGCCTGCGGGAAACCGATGTGGTGCTCGATGTGGGCCTGCAGCTGGCCCAACTGCTGCAGAGCCGAGGGGTTCAGGTGCTGCTCACCCGCACCAGCGAGGTGGATGTCGACCTTCCCCCGCGGGTGGCCTTGGCCAACCGCAGCGGCGCGGATCTGTTTGTCAGTCTCCACGCCAATGCTTTGAGCATGGACCGACCCGATGTCAACGGCGTCGAGACGTTTTATTACCGCGGTGGCCGGGCTTATGAGTTGGCTCTTTCGATCCAACAGCAGTTGATGGCGGTCTCCCCGGGCACCCCGGATCGGGGCGCGCGGCCTGGACGCTTCTTTGTGATTCGCCGAACGGTGATGCCCTCCGTGCTCACGGAGATGGGCTTTGTGACCGGGGAAATCGATGCTCCACGGCTGGCGGACGCCAGCTTCCGCCAACGCCTGGCCGCGGCGTTGGCCACCGGCATTCTTTCCTACCTGGGCCAGTGACGCGGACGTGAACAACCAGCCCATCGGAGTGTTTGATTCTGGCGTGGGGGGGCTGAGTGTCTGGCGTGAAATTGTGCGCCAATTGCCCAATGAATCCACCCTCTACCTGGCCGACCGGGCCCATGTGCCCTACGGAAACCGCGGCGGCGGGGAGGTGCGTGACTTTTGCGCCGCCATTTCCGACTATCTGCTGGCGCAAGGGTGCAAAGCCATCGTGGTGGCCTGCAACACCGCTTCGGCGGTGGCCCTGCAGGATCTGCGCGAGCGCTTTGCGGGAGTGCCGATTTTGGGGTTGGAACCCGCCGTCAAACCCGCCGTCACCTTGAGCCAAACCAGGGTGGTGGGGGTGATGGCCACCCCGGCCACCTTCCAGGGGCGCCTGTTTCGAGCCACGGTGGGGCGCTTCGCCCGCGATGTCACCGTGGTGGAGCAGGTGTGTTTGGGGCTGGCGGATTGGGTGGAATCCGGCGCCTCTGAGGCGGAGCTGGAGCCCCTGTTGAGGGGTTTTCTGGCCCCCATGCTGGCGGCGAACGCCGACACCATCGTTCTGGGGTGCACCCATTACCCCTTTGTGATCGACACCATCCGCCGTCTGGCGGGGCCGGATCTGCGGGTGATCGATCCGGCGCCCGCGGTGGCCGCCCACCTGGCCCGAGTGCTGAGCCAGGACAACCTCACCGCCTCCGCGGATGCCAAGCCGAGCCATCGGTTTTTGAGCACCGGGTCGGCGGCCTGCTTCATCACCGCTTGCCAGCGACTGATTGGCGTGACCCATGCCTGTGAGGAGATCCACTGGCGGGAGGGAAGCGAGGGTGAGCTGTCGCTTCACCCGACCGCCCCGAGCCCCTCCCAACAGACGCCCCCACAACCCTTCTAAACTTTGCGAATCAGGGAGGTGTCGTGAACACGGTTGCAGAGCTGCTCCAGCCGGTCGCGGCCGATCTAGATATCTTGATGGCCGATCTCCGGCAATTGATCGGAGCGCGCCACCCCATTCTCCAAGCCGCCGCCGAGCATCTTTTCTCCGCGGGGGGCAAGCGGCTCAGGCCTGGCCTGGTGCTCTTGATTTCCAGGGCCATTTCCCCGGAGGGTGCCCTGTCCCCCCGCCATCGGCGACTGGCGGAAATCACCGAAATGATTCACACCGCCTCGTTGGTGCACGACGATGTGGTGGACGAGGCCGCCACCCGCCGCGGGGTCGCCACGGTGCACAGCCGCTTCAACCACCGTGTCGCCGTGCTGGCCGGTGATTTTCTCTTCGCCCAAGCCAGCTGGCACCTGGCCAACCTGGACGACTTGGAAGTGGTGAAGCTATTGAGCCGGGTGATCATGGACCTGGCCGATGGGGAGGTGCGCCAAGGCCTCTACCGCTATGACACCGGCCAAAGTTTTGAAACCTATCTCGAAAAGAGCTACTGCAAAACGGCCTCGTTGATGGCCAACAGTGCCCGGGCCGCTGGGGTGCTCTCCGGTTTGCCCCCCCTCCAGCTCGACAGCCTGCATCGCTTCGGCCGCCAACTCGGCCTGGCCTTCCAGGTGGTGGACGACATCCTGGATTTCACCGGGAGCGATCAGCAGCTGGGCAAACCCGCCGCGAGCGATCTGGCCTCGGGTTATCTCACCGCCCCGGTGCTCTATGCCCTGGAGGAACAACCGGCTCTGGGCCGGCTGATCGAGCGGGAATTCGCCAACTCGGGAGACCTGGAACAGGCCCTGGATCTGGTCCGCAACTGTGAGGCCATTCCCCGCTCACGGGCCCTTGCCGCCGAGTTTGCCCACCAGGCCCTGGAGTCGATTGAGTGGCTGCCGCCTTCTGAGCCCCGTAGCGCGTTGCGGGCCCTGCCTGATTTTGTGCTCAGCCGCTTGAGCTGATCGGCAGGGGGCCGCTCAGAGCTTCACGTCCCGCAAGGTCCGCCAGCAACGCACGCCCTCCGGATAGTCCTCACAGGCCAATCCTGGCGCCACCAGCACGTGAACCCGGCACCCAGCGGTCACCGCCGAGCGGGCGCCCGCCGGGGAGTCCTCAAAGGCCCAGCACTCCCGCGCTGGCACCCCCAGACGCCGGGCGGCCAGCAAAAAAGGATCGGGGGCGGGCTTGCCCATGGTGAGCTCGGGATCATCGCCCATCACCCGCAGATGGATGGCCCTCAGCCAGGGATGGGGCTCGCACTTGAGAGCCACCGCCTCACTGGTGCTGCTGGTGACCATCGCCATCGGCACCCCCAGCGCCTGGCAACTGGCCACCAGGTCGGGAGCCCCCTCCACTGGCGGAGCGCCAGGCATCAAGCGACGGGCGATCGGCTGTTGCACCGCCAAGAGGTCGGCGTCCGAGGGGGCGGGCCCGCCCGAGCGGAGTTCAATCCACTCCCGCACCTGCGCCAAACAATCCACCCGCCTGCGTCCCCGCAAACCCAGCAGATCTCCCTCGCTCAACATCAGGGAAAACCGCCGGGCGGCCTCCCTCCAAGCCTGGGCATGGAGCGGCTCGGTATCGAGCAGCAGGCCATCCAGATCAAACAGGCAGGCGGCGGGCAAGGGCATGGCTCCAGCCTGATGGATCATGGGCCGCCATGCTCCAACCCCTCACGCGTCAGTCTGGGAGCCCTCCTCAGGAAACAGCTCTTGAAGCGACGTTTCCAGGGTGGTCACCAGCAGCACCATCGCGGTGCGTCCATCCAGGTCGGATCCGCTCACTCGGGCGATCCAGCGGCAGGCCAGGCTCTCAATTTGATGAAACAAATTCCCCTCCCGTCGCAGGGTGGTCATCACCCGCTCAAGGCACACCTGATCCATCTCCGGCGGTAGGCCCACGACATAGCGGCGCCCATCCTCCCCGATGTAGGTGAGCTGGCCTTCCTCGTCCAGGCTGGGGCCAGCGTGGGGGGTGACGGGGGTGTTTTGGCCCGTCCCGCCGCCCGCCCCGTCCTCACGCGCCTCGTCGCCGCGAGCCTCGTTGTCGCACGCCATGCCCTCTCCGGGCGAACCTTCCTCCTGACTAACGCTCTTCAAGCCCGTTGCCAAGCAGGGATCAGCACACCTGATGATCAACGGAGGCCAAGGGGGTTGACGGGAGCCCCCCCCCGCCAATCAGGGTGGACTTTCGCCGCCGCATCTCCATGGATCAGTTCTCGTTCCATGGACCCTTCGCTTACCGCTGGATCAACGATGTGCCGGTGGAGCGGATCGATCTCCGCAGCGGCGAGCGGCTCCCCATCGAGATGGGCTGCGCCGGAATC
>JBKCPG010000274.1:0-2646 GCA_046309395.1 Cyanobacteriota bacterium | reverse complement strand
CCCCTCCACCCCCCTTGGGCAGGTGCCCGGAGTGGGTCCACGCCTGGCGACGCGCCTGGCCGGCCTGGGTCTGTTTCTGGTGGAGGATCTGCTGCGGCACTACCCGCGGGATTACATCAACTACGCCAACCTCGCCCGCATCGGGGCCCTGGAGGCGGGCGGCACGGCCACCGTAGTGGCGACGGTCCGTCGCTGCCACACCCTGGTGAGCGCGAAAAACCCCAATCTCTCCATCCTGGAGCTGCATCTTCAAGATGTCACCGGCCGCATGAAGGTGAGCCGTTTTTTCGCCGGTCGCCGCTTTGCCAGCCCGGGGTGGTTAAAAAGTCAGCAACGTCTCTATCCGCCCGGCTCCACGGTGGCGGTGAGCGGTCTGGTGAAGGAGGGGCCCTGGGGGCTCAGTTTCACCGATCCCTTGATCGAGGTGTTGGCGAGCCCCTCCAGCCCCGTGCGCTCCGAGCGGATCGGGCGCCTGGTGCCGGTGTACCCCCTCACCGAGGGACTCACCGCGGAGGGGTTGCGCCAAGCCATGGCCAAGGTGCTGCCCCTCGTGCGGCACTGGCCGGATCCCCTGCCGGCCTCTCTCTACCAGGAGAAGTTGGGGCTGCTGAGCCGCGCCGAAGCGATGGAGCGGATCCATCGCCCCCCGGACGCGGACCAGCTGCAACGGGCCCGACGCAGGCTGGTGTTCGATGAATTTCTGCTCCTGCAGCTGGCCCTGGGCCTGCGCCGCCAGCGCCTGAAGCGCCAGGAGGCCCCCAGCCTGCTGCCCTCCAGCGGGGAGAACAGCCTCATGGGCCGCTTCTTCGCCCTGCTCCCCTTCCCCCTCACCGGAGCCCAGCGACGGGTGCTGGCCGAGATCCGCCAGGATCTGGCGAAATCCGAGCCCATGGCCCGTTTGCTTCAGGGGGATGTGGGCAGTGGCAAGACGGTGGTGGCCTTGGCGGCCCTGCTCACGGCCATTGAATCGGGGTGCCAGGGCGCCCTCATGGCGCCCACGGAAGTGCTGGCGGAGCAGCACCATCGCAAGTTGGCCCCCTGGCTGGCCCAGCTGCATCTCAGCTCAGCCCTGCTCACGGGCTCCACCCCGGCCCGCCGGCGGCGGGAGCTCCTGCGCGATCTGGTCAATGGCCAACTGCACTTGCTGGTGGGCACCCATGCCCTTTTGGAAGACCCGGTGCGATTTCAGCGCCTTGGGCTGGTGGTGGTCGATGAGCAGCATCGCTTCGGCGTGCGCCAGCGCAACCGTTTGCTGGCCAAGGGGCTGCAGCCCCACCTGCTCACCATGACCGCCACGCCCATCCCCCGCACCTTGGCCCTGTCGGTGCACGGCGATCTGGACGTGAGCCAAATTGACGAACTGCCCCCGGGCCGAACTCCCGTGCGCACAAGCCTGCTGCGCTCCGATGAGCGACCCGACGCCTGGCGGTTGATCCGCGAGCAGGTGGCCCTCGGCCAGCGGGCTTACGTGGTGCTGCCCCTGGTGGAGGAGAGCGAAAAGCTGGATCTGCGTTCCGCGGTGGCGGTGCATCGCCATCTGGCCGAGGAGGTGTTTGCCGATCTCACCGTGGGCTTGCTGCACGGCAGGCTCTCCAGCGAGGAGAAGCAGCGCGCCTTGGAGGCCTTCGCCACCGGAGCCTCCCAGGTGTTGGTGAGCACCACGGTGGTGGAGGTGGGGGTGGATGTGCCGGAAGCGAGTGTGATGGTGATCGAGCACGCGGATCGCTTTGGCCTGGCCCAACTCCACCAGCTGCGCGGCCGGGTGGGTCGCGGGGCGGCGGCCTCCCATTGCCTGCTGATCAACGACAGTTCCAATCCCATGGCCCGTCAGCGGCTGGAGGTGCTGGTCAGGAGCACCGATGGCTTTGAAATCGCGGAGATGGACCTGCGCCTGCGGGGGCCAGGCCAGGTGTTGGGCACCCGCCAGTCCGGGTTGCCGGATCTGGCCCTCGCCTCCCTCAGAGAGGACGGCGAGGTGTTGGAAGACGCTCGCCGGGTGGCGGAGGATCTGTTCGCCGAGGATCCCCAACTGGCTGGGGTGCCGCTGCTGCGCGAGGCCCTTGAGCAGGAGCGCCAGAGGCTGTTGGAGGCGGCCCAGCTCAATTGACCCTGGCCGCGAGCGCTCCGGGGCTTTAAGGTCGCCGCGCCGGATCGCTCCCCATCCCCGAGGCCATGGCCCTGCGTCCCTGGAGCCCCATCCCCATCGAGGAGGGCGGAGAACCCTTGCTTCCCCTTCCGCCGGCTTTGTGCCGTCTGGAACCCCACCCCTATGCCTCCCTGGGGGCCCCCTATGGCGAGCGGGCCTGTCCGTTCCGGCTCCGGAAGGGGGTGGTGGAGCGTTTGCTGCTGGCCCAGGAGCTGCTGCGAGAGCACAGGCCCGCCTGGCGTCTGGCCATCTTCGATGCCTGGAGGCCGGTGGCCGTCCAACGGTTCATGGTCCACCATGCCCTGTCGGAGGCCTGTCGGGAGCGGGGGCTGGATCCAGAGGGTTCCGGTCCGGCCTGGGAGGCCCTGCGGGAGGAGGTGGGCTGTTTCTGGGCCCCCCCCAGCGACGACCCCGCCACGCCGCCCCCCCACAGCACCGGAGGCGCGGTCGACCTGACCCTGGCCAGCGACTCCGGGGGGCCCCTGGACATGGGGGGCGCC
>JBKCPG010000273.1:0-7127 GCA_046309395.1 Cyanobacteriota bacterium | reverse complement strand
CTCCCTCCCAGCCCATCGACCTCCATCAGGGAGACTGCATCCGCCTCCCGGAGCATCTGGCCGGCGACCATGCCTCCAAGAGCCAGCTATACCAGGTGATCGGCCTGGATGCCCACTCCGACCGCTGCTGGCTGCGCCGCTGGCCCCTGGCGCGGAGCGGCTCACCCGTGTTCGAACTGGCCCTCAGCGAGGTGGGTCGCTCCGCCCGACGCCACCTGCCCCGGGCCTGCTGAGCCCTCCGCCCGGGAGCCGCGGGGCCTGTGGAGGCCCTCCATTTCGATCGGGCGTGTGGATGCTGTCCCTTTGAATGGGGTTCCCCTCCCCTTTGGCGTGATCCCCGCGGCGGCTTCCCGTTTGTCCTGGTCGGTTCCCCGTGGCCTGCTTGCCTTCGGCCCGATCTCCCTGCTGCTCCTCACCCTCTCCGCCTGCCAGAGCGCCAGGCCTCCGGGCACCTTGATCGTCGCCACCAAGAGCCGCGTCGAGTCGCTCGATCCGGCCAAGGCCTCCCGCATCGGGGAGCAGCAGGTGCTCAGCGCCATCGGCGATCCCCTCTACGCCATCACCGCCGATGGTCGCCTGGAGCCCCGCCTCGCCTCCGACCTCCCCCAGCTCAGCGCCGACGGCCTGCGGGCCCGCATCCCCCTCCGCCGCGGCGTGCGCTTCCACGACGGCACCCCCTTCGACGCGGAGGCGATGGTGTTTTCCCTCAACCGGTTTCTGAAGTTCGGCACCCTCAGTTACCAGCTCAGTGATCGGGTGAATGGCATACGGGCCATCGATCCCCACCTGATCGAGCTGCGCCTCAAGCGGCCCTTCACGCCCCTGCCCCAGCTGCTCAGCTCAATCGTTCTCACCCCGGTCTCGCCCACGGCCTACCGGGCCTACCGCGACAAGCCCCTGCCCGAGCGTTTCGTGGGCACCGGTCCCTACCGGTTGGCCTTCTTTGGCGGCCAACAGCTGCGCCTGACTCCCTTCCCGGGCTACTGGGGGCCACCCCCCTCCAATCGGGGCTTGATGCTGGTGAGCTACAGCAACTCCACGGCCCTGTTTGGCGCCTTGCGCGGTGGGGAGGTGGATGTGCTCCTCTCCAACAGTCTCGACCTTGACCATCAACGGGCCCTGCATCGCCTGGCGGAAGCCGGCCGCCTCAAGGAATCCGTTGGCCCGCCGCTGGAGATCAGTTTTCTCTCCCTGCTCACCTCCGAGCCGCCCTTGAACGATCCCCGCCTGCGGCGGGCCCTGTCCCACAGCCTCGACCGACGCCTGATTCAGGATCGGGTGAGCCTCGGGATGCGTCCCGCCCTGCGCTCCCTGGTTCCGCCCGTGCTCCCTGGTGCCGACCCCAGCGCCTGGCCCCCCTACGACCCGGCCCGCGCCCGCGCCCTTTTTCGGGAGGCGGGCTACTGCCAGGGCCGTACCCTCACCCTGCCCCTGACGTTCCGCTCGGATATCCCCGGCGATCGCCTGTTCGCCCTCACCTGGCAGGCCCAGATCCGCCGGGATCTTTCCGATTGCCTGCGGCTCGATCCGGGTGGGATGGAATCCACCACCGCCTATTCCCAACTCGACAAAGGAGCCTTCACCTTGATCCTGCTCGATTGGCTGGGGGATTATCCCGACGCGGAAAACTATCTCACCCCCATGCTGGGGTGCGGCAAGGCCTCGGAAGGCCGCTGCATGGAGGGCGGCAGCGTGCTCAGTGGCAGCTTCTGGAGCGCCCCCGGGCTGGAAAATGAGTTGCTGCGCAGCAGCGAGGTGACTGGCCCCGATCGGCTGGCCCTCCTGAGACGGGTGCAGCGCCGCGCCGGCGAAGGGGTGCCCTACCTCCCCATCTGGGTGGTGACTCCGGTGGCCTGGGCCCTGCCGCGGGTGAGTGTTCCCCGCTTCGATGGCTCCGGCCGGGTGGTGCTCAGCGCCCTGCGGGCCGAGGGGGGCCACCCATGAGCCGACGCCGCGCCCTGCTGAGCTACGTGGCGGCCCGCCTGGCCCTGGTGCCCGTGATGCTCTGGCTCATCGCCTCCCTGGTGTTTCTGCTGCTGCGGGTGGCGCCCGGCGACCCGATCGACGCCCTCCTCGGGAGCCGGGCCCCCGAGGCCGCCCGGGCCGCCCTGCGGCAGCAGCTGGGCCTCGATCAACCCCTGCTGGCCCAGTACGGCGGGTTCCTCTCCCACCTGTCGCGGGGGGATCTGGGCACCTCCTTGAGCAACCAGGAGCCCGTCACCACCCTCATCGCCCGCAGCCTCCCCGCCAGCCTGGAGCTGGGGGTGGTGGCCCTGGGGATCGCGGCGCTGGTGGGATTGGCCGTGGGCTTCAGCGGCATCGCCCGCCCCGAGGGCAAGGTGGATCTGGCGGGACGCCTGTTCGGCATCAGCACCTACGCCTTGCCGCCCTTCTGGGCCGCCATGGTGATGCAGCTCGTGTTTGCTGTCGCCCTCGGCTGGCTGCCGGTGGGGGGGCGCTTCCCCCCCACCCTGCTCCCTCCAAGCGGCACGGGCTTCTACATTCTCGACAGCCTGCGGGCGGGCGATGGCCCCCAGCTCTTGGGAACCCTCAGGCACCTGGTCTTGCCCGCCACCACCCTGGGCCTGCTGCTCAGCGGCATCTTCACCAACGCCCTGCGCCTCAACCTGCGGCGGGCCCTCGCGTCCGACTACGTCGAGGCGGCCCGGGGCCGGGGGCTGAGCGAACGCCGGGTGGTGCTGCACCACGCCCTGCCCAACGCTCTCCTGCCGGTGCTCACCATCGCGGGGATCACGGTGGCGTCGCTCATCGGTGGCGCCCTCTTGATTGAGGTCACCTTCTCCTGGCCTGGCATCGCTTTCCGGCTCCAGGAAGCCATCGCCCAACGGGATTACCCGCTGGTGCAGGGCATCGTGGTGGTGGTGGCCGCCCTGGTGGTGCTCATCAGCGTGCTGGTGGATGTGTTGGTGGCCGTTCTCGATCCCCGCATTCGCTTTTGACTCAGCGCCCCAGACGGCGGCGCCAGGCCGCCGCCGCGGGCCCATCCATCAGATAGGCGGACACCTCCCCCACCCGTACCCGCTGGGGTGGGATCCCCCGAGCTGGCGCCGACTCCACGGACTCCAGGAACTCCCCCGTGAGCCGAAGCAACAGCGCTTGCACCGCCTCCGGGGCGACCCCCACCAGCGCGTCCCCCACCTGCAAGAGGGCCTGCTCCCGGGCACTCATCCGCACCGGCGAGAAGTGGCTTCCCCCATCCACCAACACCAACCGGCTGTGGCCGTGGCCCACGGGCAGAAACAGATCCAGCTGTTCGGCGATCGGTGGGGTGACCAGATCCAGGCTTCCACCCACCATCAGCACCGGAACCCGCAGCGTCCGGAGCCCCTTTTGCGGCCAGAGCAGGCTGCCAAAACCGTTGTAAATCACCACTCCCCGCAGCTCCTCCGGGGGGCTCGCCATCGTGGGGAAGGCTTCCCCCGGCAGCTGGCATTGCAACAGCAAGGAGGGGTTGGCGAGGGGCAGGCGATTCAGGGAGCGACGACAGCGACGCTCCAGCCCGGGTTCCGGTGGAAGGCTGGCCCCCAGCAAGGCCGCCACCCCCCCCAGGGAATGGCCGATGAGCACCACGCCATCCGGTTGGAGGGTCAGGGGAAGCCGTCCCTGCCGTTGGGCCTGGAGCACCGCCCGCAGGTCCGCGAGTCGCTGGGGCAGGGTTTCCGCTCCGGGGGGGGCCCGCAGGCCATCCAAGGTGGCCTTCACCGCCGCCGCGTCGCTGCCGGGGTGTTGCAGCACCACCGCGGGCCATCCCCGTGCCGCCAGGGCGGCGGCCAGCCATCCCATCTGCTCGGCCGTGCCTCCCAACCCCGGCATGATGAGCAGCCAGGGTCGCCGGGCCCCGAGGTGGACCGCCGCTGGCGGGTTCCAGATTTCCACGGGCAGCGGCTCCTGGCGGCCCGGCACCGGCAGGGTCATGCGCTTGGGGGGCCGGGCCGTCGCTGGCCAGCCCGCCGCCGCTCTCACCCCATCGCTGGGCGGGGTTCGGGCGGGGAGGTGGGGCAGGGTCGGCAGCTGGCGCATGGCCAGGCGCTGCCGTCTCAGCTGGAGTCGCCATTGCTCCGCCAGCTCCAGCAGGCCATCCAACTGGAGCTTCAGACGCTCCTCGGGCACGGCCCGCAGCAGCTCCAGGAGCGACACCTCTCTTCGCTCTTCCAGGAGGCGCCGCAAGGTCATCTGCAGCAGTGGGGTGCTGCTCTGGCCATTGGGCGTGGTGAGGAGGTTGCCCACCTCCCCCAGGAGCTGGCTGCCAGCCCAGCTGTCGAGGATCTGGCGGCCAAACCCCTGATCCCTCAGGAGCGGAGCGCGCAGAAGCTGGCGCAGGTCCCGCTGGCTGTCGCGATCCAGAAGATTGATCCACACCCCCACCTCGGAGCTCTCCTCCACCAGGCCCCTCCGACCGCGTTGGCCCTGTTGGCGGCTCCACTGGTCCAGCTGCCCCAAGGAGATGGGCACCCGCAGGCTGTCCAGCTGAACCTCCAACACCTCCGCGGCCGCCATCGGCCTCTCCAGCACCGCGGCCAGCCCCACCACCAGACTGGCGGCGATCGCGAAACCTCGGTGAGAGTGGCTTGAAACGGACACCAACGGAGCGAGGAGCGGGCGCATGGATCTCCCAGTTTCCCTCGGCGTTAAGGGAAGTGGCGCTCCTGAGGCTCTTTTCAGCCCTGGGTGCTGGCGCCGTGCTTTATCTCACCCCCATGGTGTTCCACCGGGAGGCCTTCAGCGCCGCCGACGTGGGAGAGGGACTGGCCCTGGCCGCCCTGGTGGGAGTGGGAGGGCGTCTGTTGAGCGGCGCGCTGCTGGATCGGGGCCTGTCCTGTTCCTGGCCCATCGGTTTGGGTGTGGTGGCCTCGCTGTTGGGAGACGGGGTGCTCCTCGGCGCCGTCACGGAGGGCCCCTTCCGCTTGGGCCAGGCCTTGATTGGCCTGGCGATGGGCCTCTACTGGCCGGCGATCGAGTTGGCCGTGCCCCTCACCTGTCCTCCCGTGCCTTCGGCCCGGGCCTTTGCCCTGGCCCGCACCGCTGACGCCCTGGGGATCGCCGCCGGATCCCTGGCTGGGGCCCTGCTCGCCGCCAGGGGCTGGCTGCGGGGCATCTACGCCCTGGATCTCACCTGCCTGGCCCTGATGGCCGTGCTGCTGTGGCGCTTCCCGCTCCCCAGTCAGCCGCCCCGCGGCCCCTCATCCCTCGTCGCCGCTCGCCTCCGCGGAGGGCGCCCCTGGCTGCTTCCCCTGCTTCCCCTTCTGGCCGTGGTGGTGCTGGCCACGGCCGTGCCGGCGCTGATGCAAAGCGCCCTTCCCATGGATCTGGTGCGAGGAGGGCTTCGCCGTCCCCCTCTCCAGGAGAGTCTGGGTGCCCTCACGATTGGCCTTCAGCTCGGTTTGCTGTTGCTGCTGCAATGGCCCCTGGGGCGAACCCTGGCCCGCCGTCCGGTGGAGGTGGGTCTCTCGCTCAGCCTGATCGCCTTCGCCTTCGGCACCCTGCTGCTGGCCGTCTCGGCCCTGGTGCCTTGGGGAGGCTGGCTCCTCGTGGGAGCGCAAGTGCCGCTGGCCTTGGGCGCGGCCGCCTTCCTCCCCACCGCCACGGAAGCCGTGGTGGAGCTCACTCCGGTGGTCCATCGGGGCCTGGCGATGGCTCTCTTTTCCCAATGTTTCGCCCTCAGCGGCCTGCTGGCCCCCCTGGTGGGCGGATGGTCGCTGGATCACCAGGGCCATGGCGTTGGTCTGTGGTTGGGGCTCACGGTCCTGCTCTTGCTGGGGCTGCCGCTCGTTTGGCGGTTGGCCCGCCAGCCGCTCACCCCGGCGGAAGCCCCCTCGCCAAATGCTTAGGCCCTCTCTCCGGTGGCTGGGGGAGCCAGGCCTTTGGCGCGAGCCGTGCTCCAGGCTTCGTGGGGCAGGGGTTCGGTGCCGTATTCCCAGTCGTCATAATCGGGATCGTTGCGGATCTGCTGGTGGATTCGCTTTTGGGCCTCGAAATCATGCTGGCCTTCCACCCCGGATGGCGGGACCCCGCCGGCTCGGGATTCAGGCGGGTGGCTGGCACCCGGTGAGCTGGTGTCTGGCTGGCTGGGTTCAACGCGGTCCATGTCTCAGCCCCTCGGAGGATCGATGATGCTGGCCCCATTCTCCCTGACCGCGATCGGCTCCGGGTCTCCTCGCGATTGGAACGCGGCCACCGCGGTGGGAATCGTGGGATACACATGGGCCTCCCCCACCTTGGCCAGCACCCCAGCGGCCTCCAATTGGGCGTGGAGTTCTCGTTTGACCCGGGTGAGCGCCAGCAGCACCCCACGCTCGCTGAGCTCCTGTCGCAGACCCAGCAGCATCTCCGCCGCCGTGCTGTCGATCTCCACAATCGCTTCCGCGTTGATCACCAGCCACTCCACCGAGGATTCCGCCCCCGCCACGGCGGCCAGGGCCCGCCGTCGGAAGTCTTCCGCGTTGGCGAAGCACAGGGGCGCGTCATAGCGAAAGAGCACCAGGCCCGGGATGGTGTGCCCTCCCCGCCAATCCGCCACATCGTGAAATCCCGCCAACCCTGGGATCTCTCCCATCACCGCGGCGTGGGGCCGGGCCAGGCGGCTGAAGAGCGCCACCACGGAAAGCCCCACGGCCAGGGACACCCCGGTGAGGGGGCCCGTCAACAGCACCCCGGCCAGGGTTCCCAGGGCCAGCACACATTCGCTCGGCCGAAACCGCCAGAGGCGCGCAAAGGCCCCGGGATCAATGAGCCGCAGGGCCGCGTACAGCACGATCGCCGCCAGGGCGGGCCGTGGGAACTGGCTCAACAGGGGCCTCAGGGCCACGAGCACCAGCACCGTCACCGCCGCGGCCACCAGGGCGTAGCGCTGGCTGCGACAGCCCGCCGCGTCCGCGAGCGCCGTGCGCGTGTTGCTGCTGCTCACCGGAAAGCCCTGAAACAGGGCACTGCCGATGTTCACCGCCGCCAGGGCCAAGAGTTCCCGGTTGGCGTCCAGGCGATGGCCGCCCCGGTGGGCGAAGCCCCGCCCGGTGAGCACCGTGTCCGAGTAGCCCACCAGGGAAATGCCCAGGGCGCCCGCCAGCAGGGGCTCGACGTCTCGCGGGCCCATCGCGGGGTGGGGCAGC
>JBKCPG010000272.1:0-3111 GCA_046309395.1 Cyanobacteriota bacterium | reverse complement strand
GGTCCCGAAGGCCTCTGAGCCAACGCGCAAACTCCTCTGTACGGCGAACTGAAACCACACTGGCAGTGTAGCCCCGTGGCTACGAGCAGGCAAGGGCAGCGCACGGCACGGCAAAGAGGCGGCCCCGATCCTTCGAACGCTCAAGATCAGAAGCGGGCGGAACCTTAAGCATAGGCAATTCCCTTCGCTAGCGTCTTCTGTATCTTGATGTTAGGAAATAGCTCGTAGAAAACTTCGATTGGGCCAATGATGCAGCCGTTTAAGAATCCCTCCGGACTAATTGAATGGGATGCGACTTACTGCAGCAGTGAGTAACAGATCCCGACCGCAATCTACATATAGTACCGCTTTGAACCCCGTCCAAAGAACAAATACGAGAAGCTTTTGATTGCTTGTGAACCTTGGATATCAAGCTCCCGTAAAACATTCAGCAAGCCATGGGAGGGCGCATACAAGTATGAACCAACCCAGTGACTGCCGCTGCGGTACCACGGAGTTTCCACATCGCGGAGCAGAACTGCTGGAGGGGGCTGACAGTTAAATTAATAATACCATGGAATTTGCTTGTTCAGGTAAGTAATTTGAATACTCTAGCGGTTATTTAATCCACAGGACGGTGAGGGTTTCTAGTTCCACCATCATCTGTATCGGGCGGTTGGTTAGTTTGTACATAGAATATGCCCCACACATTGAGTGCACCCCATCCCATAGCATCAAGGATGACTGCCACGCCACTTCCCAGAGTAGACATAGCACCAACACCCTGACCACCTGGAGTGACTAAAGCACCCACTCCGATTGCACCAAGTATCCACGAAACGGGTTGTAATACGCTAGACTTTAAACACGCAGTTGGGTGATCGAAATGAATACCATTGATGTTTGCAGGCTGTCTTGAGCACGCATCTGTCCAGTCCTGCCCGTAAGGGATATTCCATAAAACAGCCTGATAAATCCGCACATAACGTCCATCACCAAGGTGATGGATGCCGTCGTCGCGAAAATCTCCCCAATTAGCCGCTACAGCCGGCAATGTTGTTCCACAAATAATCAATAAAGACAATAAATTAATAGATAACTTTCCCTTCATCTTCACTCTCGGAATAGCGACATCCTGGCGCACAATGCTTGAATAGCCATTAGGAACTACGGAACTTGTGCCATCTAACCCCTGAAAATGTGCCATGATCAAAAATTCACCCCTAAAACTTACCACAAATCCCGCCCCTTTTTTGTTCACATTGAAAACAAAGAACTTATTGTTGCAAATCTTTGCGTGACGATCTTGGCGCAAGGCCTCCTAACGCTGCCCTTGAGTGGCAGGCAAGGAGCTTGGGCTGGCGAAGCTGAATGCTGATGGCGGCCTGTCCACTCGAAGGGCTTGTTCTACGGCTAAGAAAGATGTTGGAGCACGTTATCTATGTCTTTTAAGCCAGCATAGATTATCTGACAATGCGTTATTGTGACAGATGGCGCATCAATGGCCATCGTAGCCTTAAGATAGGTATGAGAGTGGCTGTTGCGGTTCAGCTTGATGGCGTTTAGCGTCGCGCACATAGGATCAAAAAAGGCTCTATTCACATTAGCCTCCATGTCTTGAACTCCCTTAAGCCCAATAACACCCATTAGCATTTTCCTAAAATGAGCTTCATACTCAAACCCATAGGTTTTTTTGACAATCTCTTTTTCTATGAAAACTCTATGTGCTTGCGTCTTTATATTGCGTTGAGAAACGCCCAAAACGATGGCATCCATTGTCTCTTCAATCCATCCACACAACTCTATAATTCCTATTTTAGAATAAAACAAAGTTTCAATTGGAGACCTTGTCGAGAGATAAAGCCTATTTATCCTAACTAAGTTCTTAAGGATGGCCAAGTTACTGATCATCAGCCATCATTTGAGAATGAAGAAATGGCTGCCATAATTCTCCCCTTAACTCGCTCTCTCCCAGATAACCCTTCATTCA
Organism: Cyanobacteriota bacterium; assembly: GCA_046309395.1. Classification (GTDB taxonomy): domain Bacteria; phylum Cyanobacteriota; class Cyanobacteriia; order PCC-6307; family Cyanobiaceae; genus Cyanobium. The sequence goes on along the minus strand of JBKCPG010000272.1, from coordinate 1,142 downwards.
GCTTCTCCTGAGAAAACTCTGCATCCTCAAGCATCCTAGAATACCTGTTCTTTATTTGGCCTGCATCCTCGTTCCTAAGTGATGAGAGATTCTTGGCCACTCCCACTAAAGCTGCCTCCATTAAAGACAAAGGCAGCTTGGTAGGAGCCTTTGAATCAAAGATCTTAGAGAAGACAATATTTAAGGAGTCTTTGAAAATGACTCTCTTAGAGCTTAGGTCAGCTTCATCCAACCGGCGGTTATCCGCCATGTATTCATTCAAAAAAGTAGCAAGGCGGCCACTATAGTTATCTACATTATCATAAAGTGCAAAGAATCTAAGGATTAGTTCTTGCCCACGAAATCTATATCCAGTATCTTTCCGCATTCTGTTTAATCTGAGCCAATCCGGTTCTTTATTTAGCTCGTTGATGAGATCGTTAAGGGTTCCAGAATAGATGCAGTTTCTTATTTCTTGGTTATTCAGCTTCATCGCTCCAGTGTTGAGGCGATGGAAAATAGTAAACAGGTAGTTTGTGTGCGGCTTCTTGCTGTAATCGCACCTAAGCACAGTTATTGGTAGTGTGAGGTTCTCTACGCGTTGCCTGTATATATATAGCGGAGACTCTCTATCAAGAAAACGATTGGCCGCTGTTCCTGATAGTGAAGGTTCTACGTCGTCAAGACGGGATAACGTCCAATTAGGATCACCGGACAAGAAGCGAATAATACTGGACATACGCTGCAGTCCGTCAATAACCTGCCAGCGCTGAGTCTTATAATCTAAACTAAAACATAGGCTTGGAATCGGAAGCTGCTTGATTAGGGAATCGATAAATCGCGTTTGGGACGGGCTATTCCATACAATCTCTCGTTGAAATTCAGGTTTGATATCAAGAATACCTTCGTTATACATCCTATATAGATCAGCACAAGATCGAGACTCGTTGTAGGCAACTATGTCAGACGGTGGAGACTCGGAGGCATCATCTTCTGAGAATAGATGATCTTCCTGTTCTTGAATCTCTTTCGAGAGCGTCAGTTTCATGTGGGAAATCTGATAATCTTGTGATTATACCATAATTAGTTTACAACCCGGAATGGCGGCGATTGATCTGTCCTATAAGCATTTTTATTTGCTGCCGCTCTGTCCGTAGAACGCT
>JBKCPG010000271.1:0-4914 GCA_046309395.1 Cyanobacteriota bacterium | reverse complement strand
CCCGTCATGCGTGCCGCCCCCCATCAACCCCTCCAAAATACCCACCGACTCCCGAACGCGGCTCGATGGCAACCGCAATGCCATCTCAAACAACTCCTGCCGCACAAACTCAGATCCGTCCGCCGCCAACCGCCCCAGCAACGGCGCGAACACCGGATGGTGATGGAGCTGGTCGGCCCCGTGCAAATCCCCCGTCCAGGCACACCCCTCCTCCGGATTGCCCGTGGCCTCCCCCCGCAGGGCCAAAATCTCCCGCAACATCACCGCCGTCTCCAACGGATCCGGCGCCAGCCACACCTGCCCCAACGCCAGTGGAAACAACGGTTGGATCACCAGCCCCCCTCCAGGGGCAGGAGCCGGGCCGGCTGACGACCGGGGAGTGAGAGGCTGGGGCCGGGGCTGGGTCATGGAATCAGGTCCGGGCGGGGCATTGGGCGTGGCCGCCCTCTCGCCGGCTGGATAGGTTGCTGGGGATCGCCCAAGTTCAACACGCAACGCGATGGTCTTCCAACCCTCCCTCCGCCTCTCCTCCCTCCTCGGCGCCTCCCTTGGCGCCACCCTCTGTCTCTCCCTCGCCCCCTCCGCCGCCCAAGCCCAGTGCCGCTCACTCATGCCCATCGGCGGCGGCGGCCAACCCGTGGTGGAAAAGCGCATCAGCCCTGACCGCCTGGTGGGCCGCACCAACTGGAACACCGACTTCGCCATCGACCGCTCCTTCAGCAGCTTCCGCGTCAACTTCCAATCCGCCTCCACCGGCCAAGGCACCTTCCCCGTGGCCGTCTTCCTCCGCTTCACCGATGGCAGCAACCTCCAGCTGGTGAACGACAACCTCACCCTCTCCCCCGGCCAGCAGCGCCGCCTCGGCCCCTTCCCCGCCGTGCCTGGCAAACGCGCCAGCAAGGTGAACGTTCGCGTGGGCTCCAGCGCCATGCCCGGCTCCACGGGCTTCAGTTACCGCGTCTCCGTGGAGGGCTGCAACTAGCCGGGGGCGCCGGCCCCTCAGCCCGTCCGCCGCGCCCGCGCGAGGCGGGCCCGCAGGCGGCGGCTCCACGACAAGGCCCCGGCCGCCGCCAGCACCGGCAGGGGGCCGGGCACCGCATCGATGCGGAACGTGCCCGGTGCCTTGGCGCTGGCGGTGATCACCAGTGGACCCGCCGTCGTGGGGTAGGTGTTGTTTTCAAAGATCGCTGGGCCGAGGGCTTGGAACGGGCTTTTGAGGTTGACATAGGTGCCCGGCACGCCATACAACCCCGCCGCCGTCTCAGGTTGAAAGGACATGGTCGTGTAGACAAAGCCGATCTTGGGGGTGAAACCCACCGGGAAGTTGCCCGAGAGGGCCAGCCAGCGGAACGGGGCCGCATCCAGCAAATTGGCCTCCAGCTCCGCCGCCAGGGTTTGGATCCTCACCTTCGGCGACACCCGCAGCCACCAGAGATCAAAGGTGCCCACATGGGGCACCGTGAATATGCTGGGCGCGGCCAAGGCCTCATCCGCCGTCGCCGTCAAACTCCAAGGGGCATGGGTGAACGGCACCCCCCCGAGGCTGCCACTGATGCTGGGCCCCTTCGCGGAATACCTCATCAACGCCTGGCTGGCTTGGGGCACCGCCCCCAGAAGCAGGGTGCCCGCGGCGAGCGGAACACAAACATCGCGTAGGAAGGAGCGCATCAAATCCAAGGTGAACCGCACCCCCGTCTAGCCAGAGAAGCTCCTTCTGTCACTCCCTGTACACCGCCCACGCCGCCACCAGCCCCCCGACAAACCCCGCCGCGTGGCCGATCCAGCTCACTCCCGGCGGGCTCAAAAACGGCAGCAGGGCCGGCAGCAGGCCCCCATAGGCCATCAGGCACCCGAAGGACAGCGCCACCGACAGGGGCCGCTTCTCCAACCAGCCGATCAGCAGCAGATAACCCAACAGGCCGTACACCACCCCCGAGAGCCCATGGCTGGCCGCGGGCCACAGCAGCCAAACCGGCACCTGGGTCAACAACACAGCAATCCACACCGCCCAGTAGTCGCGGCGGCCCTTGAGCAGCACCAACCACGACAACGGCAGAAACCACACCGAGTTGCTGATCAGATGGCCGAAATCCCCATGGCTGAACGGCGCCGTGAGCAGCCCCCACCAGGGGCCCCCATGCACCATCGGCAGGTTCCACCGCCCGCCAAACAGCGCCTGGTCTAACACCTCCTGGGCCCAGGCCACCCCAAGGATCGCCACCGGCACCAAGGCCCGACGCTTCAGCCGGGCCAGGGAGTGATCCAAACGTAAGGCCAGACCCATCGGAAGCTCGTTGGCTGCCACAGCTCTTACGCTAGAGACAGCCTGGTGAGGATCAGCCCATCGCCGCGGCGCCACCCACCACTTCCAGGATTTCCTGGGTGATGGCCGCCTGGCGCGCCTTGTTGTAATCCAAGGTGAGCGTTTTAGCGAGGGCCTTGGCGTTGTCGCTGGCGTTGTTCATCGCCGTCATCCGGCTCGCCAACTCGCTCGCCGCCGCCTCCTGCAGGGAGCGCAGCAGCTGGTTGTCGAGATACAACGGCAACAGGGCATTCAGCAGCTGATCCGGACTCTGCTCAAACACAAAGTCGGGATCCAGGGGAGCCTGGGCGTTGTTGATCGCCACCTTCTCCACCGCCAATTCCCCATCCTTGGTGACCAGCCGGAAAATTTCATCCTCCGGATTGGCGATCCCCTGGGGATCCAACGGCAACAGGGTTTGCACCACCGGCGCTGAACTCACCAAGTTGATGAACTTGGTGTAGATGATCTCCACCCGGTCCGTGCTGTCGGAGAGAAAATCGGCCAACACCTGCTTGGAAACGCGGCTCGCGTCCTTCGCCGTCGGCACCTGCTCCAGTCCCGTGAAGGTGGCTCGCACCTTGTAGATGTTGGAACGGTTTTGGAAGTAGGTGATCGCCTTGCGGCCCATCAACACCAGATCCACGTTCAGCCCCTGGGCCTTGAGCTCAGCAAAGCGCTGCTCGGTTTTCTTGATCACCGAGGAGTTGTAGCCGCCGCACAGGCCTCGATCGCCGGTCACCGCCAGCAGGGTGACGGTGTCCACGGCACGACCCTTCAACAACGGCGAATCCGCCGTTTCGAAGGCCATGCGGGTTTCCAGGTTTTGCAACACCCGCGCCAGCCTGTCGGCGAAGGGGCGGCTGCGCAACACCTGGTCTTGGGCCCGGCGCACCTTGGCCGCCGCCACCAGCCTCATGGCTTCGGTGATCTTGCGGGTGTTTTTGACCGAACTGATCCGGTCGCGGATCTCTTTGAGGTTCGCCATCGCTCTCGCCTCAGGCCGCGGCCAGCATGGACGACTTCACCTCGGAGATGGCCGCCTTGAGCACGGCTTCCGACTCATCGCTGAGCTGCTTCTCGGCCATCACCGCACTGATGAACTCCGGCTTGTTGGTGCGCAGGTAATCGCGCAACTCGCGCACAAACTGCGTCACCTGATCCACCGGCACCTCATCGATCAAGCCCTTCACCCCCGCGTACACCACCGCCACCTGCTCGGCCAGGTTGAGGGGGCTGAACTGGGGCTGCTTCAGCAGCTCCCGCAACCGCTTGCCCCGGGCCAGCTGGGCCTGGGTGGCGGCGTCCAGATCTGACGCGAACTGGGAGAAGGCCGCCAGCTCGTCGAACTGGGCCAGCTCCAACTTCAGGGTGCCGGCGATTTTTTTGATCGCCTTGGTTTGGGCGGCGCCACCCACCCGGCTCACGGAGATGCCCACGTTGATGGCGGGACGCAGACCGGAGTTGAACAGGTCGGAACTCAGGAACACCTGCCCGTCGGTGATCGAGATCACGTTGGTGGGGATGTAAGCCGACACGTCACCCGCCTGGGTTTCGATGATCGGCAGGGCGGTCATCGAGCCCTTGCCCATCGCGTCGCTCAGCTTGGCGGCCCGCTCCAGCAGGCGGCTGTGGCAATAAAACACGTCGCCGGGATAGGCCTCCCGACCGGGGGGACGGCGCAGCAACAGGGACATCTGGCGGTAGGCCTGGGCTTGCTTGGTGAGGTCGTCGTACACCACCAGGGTGGCCTTGCCCTTGTACATGAACGACTCGGCGATCGCCGCGCCGGTGTATGGCGCCAGATATTGCAGGGCCGCCGGATCGGAGGCGTTGGCGGCCACAATCACCGTGTAGTCGAGGGCGCCGCGCTCCCGCAGCACCTCCACCACGTTGGCCACCGAGGCGGCCTTCTGGCCCACCGCCACGTACACGCACACCACGTCCTCACCCTTCTGGTTGATAATCGTGTCGAGGGCGATGGCGGTTTTGCCCGTTTGGCGGTCGCCGATGATCAGCTCCCGCTGGCCCCGACCGATGGGGATCATGGCGTCGATGGCGGTGATGCCCGTTTGCATGGGCTCGTGCACCGACTTCCGCTGGATGATGCCCGGCGCCATCGATTCGATCAGGCGGGTTTCGCTGGAAGGAATCTCACCCTTCCCGTCGATGGGCTGGCCCAGGGAGTTGACCACCCGGCCGAGCATCCCTTCGCCCACCGGCACCGCGGCGATTTTGCCGGTGGCCTTCACCGAACTCCCCTCCTGGATGCCCAGGCCCTCGCCCATGAGCACCACACCCACGTTGTCTTCCTCGAGGTTGAGGGCGATGCCTTCGGTGCCGTCCTCGAACTGCACCAATTCACCGGCCATCACCTGCTCAAGGCCATACACGCGGGCGATGCCGTCACCCACCTGCAGCACGCTGCCGACGTTGCTCACGGTGACGGAGCTGTCGTAGTCGGCGATCTGTTGCTTCAGGATCGCGCTGATCTCGTCTGGGCGGATGGAAACCATGGCTGGAAAGTCCCTTATGGGAGCGGAAGAGAGGAGAGGAGAGCTATTGGGAGGAGGGATTGGGCGGCGTCAGTTGGCGGCAGCCAACTCCAGGCC
>JBKCPG010000270.1:0-5088 GCA_046309395.1 Cyanobacteriota bacterium | reverse complement strand
GGATCGGCTGGCCTGCGTCTTGGGCAGGAAGAAGGCCGCGGTGTAGAGATCAGCCGCGAGGGTCTGGGGATCGCTGGATCGCTCCTGTTCCCAGGCTTCGTAGGCCGCCTGTTTGGCTGATCCTTCCGCCAGGGTGGTTTCAGGCATTGCCTCGATCTCCTTGAGCCGTTGCTGGCTGCGGCTGATCGGTGGGCTGGCCTGGAGATTGAGCGTGCCCTGCAGGGTGCCCTTCTGGCCTGCCTTGCGGAAGCTGGCGTTCTCCTTCTTCAGGCTGGTGCAGGTGGGTTTGTCGTCGCCGGTGAGCGGTTTGTAGGCCTCATCGGGGATGCCCTGCTCCAGCACCTTCGGATCGAACACCCCCACCAGCGAATCGCCGCACTGAATGTGGGCATCGAGGAAGCTGAGCGGCTTGCCGGGATCCACCGCTTCGATCCAGAGCGCCACCTTGCACAGCTCCACCGCCATCGGGTTCTTGTCGACCCCGTAGATGCAGTTGGCCACCACCTCGCGCAGGCATTCCTGGCGCAGCTCCTCGCTGGGTTCTTCATCACCGGCGCGGATGCGGGCCAGCTCCAGGGCCAGGCGCCGGGCGGCCGCCAGCAGGAAATGGCCGCTGCCGCAGGCCGGATCGAGCACCCGAATCGCCAGCAGCGCCTGCTCCTTCTCCTCCGGCGTGGAAGCCTTGCTGAGGCGATCGGCAATCACCGGCAGCAGGGCCGACACGATCAGCAGCTGCACCAGCTGATCCGGCGTGTAGTAGCTGCCGGTGGTCTTGCGGTCGCTCCCCGCCCCGCCTTCGTAGCTCAGCTGCCAGCTGCCGCCAGCGCGCTCCAGCTGGGGATGGAGCTCCAGCAGCCCCTCGTACACACGGCCCAGCTCTTCGGTATTGAGGTCGCGGTAGTTGACGCGGGTGAGCGTGTCTCCGGCCTGGAACCAGCCGATCGCCCGGATCGCCCGCAGCAGAAAGCGGTTGGCCAGTTCGCATGGCTCCAGCGCCTGGCATTGCGGCTCGGCGAATAGGCCCCCCAGTCCAGGCAGTCCCAGCGGTGAGCGGCTCTGGCGCAGCTGCAGGAACACCAGCTTCTGGGTCTGCCACAGATCGCCATAGGGCCCCTCCGAGGCGCTGCGGCGGATCGCCAGCTCCCGCAGGCGGCCCACGCTGTAGCCCTCCCGGTAGATGCGGCGGCGCGGATCCTCCTGGCCCAGGATTCGGGGGAACAGCAGATCGCGGTCTTCCGCGGTGAACAGAAACAGGAAGCGATACACCAGCCGCAGCAGCTGGCGGTGCAGCTCCTGGCCGCTGAGGGCGCCACTGGCCAGCTGGGAGCGCAGGGCCTCGCTCTCGGGATGCTGGAGCAGGCCATTGCCCAGGGCTTCGAGGGCCTGCTGCACGCCGTTGCGCAGCTGCCCCAGCACCCGCTCGCCCGCCTCCTGCGCCTGCTCCTTCCAGGCATCGAGCACGCAGCTGCCCGTCTGCGGATGGCGAAAGCGGCTGGCGTGCAGCAGCAGCCAGAGCACCGCGAACTCATCGAACAGCTCGCCCTCCACCAGCAGCTCCAGATCCACCGCCAGATAGGCCGGCTTCACCAGCGAGGGGTTGTCGTGCAGCAGCCGCAGCCGATCGCCCGTGAGCAGCAGCCCCCAGTTGGCGTTGTCGTCGGCATTGAGGCATTCCTGCAGGCAGCTGTGCGGAGAGCGGCGGCGGCCCTCCTGGCCGAACTGGCTGCTGCCCTTGTCGAGCTGATCGGATGCGATGCCCCGCACGATCAGGGGAACGGCACCTTCAATCGCCCGGTGGGTGATCGGGAACTGGGAGTCGCCGTTTTGCCAGCCGCTGCAGGGTTGCAGATCCGGCCAGCCGAGCACCTCGCGCAGGAGGCGCATGGAGGCATGCAAACCGGTGACGCCTTGCGCCGCCCGCTCCCGCAGATCCCTGTATTCCTCCCAGATCTCCTTGAGCCGCACCCAGGCCGCATCGATCCGCTCCCGCAGCCGTTCCCCCTTGGCCAGGCCGTAGTCGGCCTCCTTCTGCGATGGGGCCTGCAAGCGGGCCACCTGCTCCAGCAGCGACCCCGGCAGCAGGCTGCCCTTGAGCTCGATCGCCTGGAAGCTGACGGTGGCGGTGGTGCGGGCCATGGGGATAACGGGAAGGGGCGTACTGAAGAACTTGTGCGGGCGGCTGGCTGGGGGAGATCGAGACCTGGGTGAAGCTGACAAACTGGGTGGAGATCCGACTCAACCAGGAGCTCTGGCGCGATGGCCACCCTGACCCTGCACGACGTGCCCGAGGAGCTGGTGGCTCGGCTTGAAGAGCGTGCCCATGCCCATGGCCGCAGCTTGAACAGCGAGGCGGTCGACTGCCTCATGCGTCAGGCCACAGCCGGCACTGATGTCGAAGCCTGGTTGCGGGACGTGGCAACCTTGCGCTCCCAGATCACAGGAGGTCCGATCCCCTTGGATGAGCTTGTGGCCGCCACCGAGCGAGACAGCCATTGACTGTTGTGGTCGACACCAACGTGTTGGCAGCCCTGATGCTGCCATCGGCTTCCAGCCTTGATCTGGCGGTCCAACTGCGCCGCGATCAAGATTGGAGGGTGCCTCCCCTCTGGAGATCCGAATTTCGCCATGTATTGCTGAAGCATGTGCGCGTTGAACTGCTATCACCAGAGCTAGCGATCGCACTCTGGAACAAAGCCTTGCAGCGCATGGAACTCTGCGAACAACCGGTTCTTGGAGAACAGGTTCTCGACCTGGCCATTCGCTTTGGCTGCTCCAGCTACGACGCCGAATTTGTGGTTTTGGCCAAGGCGCTGAACTGCTCATTGTTGACCTTTGATAGCAAGTTGCTGCAGCTGTTTCCGGAGGTGGCGGTGAAACCTGGCTCATAGGACCGGCGCCGGCAAGAGAACAATCAGACCGATCACATCCACCGGCAGGCTTGGTTCACAGCGGAAGCGCATCCGCAAGGATTCGCCCGAGCGCAGCGAAGCCTCGCGCACGCGGCGATGATCATCCTCCGCCAGCTGGGCGCGCCGCTGGGCCAGGGCTGAGATGGCCGGCTGCAGGGCTTCCAGCTCCTCCACCGCCTCCTGGAGCCATTGCTGGCGTTGCCCCGGTTCCATGTTCCCGCTGGCGGGTGCCGCCAGCAGCTCCAGGGCTTCCGCCCCCTCCAGCACCTCCACCCCATCGCCGCTCACCCGGGCGGTGAGGCACTCCTCCACCAAGAGATCCGGCAGGGGCTCATAGCCCTTGCCCGTCCAGCGCTCCTGTCGCAGCTGATGGCGCAGCCGCAGAACCAGCACCTGCGTGCGCTTGGCCACAGCCTTGGTGCGGATCTCCGAGGCCCGGGCTGCCAGTTCCGGCTCCAGACCGCTGAGGGCCCGCTCGGCCAGGAATTCGGCCAGCTCCACCACCAGCGGGTGGGAGCGGCTGAGCAGTTGGCTGCCCTCACGGGCCGGTGAGCGGAAACTGAGCCGGAGCTTGCCCTCAAGGACGTGGCTGCGGAGCCGCTCGCGCAGGGCCTGGCGGTTGTCCTCCAGGCGGGTGAGGTCGAGCTCCCAGACCTGCGTCGCGGGTTCTCCTGTCTTCCTGTCCTCCGCAGCCGTACCGCCTTCTCCCGCCACTCCCCATGGCGAACCCCGCAGGGGACCGATGGGCAGATTCAGCCGGTGGCAGGCGTTGATCACCAGGCGTTCCACCGCTTCAGCGCTGCCGAGGGATTCGCGGGTGCGGTCCCATTCGCGCAGCGCTTCTTCTGGTTTCAGGCTGCGCTGGGCAAAGATCGTGCGCGAGGCCTTGGCGTTCTCCTTAGCGCTCTGCCATTCGGCGTCGATCACGGAATCCAGGTCCGATCCGGAACCCCCGAAGCCAGGCAGGCCGAGGTTGAGGAACCCCTGAATCGCCTTGGCGGCCTTGCCAAAGATCCCGCCGAGCACCGCCTGGGTGATGGTGTTGGCGTTGCCAGGGATCGGCACGCTCACCCCGAGCTCCTTGCGGATGGTCTTCTCCTTTTCCAGGATCACCGTGCGCACCCGCTCATCCACCGGGTTGGAGTCGCCGCCGTGCAGCATCAGCGCCCGCACAGCACTGCGGGCCTGGCCAAAGCGATCCACCCGCCCCTCGCGCTGTTCGTGCCGGGTGGGGTTCCAGCACAGGCCGTAGTGCACCACCGCATCAAAGGTGTGCTGCAGGTCGATGCCCTCCGAGAGGCAGTCGGTGGCCACCAGCACCGGTACCTTGCCGTTCGCCAGTTCGTTCTGCAGCTCGCGGATGCGCTCCACCCGCTCCTCCGGTGGCAGATCACCGGTGACGGCCATCACCACATGCGCCCGCTTGGGCAGTTCCTCTTCCAGTTGCTCCGCCAGGTAGTGGGCGGTGGGCCGGAAGCGGCAGAAGATCACTGGCCGGAAGCCCTCCGCCAGCAGCCCCTTGAGCTCCTTGAGCAGCTGCTTGAGCTTGGGATCATGGGCCTTACCGCGCAGGCGATCCGAGCGCTCGATCAGATCCCTCAACAGCCCGGCATCAGCCGAATCCGCCAGATCAGCCCCTGGGGCGGCTTCTTCTGCGCTGAACTCCTCTTCCGCACCGTCGAGCACGGCCAGGGTGGCCATGGCTTCCAGGTCATCGGCCAGCTCGTCTTCGCTGGGGGCTGAGGCCGGATCAGCACCGCTCTGGAGATTGAACAGCTTGGTGCGCAGGGATGCGGAGGCGGCGGCGGGGCTGCTGCTGACGCAGCGCAGCAGTGCCAGAGCGGCCCACCAGCTCATCCGCTGGCGCAACTTGCTCTCACCAACACTCCGCTCTACGAGTTCACGGGCATAGGCCAGCACGTCATCGAACAGACGCCCCCAGTCGCCGCTGAGGGTGTAGGTGGTCTCGCGAGTCTCGCGATCCGGGAAGTCGGCTCCCTCGGTGCCCCACTCCTCCTTGAGATCGAGCCGGCGGCGCTGCACGAAGTAGTTGCCCAGCTCATCGCGCAGGTCCTTGCGACGCTGGCCCTCGGGCATCTCGCTGAGGCCCTCGAACTTCGGATCGAGCAGCCCGAGCAGGTTGTCGAATGCCTCCTTGTCGCCGCTGTGCGGCGTGGCG
>JBKCPG010000269.1:0-9214 GCA_046309395.1 Cyanobacteriota bacterium | reverse complement strand
GTTCAAGGCATCGGTCGTCGCTCGGGTGAACACCTCCACCCGGGTGTAAAGCCGGCTCTTGGGGTCGCTCATGGCTGGGGCTGGCCAAGGGGTTAGGGGCCATTGCCAGTGGGGAAGTGGCTTGTGAGGGTTTAGAAGCCCAAGAGAGGGGTGGCAGTCGATCACCAACACAGGAAACAGTTTGGGTGGGTGCTTGGGCCTGGGATAAGCTTTCATGCGCCCTTGAGACGGGAATGGCCGGCGACTACGTCACACTCAGAACTCTGCGCTCAACGATTCCCATAGGCCCTACAGGAGAAGATGTTTCCACCGAGAGGCAAACAGGTGGTGTTCACCTTTTTTCTGAGGCCTTGATTGCCTCGATCTCCCCGATGGAGGCCAGGGATGCAGCAGAAGCGCATCAAGTGGCCGATGTAGAAGCCTCAGCTGAGTTTGATCGGCGTCTCCATGCCACTTGCGCGACTCAGAATGATCCAGGCGCTTTCCTCTGCTTGCGATGCCGATGCAGCCACTCGGCCCTGAGTTGGCTCAAGGCCATCTTTGCAAAATACGTGACTAGTGATTATCACTTGGAGCCTATGGAGATGGTTCCTTGTCTGCTGAATGACGATGGCCGCTCTGAAGTTTTTTGGAAGGCAGAAGAAGTGGAGCCCTCACCGAGAGATGTGAGATATGAGTCGTTTTTGATGGGGGTTGTGCGCAGCTTCGATCCTCAGAAGGGCGCTGGTCTAAACACATGGACACAAAAGAGATCCGAATCGAATAAGTGTTTGGCCATCTATTTCCGATCCGTTGGCCTTCTCCTGAAAAGCGATTGGTCCATCCTGGCTCATGATGCCGGGCCCAACAATATGGTAGAAGCATGGTTGCATTACGGATCACTCCCCCTAAAAGAACAGCGCGTGCTTGCCTTGCTTGCAAATTATCAAGAGATCTACAAAAGCAATGATGAGAGAAAGCGGCGCGGCTGGCGGCCATCCAATGGCTTTTTCAAGGCCGTGGCCCCTGACCAAGAACCTCAGCAAACGGAAGAGCAACTGTTGGCCATGGCGCAGGCCTTGCGAGACCGTCAGGCTTCTTGGCAGCAAACTCGCGATCCCCAGCATAATCCCTCGTTAGCTGAAGCATCTCCTCAAGAAGCCGAGCCGGCTGCACTGAATAACATTCTTGCCGACAGTCTTGAGGAGGATCAAGAGCAACTGGAGTTGATCGACTCAGCCTTGAAGCGTGCCCTAGACGAGCACATGCCATCGCTGCTGCCGAACATTGAGGCCATGGACGAACAGCGGCGGTGCATCTGGCTGGCCTATGCCCAAGGCATGAACAATCGGCAGATTGCTAGCCAGTGCCATTGCAGTGCAGGCACGGCGAGCAAGAAAGTCACAGGGCCATTAAATCTCCGTCTGCGCACGGTGGCCAAACAGGCCCTCAAGGAACTCAAGCGAAATGGCCACTGTACCGATGCAATAGGTAATGATCTTGGAGCCACGGAGAAGGCGGAGCAGGCCCTGCTGAGCCGGCTGGTGGAACCCCTTGGATCAGCAGATGTACGCCATGACCAACACAAGCCGAGCATGGTTGAGCTTTGGATCAAGAATCGCTTCTCCCACCCATGAGCTCTTCACCTTCAACACCCAGCACTGATTCGATGTCCGAACCCATCAACGATCCACTCCTGCCGATTCCTGAAGGCGCGGTGCTGTTGCCCGAGGATCACCCGCCAGGGGCAGCGCGGGAGTTGGCCATCGCCGCCCTCCGGCAAGCGCTGGCAGAGCGCCAACTCCAGGCCCTGCCTTTCGGGCCTTCAGAGGTGGCGAAAGACCCTGACCGTCTGCTGATGTTGAACGACTTTGCAATCCAACTAGTCTGCACGGGTCTGTTCCATTCCGAGGTATCGGTGGATCCAGGCCCCTGGCTGAAAGAGGCCACAGCCCCCCAGCTGCTCTTGGCGGCAGCAGTGGATCTCGATGATCTGGTGGTCTCATTTCCAGGGGTGTTGACCGCCTCCGAATTCGTAGCAGGGGCAGCCGCTAATGGCGCAACGGAAGGGGGGACGATCACCCTGCCGCTGGACCGCTTTCAGGGCGGCTTGGATCGTTTGCTCACGGCGGTAGAGCTTATGGAGTTGAATGCAATTCCTCGCCGTGCGCTGCCGCCACCACTGGCGGATCGGCTCAAGGCCTCCCTCAGCTCAGGCGTGGTGGCCGTGCTCGATTGGCTGCGAGGCCGCATCGACGACACACTTTCCGCCGTGGGAGCTGAGCTGCAACCCGTCACCGCGGGGGCATTCCGCTCGGGTGAGAGTGCGCCACCTGTAGCGAAGGAGGGGGTGGCTGCGCCTCTTGTGGCGATGGTTGTGCTGCCTGTGGCGATGGAGAGACAGGGTTTGCGCCTGGGTCGGACGGTGGGGCGCTACGAGGAGACCTTGCGTTTGGAGGTGATGGCGATGGGCAGGGCGTCCAGCTGCTATTTGCGGTTTCGCCTCCTGAGCGATCTTCCGGGTTCCCTGCTTCCCGATGGCTTGCGTCTGGTGGCCAGCACGGCCGATCAAACATTCAGCGTGACCAGCCAGACCACCACCTCCTTGGATCTGCCCCTCCCGCCAACGGCGCAGCCGGTGGAGCTGGCGATCAGCCTCGGCGATCAGCCGCCCCTGAAGTTGCCCAAGCCCCTTCTGTTGTCCCCCGACGCTTTCCCCTGACCGGTAAGCGCCCGATACCAGCGAGTGCGGTAGCACCGCAGGCCAACAGGGGCAAAGTCAACGGCACCAGTGTCTTCGTTGTGACGGCAGCCTGCAGGGACAAGGGCACGGCGATGGCACCCACCACCACCCAACCCAGTGCGCGCCGGCGACGGGAAGGGATAGCGGCGGCCCCCAGCACCCCCAGGCCTGCCGCCAGAGCAGAGGTGGGCCCCGTGGCCCAAGGAGTGAGCCAGTGGCCGAGTGCCATGCTCTGGGCCAAGACCGCCTGAAGCACGACTCCGGGCAATTTGACCTGAAGAGTCCCCCACTCACCGGATTCACGTTCACGAGCCCCAGCAAGCGCGCCAGCAAGGGCGCGAGGGGTTTGAAACAGGTCGCGATCGCGTGGTTCTCGTGTTTGGCTTCCATCCGATCCCACCAGCAGCACGGGGGCCCGCAAGCTGCTCAACCCATCCGCTCGTTGAAAGGTGAGCAAAGCCCGCCACTGGATCGACCAATCGATGACCGCGTGCGGCGGCAGAGCAGGACTGGCAAGGCGCGGAGCCAGGGAGCGGGCCACAGCGGCGGCAAAGGTATGGGATCCCACCTGCGATTGGGTGAGCTGCAGGGGCACGGGCTGCAGGTTGTCGCTGCCGCGCTCACCGCTGGTGCCCACATCGATCGCGTAGGCAGTCAGGCCGCTGTTTTGGAGCAACTTGATGGGCAGGGCCGTCCCTGCACCATCAACAGCACTGGACCCGGGAGGAAAGCCAGCGAACACCTTGCGTGGCTGCTGCCGCGAGATGGTTTGGGCGAGGGCGATGGGATCGGGTTTGGGGTCATCAAGGATGACATCCAGCGCTACAACCGGCACGGCTGGGTTGGGGGCACGCCGCAGCACCTCGGTCAACGCTTGGCTGGAGAGACGATCGTTCAACGGCTGCACCCCAAAATCAGCCTTCAACTGGTTGTTTCTCAGCAGCAACAGGGGGAGCGCCCTGCCTTTGGGGCCGAGGTTGCCTGTGCCCTGCCGCCAAAGGCGTTGTGCCTCCAGACGCCCATCCAGCAGCCAGGTGCTGAGGGGATTGGCTGGAATGAGATCCATCCCCAAACCGAGAAAAACGGTTGCTGCAGCGATAAGGGCTTGCGAGCCAGTGGCACGGCTTAACCGACTAAAAAACTGCCGCTTGCGGGTGAGTGGCAGACAGAGGGGTGCGGCGGTGTCGGCGCAAACGGCGCTGAGAAGCAGGTGGCAACCGGCTAACTGGTGCTGATCGAAGTTGCTCTTTGGAGCAGCCTTGAAAGCCTGTCTGGTCTGTGTCACCGCCATGGCCAGATCACCATGGGCCTGCAGCTCCCCCAGCAGGCTACGCAGGGCAAAGGAGGCCGCCTTGTCGGGCACGCGCTCGCGAAAGGCGATCGCCCACTCCACGCCAGCCGTGATGCAGGCCTCCGCCAGTTCCAGGCCGGAGCAACTGTTGAGCATCACAAATGCCGGGCAGCCGCCCGCGCTTTGGCGGAGCGACTCGGCCAGGTCAGCTCCAGACAGCCAAGATCCATCCGCCAAGCACAACC
Organism: Cyanobacteriota bacterium; assembly: GCA_046309395.1. Classification (GTDB taxonomy): domain Bacteria; phylum Cyanobacteriota; class Cyanobacteriia; order PCC-6307; family Cyanobiaceae; genus Cyanobium. The sequence continues at coordinate 4,956 of JBKCPG010000269.1, read as the reverse complement.
CACCCGAGCGGGTATCTGCCTTGGAATGCCCCATGAAAAGCAGACCATCCCAGCCCAAAGGATCACTCAACTGACCAAGCAACTCCGCTCTGGAGTTGACGTTGGCCGCAAGAATTTTGATCGCCAGCCCTCCTTGACGGTTCAGCCGCTGCAAACCGCACAGTTCCTGCTTGAAATCAAGAGGCTTCTGCCCTGTGTCTTCCCTTCCTGCAGTCTGCCCGAGGAGAACCAGCAGACGAGGCTTGCGCACGGGCCGCTTCTGGGACGGCGTGATCGTAGGGCGGCTTGAGGCCAGCCTCCAGATCGGACGATGGAGGGGAAGACCCTCCCATGGCCATCGCGCCAGTTGAGATTCAGCTGGTGTAATCCGCAGCCGCAAAGGCAATTCGGGCAGCGCTTGCAAGAGGGTATGGAGGGGCTTCCATTCCGGTTGGTTCAACCATTCCTGGAGCCTGTCCAGCAAAAGGCGAGCTTTTTCGCCTTCAGCATCAGTGGTGACGCCAGTTGAACGACTCCTTTGGAGGTTGGTGTCGTGGAGTACAGTGTAGTTTCTCAGCCATTCGTTATACAGGCGGGCAAGTTCAGCAGGCTGGTAAACCAGAAACATTTCGCTTCCATGGGGGCTGACCACGGTGGCATTGATCAAACCATCGGCTTCTTTATGACGGTCTTGCAAGTCCAATAGTAGATCGATGCTAGAAATCCTTGGCCAGTCCGTGCTGGAGATCTGGGCAATATTCATACCGATGGCAATTGGAAGCCAGGTGCCCAGTCCACGTTTCTCTTGCCCCTCACAACCCCTCTACCGGCCGCCAATCGCCCGTGAGCTGGAAGCCACCCCAGGCGTAAACATCGCGGTAGGTGGAATCTGGATGCTTTCGGAAGAAGGCCTGGGTGTCGCGCAGGGCATCGGCGCGGGGTTGGCCGGCCTTGAGGCGTTTGTAGAACTCCTCCATAAACACAGCGGTACGCTGATCACCCACCCGCCAGAGGCTGAGCAATGTGGAGCGGGCCCCAGCCACAGTGAGGGCGCGCTGCAGGCCGTAGACGCCTTCGCCACTGCGGATCTCGCCGCGGGCGGTGTCGCAGGCGGAGAGGGTCACCAGTTCGGTTCCAGCCAGATCCATGCCGGTGGCTTCCGCGGCGGTGAGCCGGCCATCATCGGCGGCGTTGGTGTTTGGGATGTTGGCGCCAGCCAGGGCCAGGAAGATGCGTTGCAGAGGTTCTTGGCTCTCCAGCTGCAGTTGGGAATTGGGCTGATTGATTAGGGCTGTTGCGAATCCGCTGCCGTCGGCGGCACTGCTGGCCCTGAGGCGGGGCACAGAGGTTGTGACCGCCTCGGGTTGGAAGTAACCATGAGTGGCGATGTGCAAGATTCGGGGGCCTCGCGTGCGCAGGACCCGTGCGGCGGTGGCCTCTCTACCAAGGAAAGGCTCGGGGACGTTCAGAAGGCCCTTGATCTGCTCAGCCTCTGCCCTGGTGTAGGGAAGGGGAAGCCATGCGGGGAGCGTTGGTGTTGAGCTCGTCCCGGTGATGGGGCCGTAATCAGGATCCGCCATCAGCACATTGGAGCCAGCTGGCTGGCTCCCTGCGGCCTGGTTCGGCTGCTGCAGCCGCACCAGATCCCGGCCGGTGGTGAGGATCCGGAGCTGGAAGGCTTCACTGAGATAACGGCCAGGTTCCATCGGAGAGGGAAGGGCTGCGAACGGCACGCGGTTGAGTTCACCATCGGGGGAGAGAAACAACACCTTCACTCCATTGAGGTGGGGCTGCAATGGCCCAAGAATGCGCTGGCTGAGCACCGTCAGAGCCTGTGTTTGGCGCTGTTCATTTTTTACCGTTGCCGCTAGGGCGGTGTTTACGGCTTCATCGATCGCCTTCGCTTCACCGAGGGGAATGGCGGTGATGGTGCCGTTTGGCTTGAGCAGCAGGGCGACATACCGCGCTATGCCCCAATTTGGTATGGCCTTAGCATCCTTTACATAGGGGCGGTACTTCTGAAACTCCACCAGCAAACCCTGAGGGGCCGCAGCTTTCAGAGCCGACGCCACCTGGGCATTGCTGACGGGATCAATTTTTAGTTCAGGCAAAAGGCGGTAAAGCTGGGCCTCCAGCTGCTGACGCTGTATACGCAGGGGCTCACGTCGTGACAGTTGGAGGCTTACAGAGGCAAGGAGCCGGTCAATCTGCGCAATTTGTTCTGCCAGGCGAAGCGTTTCTGAACTACTAGTCTTGAGTAACGCTTGCTGCCGCTCGATCTCAGCAAGCAGACCCTGACGATTGAAGCGGGTTTCAAGGGCCAAGTTGGTAGCCATCTCATCTTGATCAAACAAAGTAAAAGCAAGTGATGCAATATCGAGTTGCTTAGCCAGCAATACAGACCGGAGTTCACGAGGCTGAATTACCAGCTCACGACGCAGATACTTGGCCTGACTGCTATTCAGAATGGCGAAATATGATCGCGCTGCAGCAAACTTCTTTAGCTGAATAGATGACATTACCAATCCTTGCAATGCGGCAAAACTAGTCGAAGCCTCAGGACCATGAGTCTGGCTAAATAGTCGGTACGATTCACCAAAAAGAAACTCCGCTTCTTCAGCATGGCCAAGCATTAGATTTACATATCCCAATCTGGCCAATACCTGGTGGTATGAAGGATGCTGATCACTTACAGTTGTTTTTGTGATCCGCAATACTTCCCTAAGGCTGGCTTCAGCATCACGAAGTCTCCCTTGCAAAAGATACATGTCTGAAATTACAAGAAGACCCTGTGCACTCTCTTCTCCGCCAGAAAGCTGAGATCTCTCTAGAATTGCAGCGACTTTCTTGAGCAGTGGGGGAATGCTTGCAAGATTTCGACTCACAATATAGACATCAGCAAGATTTAGATAAATATCTATGGACTCAAGACTGTCTTTGCCATAATAGGTTTCACAAAATGTAAGTGCTCGGCCCAGTAAAACCTCGGCTTCGGCAGAACGTCCTTGAACGATCCTTAGTTCAGCAAGCCTTGACAAGAGTGAAATTAGGATCGGCTTGTTATTATTATCCACTTTGTGAATATCAAGCTTGTTTAGACTGCTTTCAAGTAAATCCTCGGCTTCTCCATAAAAACCCATTAATACAGCTAGTTTTGCAGTCGCTCCATGGGCATTCAAGGTTAAGGGATCGTTACGGCCTAAGTCGTGTTCAAGAAGGACTGTTGTTTTTTTTATAGCCTCACGCGCGCCACCAAATGAGAGTCGATCTCTTCCAGGGGTTCGGCGTGCCTGGTTAAAGATATCAAGAATGCTGTTTAGTACTTGAACTCTGGTATCGAATAATGAAGGCTGCCCATTAGTTGCCGAGTTTCGTGAACTATCATGATATATTTTCTGGATAGAATGCAACCTTGTCTTGGCGTCAGTGAATTTGTTTGCTTCGATATATCCAATCATCTCGCTTCCATGTCTTAACATCTTCTCTAGTTGATCTAGGGTAGAGAGTAGTGCTTCATTGTTTGGCGCTGGATAATTCACGATCCTTATACGTATCTGTGCCAACAGCTGAGCTGCCTTTATAAACGATCCTTTGGTAATCAAATCAGAAATTTCTTGCAAAGATCTTTCGATATCAGATGAAAAGATTGGTTGTGGAGATGTCATTCTGGCTTTAGCTACTGCGAGTTTCATTTCTGGAGCAGAGAAGAGCCTCTGAGCAGCCTTCCGTAATCGCATGCCCCAGAGCTGTTGTTTTTGGTAATCTTGGTTAATGTATATAGGAGAAGTAGCCAGTGAAGTATTGGCTAAATAGATAGTTTCTGCATTGTGACTGTATCCAAGACTGTGGAGTGCCGCAGCAAGCGCGAGAGACGCTTCGCTAGCTGAAGGGTTAATCATCAAAACTCTGCGCCAACAATCAACGGCCTTATGTGTTAGACCAAGTTCAAAGTATATCAACCCCTGATTATTAAGTGACTCCCAGAAGTTAGGCCGCAGACTTGTTGCACGCTCATAGGCATTTAACGCTTGAGTAGGAAGATTTATCAAGAAGTAAGCAGTTCCCATGGTAAAATATGCGTTTGAGTTCATTGGGTCTAGGATAAGTGCTTTTTGGATCAGCTCCAAGGCATCTCTTGGCTTTCCAGCAGACAGGACTCTTGCAGCCTCCTCCAAAAGAGCCACAGAAGTCACTTGTGATGGTGATGGTAGAGATTGTTCCAAGGCTAGTTCATCGTTACGGCTTCGTTGAAGCTTGCTCGTCGAGGGTAAAAAGTTTATTTGGTTAGTTTCTTTAACAGAGTATATTGGTTCTATTTGTACTGATTTTCGAGATATGGATGGAATCAATATCTGCCTGCCCATTACCCCGTGACCATAGTTTCCAGCGACAGCAACGGTGGGGTGTACGGAACTGTATAATCCAACAAGAAACCCTATAAGCTTCCTAGTTTGCGGTGTATCAGAGATTTGCGGCAAGAATTGAATCATGTGATAGCAAGAGTCTACTGGAGAACGCAAGATGTGCAATGAGTTTGCACATCGGATCTTTATGGCAGATAGTAACAGTTCAAACAAGATGATTCTTGATGTCCTTTCACTCGTAACATTACTTTTATTACTTGGCAAGGCATAGCAACAAAAAGCAATCATTTGATTTCTCCTGATTTGAGCAACCCCTCACAACCCCTCTACCGGCCGCCAATCCCCCGTGAGCTGGAAGCCACCCCAGGCGTAAACATCGCGGTAGGTGGAATCTGGATGCTTTCGGAAGAACGCCTGGGTGTCGCGCAGGGCATCGGCGCGGGGTTGGCCTGCCTTCAGTCGTTTGTAGAACTCTGCCATAAACACGGCGGTGCGCTGATCACCCACCCGCCAGAGGCTCAGCAATGTGGAGCGGGCCCCAGCCACAGTGAGGGCGCGCTGCAGGCCGTAGACGCCTTCGCCACTGCGGATCTCGCCGCGGGCGGTGTCGCAG
>JBKCPG010000268.1:0-3120 GCA_046309395.1 Cyanobacteriota bacterium | reverse complement strand
CCCCCAACCCCCTCCGCCACCTACCAGCGCCTGCGCGACACCATCGCGAGGCGCATGCGCATGAGCCACCTTGACCAGCCCCTGATGCTCATGGAGCTCCTGGGACGCCGCAGGCCGCAGCCCAGCCCCCGCGCAGGGCGTGGCCCGCCGGATCCTGGTGGGCAGGGTTCACCTTCAACGGCATCACCCGCTGCGAGAAGGGCACCTACGCCCTGGTGGGCGGCGACGAGCTGAGCGATCCGGAGCGCGACCAGCTGCTGGCGCTCTGCCGCCAGCGCCTCGATGCGTTCCGAGAGCAGCGCAGCGAGGAGATATTCGCCCACCGCACCCGCCACTGCATGCCGATCAGCGGCTCGATCAAGGTCCGGGTACACCGATGCGCCAGAGGCCGCTGCGAGTGCCGCGGGGCCCATGAGCACCAACGGGCCCTGGAGGTGGAGCCTATCGTGCCCAGGAACCACGGCGGTACAGGCGACTTCAGCAACCTGCAGGCCCTCGGCTTCCGCTGCAATGCCGGCAGGCGCGACGGCTGTTTGCCGACGCAAGAGGCCGCACCGACTTCCGTTGCCTGCAGGCCAGTTACGCCCTGCGCGAGGCGGGCTGTGTGTTCTTCTAGCTGGAGGCAGCGGCCCGGTGCTGCTGGAGAACGAACTGGTGCTGTGCATCGCCGATGGCTTTCCGGTGACGCATGGGCACAAGTCTGGTGGTCACGCAGTCGCATGGAGTGGATGAATTGGTGCTGCACCAGCCTGAGTGGAACTGAGGATTGAAGGGTATGAAGCTGCGGCGGGAGAGGCTGAGCGTCCATGATTCGATCAGCGAATGGACTGTGGGGTTGAATTCAGGTGAGGCAGCGAGGCAGACGGTGCTTCATTCGTATTGACATCTGCTTCCAGGGCAGAAGAGGGATTGAAAGGAATTGATGGGTAAAGTGAGGGGAGGTAGAATATCAAGAGAGGATTACTCAACGTTTCACATCACCGGCAGCAAAAAGCAGAGCGAGGAACGAGCGGCGCTTTTTGCTGTCCGAGTGAATGTGATTGCTATATGCATTGCATATCGTTTCGTAACAGTTGGGCCAAAGCCCGTTTTAATGGGCTTTAGGTTTTGCTATGGGCTTTCTTTTTTGACCGTTTTTGTGTTTTGGCATGGTTAATCTCATGCGACATAATTCGATTTGGTTTTTGCAACGTACTCATCATTTTGTCTTTTCGTTTAAACATATCCTGCGGCATTCATAGCTGCAATCAATGCAGTTCGTGCTGCTGGCAAATTTCTGGCTCCATGTGCTGTGGTCGGAATAGAGCCATTACCGATGACATTGAGAGGGGCAGCTAAAGGGTCAGCGCCAATCCAACCAGTAATGGGAGGAATCCTTACTTCCCAACGATGATCCTCAGGATGAGCCCTAAAGCCAGGCAAAACAAAGACACTATCTGCAATAGCTCCACCGCCACCCCCTGCCAAGCGGACGATTGCAGCTGACAGTGCGTCTGCAGCGGCACCGGCAAACGCACCAACTCCGATGTTAACTGTGGGCTTCCGTGGTAATGCATTTTGGCGATTCAGAGCTCGTCTAAACCTTTCCCGTGCTGCGAATTCATCACGAACATCACTAAGCAATACCTTATATCCCCTTACTGGGGTCACGCCTGGTGCAAGTGCTGCGCCACGCCCGGTCAGGGCGGCAGCAGCGGCGGTTCGCGCAATGAGAGTATCGTTCAGCGCGACCAAGGCGGCTGTTTGTTGATTTCGGTAAACAATATTTCCGCGGGCAAGCATAGCGTTCAATGTGACGCGATCTGCCGCATAGCCGGCTACCAGTTCCGCAATTCTTGCTTGCACACTGTTTACCTGGCTGCCATCAATCGAGTGCACGGGGACTGGCGGAGCAACCACAGGAGCTGGTGGAACAACCGCAGGAACTGGCGGAACAACCGCAGGAGCTGGGCCGCCGCGGGTAAACCACAAATACAGGCCGGTAATTACAACTGCGGCTCCCGCCACCATTACACTCATAGGATTATCTTGTATTCCTTCGAGCAGATCTTCAATCCAAATCCCCTGAATAACCTCTCCGTTAAATTCGCTCCGTGAATGTTCGAACCGCTTGAACACCTTTGCCTGAACTGATTTGTCTTCGGTTGCGGAGAGTTTTTGCTTTTCTGCTCCGATTTTCTTCAAAACCTCTGAAACCTGGGCTGGATCGTTGGTTTTTGCGATGTCGAGTAGCCTTTGGGCCACCAAGTCGACCATTTCAGAGGAAAGCCGTGTTTCTTTCTCGCCTGATTTTGAGGTCTTGAGGAGCTTATCCTTATGACTTTCAATGACCGATGCCAACCGTATCAATTCAACATTACCGACTTTTGTCCCCTCGGCTTCGTGGTCTGGCTGACGCTGCATAATCGGGCAGGCTTGTTGGTTTAACCCAGCTGATAGATATTTAGTCGATTGTAATTGCGACGCTTTCACCCCCATCTCATCCGCTTCTTTCTCCAACCCAACATCATCATTCACATTTACCTTTCCTTTTATTTGCATGGTTGGTTTTACTCGTCCTTGTTTCTGTTGGACTACATGCCACGCTTCATGAGGTAAATGTTTTTCCTGTCCTGGCCCTAAATAAATGTCGGTTCCCTGAGCATAGGCATGCGCTTGCAACTGAGCGGGTTTATCAGAGTGGCGATGTACCTTAACATCATCTAAGAACATCCCAGATAAGTTTTCGATTCCTGTTTTTAAATTATCAGGTAAACCCGTGTTATTTTCTTTCTTTTGAGTAGGCTTTTGTTGAGGACAATTATTGTCCGCCATTGCCTGCAATTGAGCCATTTGTTTCGCTTGATAACTGTTATCAGCCATGTCCTGAAAAGCTTTCAGCTGCCTCACTTGTGGACTATTATTTGCCATCTCTTCCAGCTTTCTTTGCGCAATTGCCTCAGGTCTGTTATCTACAAAACGAAAAATAGACTCACCACTACTCTGTTTTTGAGAAACGGCTTTAGCAACCGATTGACTTTTGTTTTCTTGCGTTTTGTCAGCGCGAGTAATCATTTCTAAACCCTTTATTTAGAGGCAAACACCCAGGATCGAGAAGGCACATAACGCTGTATGGGCGGG
>JBKCPG010000267.1:0-6071 GCA_046309395.1 Cyanobacteriota bacterium | reverse complement strand
CGGCTCGCCAGCACCGCCGTCAGGGCATCTTTCACGATTGTTTTGCCGTTGCTGCCGGTGATCGCCACCACCTTCCCGATGTGGCGCCGCCGATACCAGCCCGCCAGCTCCTGCAACGCCGCGAGCGGATCCTCCACCACCAGCGACGGCCCCTCCGGCGAGGCCGAGCCCCGGCGCCGCACCACCAGGGCCGCACCCGCCGCCAGGGCCGCCCCCTGAAAGGCGTGGCCATCGGCGTGGCGCCCCGGCAGGGCGAAAAACACATCTCCAGGTCGCACCCGCCGGGAATCAATCGCCACGCCACCGATCGGGCCAGCGGGGGCCGGCCCATCCGCCTCGCCGCCCAGCAGGGCCGCCAGGGCCGCCGGATCCGGATAGGTGCCGGTGACCTGGGACACCGAATTCTCGCCAGAATTCCCTCTAGCATGGCTTAGCCGAGCGGTGGCCATGGGCCAAGTTCTGGTTCTCAACGCCTCCTACGAACCCCTCAACATCACCACCTGGAAACGGGCGATGGTGATGGTGCTCATGGGCAAGGCCGAGGGCCTGGAACACGATCGCCAGCGCCTCCTGCGACCCAACCTCCACCAACCCACCGTCATTCGCATGCGGCAGTTTGTGCGGGTGCCCTACCGGCAGATGCCTCTCACCCGCCGCAACGTCTTTCAGCGCGACAACCACCGCTGCCAGTACTGCGGCACCGGGAGTGATCCCCTCTCCATCGACCATGTGGTGCCCCGCAGCCGGGGGGGCGCCGACAGCTGGGAAAACGTGACCACCGCCTGCCTCGACTGCAACGTGCGCAAGGGCAACCGCACCCCCCGCGAGGCGGGCATGCACCTTCAGCGGGATCCCCATCGCCCCTTGAGCAGCCTCACCTTCGAGGCGCGCCGCCGCATGGGCGATGGCCGCAACCGGGAATGGGAGAAATACCTGATCGGGGCCTAGCCGCCCACCCCCGCAGCCTGCAGGGTGAGGTCTTCCAGCTTGGCGCTCTGCTCGGCGGCGATGCAGCTCTCGATCACATCCTCCAACGACCCCTCCAGCACCGTGTCGAGCGTGAAATTCCGCCCCAGCCGGTGGTCCGTCACCCGGTTGTCCTTGGCGTTGTAGGTGCGGATCTTCTCGCTGCGATCACCACTGCCCACCTGGGCCCGGCGGGCCGTGCGCTCCTGATCCGCCGCCTCCGCCAGCTCCCGCTCCAGCAACTTGGCCCGCAGGATCTCCAGCGCCCGCTCCCGGTTTTGCAGCTGGGAGCGCTCCTGGGTGCAAAACACCCGGATCCCTGAGGGCTTGTGGAACAAATCCACCGCCGTTTCCACTTTGTTGACGTTTTGTCCGCCAGCCCCCCCGGAGCGGGCCGTGCTGATCTCCAAATCCTTCGGATCGATCGTCACCTCCACCGGATCAGCCTCCGGCATCACCGCCACCGTGGCCGTGGACGTGTGCACTCGCCCCTGGGATTCGGTGGCCGGCACCCGCTGCACCCGATGCACCCCCGCCTCAAATTTCAACCGGCTGAACACCGCGTCGCCCTTGATGGAAAGGATCAACTCCTTGAAGCCCCCCAGCTCGGCCTCCGAGGCGCTCAGGGTTTGCACCTGCCAGCCATGGGTCTGGGCGTAGCGCTCGTACATCCGGGCCAGATCCCCCGCCCAAAGCGCCGCCTCGTCCCCACCCGCGCCAGCCCGAATCTCGAGCATCACACTCCGCTCATCCCGCAGGTCGCTTGGCAGCAAAGCCAGGGTGAGGCGCTGGCGCAACGCCGCCAACCGCTCCTCCAACAGCCGTGATTCGTCGGCGGCCAGGGCCGCCATGTCTTCCTCCTCTGGCGTGCTCCGGGGCTGACGCAGCAGCTCTTGCACCTCCCGTTGCTCCCTCTCCCACTGCCGCAGCTGGTGGGTGTCGCGCACGATCGGCTCCAACCTTGCCCGCTCCCGCGCCAGCGACTGCAGCTGGGCGGGATCGGAGGCGACGGAGGGATCCGCCAGCTGCCTCTCCAGGGCCTCAAAGGCCTGACAGGTGGACGCGAGACGGTCGTGGAGCAGGGCGGGGTCCATGGGTGCAAACGGTGGGCCGGCTCACCGGGGCCGGCGGGCTCAGGGCATGTCCACCGGCGCGGGGCCCGATCCTCGCGGGGTCAGGACTCTTTTGTCGTCTTGGTGGCTGACTCGGCTCCGCCCATGCCGTACTTGCGCATGAAGCGGTCGACCCGTCCCTCGGTGTCGAGGATTTTCTGGGTGCCCGTGTAGAAGGGGTGGTTGCCACTCCAGACATCCACGTGGATCTCCGGCTGGGTGGAGCCAGTGGTCATGACCACTTCCCCGTTGCAGATCACCTTGGCGTCGGGATACCAGGTGGGATGAATGTCGGCTTTGGCCATGACTTTTAACGCTTGGAGAACTGGGGTGCTTTGCGGGCCTTCTTCAAACCATATTTGCGCCGCTCCTTGGCCCGGGGATCGCGGCTGAGGTGCCCTTCCACCTTCAAGGGCTTGCGGTTGTCGGGGGAGAGGTCGCACAGGGCCCGGGCCGCGCCCTGCTTGATGGCGTCGGCCTGCCCCGTAAGGCCTCCACCGCTCACGTTCACGAGCAGGTCGTACTGCCCCTCCAATCCGAGGGTTTGCAGGGGAGCCCGCACCGCAGCCAGGTAGGCCGGGTTGAAATTAAGGTAATGATCGCCAGGCCGGCCGTTGATCGTGACCTTGCCCTGGCCAGGCACCACCCGAACACGGGCCACGGCCGTCTTGCGGCGACCCGTGCCCCAATACACAACAGGAGAGGAAGAACTGGTCATCTCAGGCGGCGGTGGAGGGGAGGAGGGACAGGGGCTGGGGCTGCTGGGCCGCGTGAGGATGGTCGGGGCCCCGGTACACCTTCAACTTGCGGAAGAGCTGGCGGCCCAGACTGTTGTGGGGGAGCATTCCCTTCACCGCTGTCTCGATGATCCGCTCAGGCAGGCGGGCCTGCAGATGAGCGAAGGATTCGCATTTCATGCCACCTGGACGGCCGGAATGGCGCTTGTACACCTTTTGGGTGGACTTGTTGCCGCTCACCCGCACCTTCTCGGCGTTGATCACAACGACGAAATCACCCGTATCTAGGTGGGGGGTGAAGGTGGGCTTGGTTTTCCCCCGCAACACCTGGGCCACCTCGCTAGCGAGGCGCCCGAGGGTTTGATCGGCGGCATCCACTACGAACCATTGGCGGTCGAGGGAGTCAACGGAAGGTTGGGTGGTCTTGTTCATGGCGCCAGATGGATTGCGCGTGATGGATGCCGACAGCTGACCGCGTCTGAAGGGGACGGCTGGACCCGAATCGTGGTTAGGTGGGTCAGACGGGTGGAACACCCATGGGCCCAGACGATGCAAGCCGTTGTCGACCCTACAGCAGCGACAGGCCCTCCGCCTCAAGGAAAGGGAGGCGGAGGATCGTTGTGCTCCAGCAGGAAGCGCGGTAGGGAATCATACCAAGCCGCCTCCGGGAACACCGGCTCCGGGTAGCCCACCCGCAACAGACAGAGTCCCTGGGGAGGGGCGGCTTCTTTCACTTCCTCCCGGGCCCGACGGCGCCAGCGGTCCACAAACGCCTCCACCTCCAACCTGCCTTCCCCCACCGCCACCAGCTGGCCCATGATCAGCCGCACCATGCCATAGAGGAAGCCACTGGCTTGGAGTTCGGCGACAATCAAATCCCCCTCCCGACGCAGCTCCACCTCCTGCAGGGTGGTGCGGGCATGGGAGCGGCGACTGCCCGCCCGTTGGAAGGCCGAAAAGTCGTGTTCCCCCACCAACGCGCCCAGGGCCCGGGCCATGGCCCCCTCGTCCAGGCGCACCTGGTGGCGGTGCCAGCTCCAGGGGGCGAGAAAAAGGTTGGGCAGCCGGGCGTTGTGGATCGTGTAGCGATAGCGGCGGTAGCGGGCTGAAAAACAGGCGTGCCAGTCGTCCGCGACGGGGCTGGCCGCCCGCACCCGGATGGTGGACGGCAGGCGACCATTGAGGGCTTTGGGCCAGCGCTGGGGAGGAATCGGGCCGATGGCATCGAAGTGGGCCACCTGCCCCGCGGCGTGCACCCCACTGTCGGTGCGGCCAGCGGCCACCACCTTGGCCGGTCCCCCAGGATCAAGCTGGGCCAGGGCCTCCTCCAGGGCTTCCTGGACGGAAGGATGGCGCGGTTGTCGCTGCCAGCCCTGGAAGGCGGCCCCGTCGTATTGGAGACAGAGGGCAATCCGTCGCCGGGTCACGGGACCCGGAATCAGACCAGCTCGATGATCGCCATCTCCGCGTTGTCGCCGCGGCGCCGGATGGTGCGAATGATGCGGGTGTAACCCCCTTGACGATCGCCGTAGCGGTCTTGGGCCTTGTCGAAGAGGGCATGCACCAGCTGCTTGTCATAGATGTAGCTAATGGCCCGGCGGCGGGAGGAGAGGCTGCCGTCTTTGGCCAAGGTGATCATCCGCTCGGCTTCATCGCGGAGCGCCTTGGCGCGGGCCTTGGTGGTGGTCACGCGCCCCTCACGGATGAGTTGGGTGGTGAGACCACGCAGCATGGCTTTGCGTTGGTCGGCGGGGCGTCCCAGCAGGGGGACTCGGCACTGGTGTCGCATGGGGGGGAGGTCTGATCAACAAGGGGAGGCCGGAGCGACCTCAGGCGGAGGTGCGGCTTTGGGGCAGGGAGATGCCGATGCGCTCGAGGGCCTCGATCACCTCATCGGCGGATTTGGAGCCGAAGTTTTTGATCTCCAGCAGGTCTTCATAGCTGAAGCCCATCAAATCAGAGACCGAATTCACCTGGGCCCGCTTGAGGCAGTTGTAGGCCCGCACCGAAAGATTCAGCTCTTCCAGGGGGATCTGGGCCTCGGCGGAGGGCTCGGGCTCCAGGCCCGGCTCATCCATCACCGTGAGGGTGGCCAGGGGCTGGAACAGGGCGATCAACTGATTGGCCGCCTGGGCCATGGCGTCGTCAGGGGTGATGCTGCCGTTGGTTTCGATCTCGAGGCGGAGGCGCTCCCGGGCCGATCCGCCTTCACCCACGGCGGTTTCATCCACGGTGTAATTCACACGCTTGATCGGCATGAACACCGCGTCGATCTGAAGCAGATCAATGGCGCCGGTGTCTTCCTGGTGGCGGTCGACGGGGCGGTAGCCCACCCCACGCTCCACATGCACCTCCATTTCCAGGTTGTGTCCCGCGGCCACGGTGGCGATGAGACGCTCCCCATCGATCACCTGCACCTGGGAGGAAAATTGCAGGTCGGAGGCCTTGACGGTGGCGGGGCCATTCACCATCAGCCGGCCAATCTCCACCTCACGGCTGCGGCTGTTGACCGGGATCGACTTGCAATTCAGCAGGATGTCGAGCACATCTTCCCGAACGCCGGGGATGGTGGCGTATTCATGGTTGACCCCGGAGAGGCGCACGGCGGTGATGGCGCTGCCTTCGAGGCCACCGATCAACACTCTCCGCAGAGCATTGCCGAGGGTGGTGGCCTGCCCCCGGTCGAGGGGACCAATCAAAAAGACTCCCGTCTGGCATCGGTCGTCAGAAACCTGATGCTCAACCCTGTCGATCTGGTAATGCAGCACGGCGATGGAAGGAAATCTTGGGACGAAGGGATCGAAGGGTGATCAGACGCGGCGGCGCTTAGGCCGGCGGCATCCGTTGTGGGGCAAGGGAGTGACATCCCGAATCAGGGTGATCTCGAGACCGGCCACCTGCAGGGCCCGGATGGCGGTTTCCCGGCCGGAGCCAGGGCCCCGCACCAACACCTCGATCTGACGCATCCCCTGCTCCAGGGCACGGCGGGCGGCGGCTTCCGCCGCCGTTTGGGCGGCGAAGGGGGTACCTTTGCGGGCGCCCTTGAAGCCACTGGCCCCAGCGGACGACCAGCTGATCACTTCGCCCGCCGTGTCCGTGATGGAAACGATGGTGTTGTTGAAGGTGCTCTGAATGTGGGCGACACCATTGGGCACATTGCGCTTGGCCTTTTTGGGTCCGGTCTTCTTGGCGGGCTTGGCCATGGGAAAAGCCCTGCGGTGGCAGGGAGGTGATCGGGGGACTGGGGGAGCATCCT
>JBKCPG010000266.1:0-5051 GCA_046309395.1 Cyanobacteriota bacterium | reverse complement strand
TCGCTCGCCGCCGCCCGCCCGCCCCTGGCGGGGCGCCGACGTTTCCAACGGGACACGGGCCGCGGCCGACCCCGCCGCTGGCTGGCCCTGGCGCTGCTGCTCGGGGGCCTGGTGGGCACGGGGCTGATGCCCGCCCCGGTGGCGGCGGCCGACCTCTCCCTGGTGACCCACAGCGGCCCCTGCAACGCCTCCGCCGCGCTCCCCCTGGGCGGCGGGCTGTTTGTGGTGGCCGATGACGAGGAACGGGTTCCGGTGACCCTGCGGGTGTACCGCGGGGGCCAGGCCGGGCCGGCGGTGGGAGAGGGCAGGATTCCGGCGCGGGCCGTGGCGCCGGTGGACGATGGCCATCCGGAACTCGACTTGGAGGGGGCGGCCCGGATTGGCCCCCTGGCTTACTGGATCGGGTCCCATGGAGCGGCTGAGGCCGCGGGACAAAACAAGGGCAAGGACGATGGGCCCCTCGGCGCGCCCCGCCCCAACCACCAGCGCCTCTTCGCCACCACCCTCGGCCTGCGACCAGGGGTGGGGGGCAAGGGGATGGACCTCACGGTGGAGCCGGTGGGGCGGCCCTACACCACCCTGATCGACGATCTGGCCGCCGACCCCCGCCATGCCGCCCTTGGGCTGGCGGCGGCCGCGCGGCGCCCCGCCAAAGCCAAGGGTGGGTTGAACATCGAGGGCCTCGCGGCCACCGCCAACGGGGGTTTGCTCATTGGCTTTCGCAACCCCCTTCCGGAGGGCAAGGCCCTGCTGGTGACTCTCACCAACCCCAACGCCGTGCTGGCGGGCCAAAAGGCCGCTTTCGGCGATCCAGCGCCGCTGGATCTCGGGGGCCTCGGCATCCGAAGCCTGGAGCGGGTGAACGGCCAGGTGCTGATCGTGGCGGGACCGGCCGAGGGCTCCAAAGGCAAGGCCGCCCCCTCCGCGCTCTACCGCTGGAGCGGCCAAGTGGGGCAACCCGCCGAGCGGCTGCGGGTCTTTGGGCCGATCGACGGCCAACCGCTCAACCCGGAGGCGCTGTTTGGAGATGGCGACAGCCTGGTGGTGCTGAGCGACGACGGGAACTTGGAGCGGGAGGGCAAAGCCTGTGGTGATCGTCCGAAAGGGAAGCAAACGTTCCGGGAGATCCGCCTCACCCCGGCACCTTGAGCCGGACGCCGCTGGGCGGCGGGGGCGAGGGGGGAGACTGGCGTCAGGGCGCGGAACGGCCATGACGAAGGTGCGACTGATGCGGCTGCTGATCAGCGGTCTTGCCGCGGCTGGCGGCACGGGAATGGCTGACGTTGGCGCGGCCCGGGCCCAGCGGCTGCCACCGCCTCCGCCACCTCCGCCCCCAGCGCCGGTGGCGGAGGTGCTGGTGGATCTCTCTGAGCAACGACTGAGCGCGTTCGACGACGCCCATCGCCTCCTCTATCGCCGCCTGGTGTCGACCGGACTTCCGGCGAGCCCCACCCCCACGGGATCCTTCACGGTGGCCGCCCGCTTCGCCAGCACACCGATGACCGGTCGCGATTACCACATCCCGTCGGTGCCCCATGTGCTCTGTCTGGGGGGCGACGGTCTGGCTCCGAACGCGATTTGCATCCATCCGGCGCCCTGGCAGGAGGCGGCCGGCCAACCCTTCGGCGTGCGGCGCAGCCACGGGTGCGTGCGCACCAGCAGCGCCACCGCCCGCTGGCTGTTTGAGCGCACGCCGCTGGGCACGCCGGTGATCATCCAGCCCTGAGGGAGCGCGGGGGCTGGGGCTGTCCGCTGGCTGACAACAAACAGTGGGCTGTCGCACGGCGACGGGAACGGGATTCAACAGGAAGCTGAACAGCGACTGACAACGAATGCCGTCGGGAAAAGGCAGTCTTGCCTGGCGCGACGAGATCCGTCGCGACAGCCAACCCAATCCTTTCGCTATTCGATCCGTGACGGCACTCTCTAGCTTTGAAGTTCTCGCCCAACCCCTGATTCCACCCCTGCCTACTCCTCCGGGTGCGCAGCCACCACAGGCCGTTCCCTATGCTCTGCAAGCCTATTTCGTGCAAGTGTCCTATCCCAAAGAAGGATCTGGTTCTGGGCAGGGAGCAAACCCTGCTTCGATACAGTTTAACCTCGTTTTTCAAGAGACGACCGGTTTCAAAAATCGGGAACAGGCAGTGGTGCTGGCCCAATTCATCGACGAAAATGGTGATCTGCAAACGGACGGGAATTTCCTATCCTCCAATCCCAATGTCGACTCAGGCTACATGAAACAGCAAATCCTACCAGGACAGACCAAGATTTACAGCTTGACGGTGCTGCCGAAGACGGCCCCAGGAGAAGCCGTGGCGGCCACCCCCCAATCTGGCATTGGCTGGCGAGGGACCGTGTTTCTACAGCCAAATTCCCCTGATTTCCTGATCGCCACCCCAACACAGAGGCAAATTTATTACACCTCTGCCACTCTCATGACGGTCACAGACTCAGTGGTTTACCCAGTTCCCACCTTTTCTGGCAAGACACAGATCTGACGACGCGGCGTTGCTCCACCGGCCAACGTCGACCTCCTCACGGCGGCGGCGGGCCGGTCCATCCTTTTGTTTGAGGCCATGCCATGACCGACGCTCCCCAAGCTTCCCCCTTTGCTGGCACCTGGGATCAGGTGATCGATGAACAGGATGGCTGCACGATTTTTCAACGGGGCCGCCATCACGACGGCACCTTCATTCGCGTCTATGTGCCCAAGCGGGCCAAGGACCCCGCCCACCCCCCGCGGGTCATTCTCTACCTGCACGGCTTTGCGCTTTGCCTCCCGGATTTCTACCAAGACCACCTACGGGAGCTGGCGCGGCAAGGCTGGATTGTGATCTTTCCCGACTTCCAACGCGGCACCTACAGGGAGGAGCCACTTCCCGGGGCTGTTGGGCCCCGGAGCGCGGCCCGCCTTTCGCCCAAATGGGGACGCACCACTCGCCAATTGTTGCGTCGGGGGCGAGACGAGCCACTGAACGGGGAGGATCTGCCCGAGGAGCTGACGATCACCGACCCGTCCACGGGGCTGCCAGACCTCCAGGTGGGCGACTTGCGCCGGGTGCTGCTCCCCTGGCTGCTGATCCAGCTGGTGTTGAAGGTGATCGGGTGGTTTCGCCGCACCTACGCCCGCAACCTCGGCGAGTTGATCGGCACGGTGCTGTTGAGCCTGGCCTACAGGCCGGTCGATTGGCTGCGCAACGCGGTGGCCCTGGCCGAGAACGCCTGGGACGACCTGGCTCGCCGACCTGAGTACGCCCATTGGGCAAACGGACCGGTGGCGACGTATGGGTTTGGTCACTCCCTGGGCGGCCTGCTCAGCCTGAGTCTGCCGGCGCTGAGGGCGGAGAATCCCTCAAGCCGCTTGCCGCCCCGGGGGATCCTGGCCGCCGATCCGGCCACCAGCACCGAGATGGGCATTCCAAGCTTCGCCATCGCGCTGCTGAAGCTCTTCAATGCCCCCTTCACCGCCGAACCGTTGCGCATTCAAGACACGGGCCCCAAGATCGATATCCCCGTGGCCATCCTCCACGGACTCGATGACACGATCGTGCCCCCCCAGCAGTGGGCCGTGCGGGGAGGAGAAGGGGCATTCCCATCCGTGGGGGGCCCGTCCAAGGCGCTCTATTTCGCCAGCTCCAACCGAGAGCGCGACCCCAAGCTGGTGGCCTTTCACAACCAGGCGGTCACCTCCACCCAAACCTACGACGACGAATTGTTCGCCTCATTCGGTGGCGTCAAGCATGGTCCGAACGCCTACAACACCGATTGGATCTGGCCCGCCCTCCACGCCCTGTTCGTCGAGGGCGTCTCGCCGCCTGATCTGAAGCGACACCTGCGCGACGAGCACAAGGAGCCTCCCTTCGCGGTGACCACCGAGCCACCACCGCCCCCTCCCCGCCGCTGGCCGTGGCTCCTGATGCCGCTGGTGCTGATCGGGGTTGGGGTGGCCCTCCTGGCGTGGTGGCGCGGCTGAGGGATCAGGCCCCCCTACCGCTGGAGAGGCGGGCGCGAAGGCGGCGGGCCCAGCGCCAGGAGGCGGCGGCGCCAAGGAGGGGCAGGGGGCCAGGGGCGTCCTGCACCTCGCTGTGTGGGCGGCCCAGCCCCTGGGCCTGACGGCCCCCTTCACCTCCGATGACGACCTCACCATCGCCCGGCATGTCATCCCCATCCCCCAGCCATGGGGCATCCCCCTCATCGCCGCCTCGGCGGCGACAGTGTTTATTGATGCTCAATTGGCGTCGGGATCCAGACTAAGCGCAGCGGACGAAGAACAATTTGATCGCGATCGAGCAGATCCAAGAAGAGATCTTGCACGTGAGAAGGACAGCGAGCGGATCAAGAAAGAAAGCGAGCAGCTGAGGCAAAAGACCGCCAGTCTGAGCCAGCAGAACACGAAAGAAACAGGCTTGAGCGTTCCATCCAGCGGCTGTACTTTCCGCCCGAGACCAGCTCGATCCCGCAGACACCAACCGCGCCCGATTGCAAACCTTCCTGAGCTTGCTGAGCCAAACCATCTTATTAGATCCCGAGATTTGAATCCATCAACGCACTCAGGGCCAGACCAAACAACCGCGACCTGATTCCAGGCCGTTGCACCTACCCTGACGATGCAGCTACCCGCCTCGGCGTCTCTCCGCAGGCTCCCGCCCTCCCCGCCTCGGCCCCACCATGGCCCGGGCTGACCTGCTCATCGATATCGTCCGCGCCGGAGCCGAAGGCAACCAGGAGCTCTTTCGGCGCGCCCTGGAGGCCCTGATCACCGAGGAACGCTCCAAGCAGCATCACGTGCTCGCTGATCGGCTGGCCGCCCATCTCCAGCTCAACGGTCACAGCAAGCCCACGGCCCCAATCTCCCCTGTCAGCCTCAACGGTGCCTCTCGCCTGCTCCTGGAGCTGCGCCCCCAGAGGCGGCTGGAGGATCTGCTCCTTCCAGCCACCGTGTTGCAGGCCTGTTCTGAGCTGATCGAAGAGCACCACAGAACTGACCTGCTCCGCGCCCACAACCTCGAACCCCGCCACCGGCTTCTTCTGGTGGGCCCCCCAGGCAACGG
>JBKCPG010000265.1:0-6696 GCA_046309395.1 Cyanobacteriota bacterium | reverse complement strand
GGGGGCGAGCTCGGCGACAGGGCGATCGTATGGGGGGGTGCGGCGGCTGGTGGAACTCAAGGGAAGCCAGAGGCTGCGATTCCATGGTTGGGGCCGCTGGCGGTTGATTCAAGGGCCGGATCCAGGGCCCGGGGGATGGGGAATCAGAGGGGATCGAGGGCGGCGTGGAGCCCCTCGCAGGCGGCGGTGAGAAAGGCCAGATCCAGGGTGGCGAGGGTGTCGGTGGGGCGGTGGTAGTGGGGATTGCGGAGGAAGGCGGTGTCGGTGGCCATGAGGGCGTTGTAGCCGTGGTCCCAAAAGGGGCTGTGATCAGCGCGGCGGGTGTCGGGCAGGGGGCGACCGCGGAAAGGGATGGGCAACACCTTGGTGGGCACGTGGCGGCCGAGGCGCAGGGCCAGGCCAGGAAGGAGGGGGAGGGCGGAGAGGTTGGCCACCAGGGCGAGGAACGTGCCGCTGGATCCGTAGAGCCAGCGCATGGCGTCGAGGGGGTAGCGCTGGTGGGGGCTGGTGAAGCCCAGCATCTCCAGGCTCACCATCAGGTGGAGGGGCTGGCGGTCGGCGCGGAGTTGGGCGGCCAGGGCCCGGCTGCCCCGCAGGCCCTCTTCTTCTTGGTCAAAGGCCACGAGCCACAGGGGCCGGCGGGGGGGTGTGGCGTGCCAACGTCGGGCGAGTTCCAGGAGCACGGCCACGCCGGTGGCGTTGTCGTCGGCGCCGGGGGATTGGGGCGGCCCGTCGTAGTGGGCGCCCACCAGCAGCGGGGCCAGGTGGGGCTGACGGCCCGGCAGCTGGAGGATGAGGTTCACCCCCCGGGCGCCGTTCCCCTCAAAACAGTGCTCCCGCGGCTCGCCGAACGCCCCGAGCCGCTCCTTCAGCAAGCCGCGCACCGCCATGAGGCCCAAGGGATCCCATTGGGCGTGGCGCGGCCGGGCGAGGGGGGCCAGCGACTCCTGGAGGCGCTGTTGGAGGGAAGGCATGGGGCGGGAGATGGGTTTCGTGGGGCGTCTGTCTTGTCGACACCTTCGACACTTTCCAAAGCGTTGACGCTAAGGGTTTGGTGACAGCCTTTATCGAACCCGGAGTGGTTCAATGGCCTTTCGCACTCCAGGTGTGGAGCGGTGGCGGGCCCTGGCGATCGCCACCGCTCTTGCTCATCAGGAGCCGGCGGATCTGGAGCGCCTACGCCACCGCGCCGTGGCCCACGCCATGGTGGTTGGGGATGCCTTCTTCGCTCGGGGGGACAGCACCCAAGCCAGGCTCGACCCGACGATTGGACAGAACAAGGTGGGCGACGCGCTCAGGGGTCGCTGTGACACGGCCGCCGCCCAGGCAGCCTTCCAGGCGGGGCTGGAGATCAGCGAACAGCCGGTTCGCCGCGACCCGGACAACGGCCCCTGGTCGTCCGGCCGGGCCTTCAGCTTCGAGCGCCTCGGCGCCGCCCTTCGCCAGAAGGATCCCACGGCGGCGCTGAGCCATGACCAGCGAGCCCTGGCCAACCACCACGCCCTCGTGGTCCGCGACCCCGTCCCCAGCCCTTGGTTGTGGGAATGGTTGGTGAGCCACCTCACCGCTAGCTCCGACGGCAAATGGTGAGTTCGCCGCTGTGGGAGATCTGGAAGTGTTGGTCGCGAATGGCCGCGTGAAACAGATTCGACGCTTCGCCAAAACTCGTGTCGTCGTGCAGCTCAATGGCCACCGCATCGGTACGTTTCAACCACTCTTGGCAGGCCGCATCGGCAAACACAACTGCTTCCGCCCCTTCGATGTCCATCTTCAACAACGACAGACGCTCCCGTCCCGACTGCCGCAGGAGTTCACCAATGGTGATCGCCGTCACGTCTCCCCTCTCTCCAGGCTCACATTCCCTCACCTGCCGGGTCCATTCCCGGCCGTCTCGATAGAGGCTGTTTTCGATCGCCAGCTGGGCTGGCCTCGACCAAATCCCACAATTGTGGAGGGTGGCCCTGGCACCGTAGGGTGCCAAATTCTCGCGTAGGGCGGCGAAATTAGCCGGGTCGGGCTCGATGGCTACTAATTGACAGCTGGGAAAACGGGAGAGAAAATACACACTTGAATACCCCACATTTGCGCCGGCATCGATCACGAGATCAACTGTGTTTGTACCCAGTAGACAGCCGTATTCGTTTTGAATGAAAATCTGTCCAAACACATCCACATCACTGGAATTGCCTCGAATCAGCACAGCGGCGGATGTGCCTTTGGGGCGGACGCGGATGTCGGTCTGTCCATTCCACAAGGCCAGACGAAGGGCGGAGATCCTGTCGACCGCGGTGGAGAACTGGCAATACTTGATGTATTTGGCTTTTAGCTTTGCTGCCAACAAAATGCCTGGGCGTCAACTTGGGCGATCTTAGCTGAAGTTCCCGGTTCCGCCCGGTCTTGACGGCCGCGGGGTCGTCCGCTCGTTCCGCCAAAAGCCGGGGCCTGGCACGGGGGGAGCTGAAACGGTGGCGGGGGGAGATGTCAGCGATCCTTGCTGTTGAAGGAGTGAACCAGATCGGGCCTTACCGTTTTGGAGAATTCCCGCTCAAACCGCTCAAAGGTGATCCCCTGAAGAACGGGCTTGAGTTTTTCGTATAGGTAAGGACAGTCTTTGGTGATTCTGGGGTAGCGCATCAGGGTGATGGGCACCATCGAATTGGATGCGGCCAACATCAGCTTGTAGAGCATGTGCGCCAACACGTCTTCTTGTTGGCTGGCTGAATCAGATTGGGCGGGAATCAGGCCACCGTCATAGTGCTGTTCTTTGAACGCTTGTTTGCCATAGCGCGCTTGCAACAACTTATGCTTCAAACGTGTTAATGGCTCCACATTTGCCACATTGACGCTGGTCACGCGCCTTCGGCTTTCGGCGGCGGCGTTGAGATCCCGCATGGGAACAAAAATATGATCAATCACGATATCGCTTCGGCCGAAAATCTCTTCCGCTTGATCGCAAAATGCGGGATTCTTCACGACGAAAGGGCAGCCGTCGCGCCGAATGTCATCCTCTAGGCCGGCATGGGCAACTTTATTCTTTAACTGAGCTGTTTCCTCCGCGCGAAAACCTGTTTCAAGTCCAAGATTTGTCAGGAGTTCCATTAAAAAAGTTGTGCCACTTCTCCCCGTGCCTGAAATGACGATGTGGTGTCTCGGGGGCATGATTCTGTCGACTTGCCAATTTTAATCCGCGTCTGATTCTAACAGCAAGCTGTGGGCTCATCTCCAGTTCCGCCCGCGGCTGGCTGGCCGGCCCTGGCTTGGACAGGTTGCCCCCCCCTCTTTCCCTCACTGGAGGCAGTGGCTCGCCCTTGCATCAAGAGGTCGGGGCCCCAACCATGGAGTTCAGGCGCGCGTTCACCCGATTCCACCCTCCCTACACTCACGCCCATGCCCGATTTCTCCCTCCGACGACGGCGATTGCTTGGTGCCGCGGCCGTGGCCACCACCGCCACTGCCCTAGCTTCCTGCCGCATCCGCCGGGCGGACGACGCCAAGGCCGTCTCGTCCCTGCCCCTGGTGCGCTGGCGCATGGCCACCAGTTGGCCCCACTCCCTCGACACGATCTTTGGCGGGGCGGAAATCATCAGCCGCCGCGTGCGCGAGATGAGTGATGGCCGCTTCCAAATCCAGCCCTTCGCCGCCGGCGAGCTCGTGCCAGGCCTGGAGGTGCTGGAGGCGGTGCAGAACGGCTCGGTGGAGTGCGGCCACACCGCCAGTTACTACTACCTCGGGAAAAATCCCGCCCTCGCCTTCGGCACCGCCGTGCCCTTCGGCCTCACCGCTCAGCAGCAAAACGCTTGGCTCTATGAAGGGGGTGGCCTGGAGGCCATCGATCGGCTCTACGCCGATTTCGGCGTGCGCAGCTTTCCCGCCGGCAACACCGGCGCCCAGATGGGCGGCTGGTTCAAAAAACCTCTTGAAGGCCTGGCCTCCTTGCGGGGTCTGAAGATGCGCATCCCAGGCCTGGGCGGCAAGGTGATGGCGGCCCTGGGGGTGAACGTGCAGGTGTTGCCTGGCGGGGAGATCTTCCTGGCCCTGGATCGGGGCGCGATCGACGCCGCGGAGTGGACGGGCCCCTACGACGACGAGAAGCTTGGCCTCAACAAGGCCGCCCGTTACTACTATTACCCCGGTTGGTGGGAACCGGGCCCCACCCTCACCGCCCTGGTCAACCTCCAGGCCTGGGGCCGCCTGCCCAGGGAGTACCAGGCCATGTTCGCGGCCGCCTGCCATGAGGCCAACGGCCTCATGCTCAGCCGCTACGACGCCCTCAACGCCACCGTGCTCCAGCGCCTGCTGAAGGGCGGCACCCAGCTCGAATTTTACGGCGAGCCCATCCTGAAGGCCGCGCGGGAGGCCACCGATCAAATCCTGGCCGACAGCGCCAGCGACGCCACCTTCAAAACGGTGTACGACCAGTGGCGGGCCTTCCGCCGCGATGTGTTCGCCTGGAATCAGGTGAATGAGTTTTCCTATGCCCGCTTCGCCTTCGGCGGCTCCAAGGAGGCCCCATGAGACGCTGGCTGATCTGGGCGGATCGGGTCGACGCCCTCAACCGCGGCGCCGCGCGGGTGGGCCGCTGGGCCCTCCTGCTGATGCTCGCCCTGGGCACCTGGAACGTGGTGGGCCGCTACGCGGGCCTGGCCGTGGGCCGCAACCTCAGCTCCAACGCCCTGATCGAGGGCCAATGGCACCTCTTCGACATGATGTTTTTGCTGGCGATGGGCTACGCCCTCCAGCGCGACGATCACGTGCGGGTGGATGTGCTCCAGAGCCGCTGGCCCTCGCGCCGCAAGGCTCGAGTGGAGCTGGCCGGCACCCTGGG
Organism: Cyanobacteriota bacterium; assembly: GCA_046309395.1. Taxonomy (GTDB): domain Bacteria; phylum Cyanobacteriota; class Cyanobacteriia; order PCC-6307; family Cyanobiaceae; genus Cyanobium. The sequence continues at coordinate 1,871 of JBKCPG010000265.1, read as the reverse complement.
CCTGCTGCTGCCGTTTGTGCTGGTGGTGTTGGTGGCGTCCGTGGAACCCACCCTGCACGCCTGGCGGATCTGGGAAGTGTCGCCCGATCCGGGCGGCCTGCCTCGCTATTGGGTGAAGAGCCTGATCCCCTTGGGCTTTCTGCTGCTCGCCCTGCAGGGCGTGGCCCAGGCCATTCGCCTGATCCACGGCCAAACCCCGGGGGCCCACGACCACAGCGGGGAGGGTTGAGCGATGGAGATCGAAGTGTTGGGTTGGGTGATCTCGGTGGAGCCGGGCGAAATCCTGGGGCCCGGCATGTTTCTGGGGCTGGTGGTGGCCCTCCTCAGCGGCTATCCGGTGGCCTTTGGCCTGGGCGGCGTGGCGGTGGTGTTCGCCGCGCTGGCGATGGCCCTGGGCGTCATTGACGCCTCCTTTCTCTCCGCCCTGCCGCAGCGGATCTTCGGGATCATGGGCAACGTCACCCTGCTGGCGATTCCGGCGTTTGTGTTCATGGGCGCCATGCTCGAGCAATCGGGCATCGCCGAGCGGTTGCTGGAAACCATGGGCCGCCTGATGGGCCGCCTGCGGGGCGGTCTGGCCCTGGCGGTGGTGCTGGTGGGCACGGTGCTGGCCGCCACCACCGGGGTGATCGCCGCCACCGTCACCACCATGGGGTTGATCTCCCTGCCGGCCATGCTCCGGGCTGGTTACGACCGCTCCCTGGCGGCGGGAGTGATCGCCGCCTCGGGCACCCTCGGCCAGATCATCCCGCCCTCCATCGTGCTGGTGGTGCTGGGCGATCAGCTGGGGGTGCCGGTGGGGGAACTCTTTTTGGGCTCGGTGATCCCCGGCCTGCTGATGAGCGGCGCGTTCGCCCTCTATGTGGTGGTGATCAGCGCCCTGCGCCCCGAGCTGGCCCCCCCACTCGACACCACCGGGCTGCCGCCGCTCACCGCCAGCGGTCTGGTGAACGTGCTGGCGGCGCCGCTGGGCCTGATCCTGCTGGTGCTCGGCAGCATCTTCTTTGGCGTCGCCACCCCCACCGAGGCGGGCGTGCTCGGGGCGGTGGGGGCCATGGGCCTGGCCGCCCTGCAGGGGGGCTTCAGCCGAGCCGCCCTGCGGCAGGTGAGCGATTCCACCGTGCGCACCACAGCCATGGTGCTCGCCATCCTGATCGGCTCCACCGCCTTCAGCCTGGTGTTTCGCGGCGTGGGCGGCGACGTGCTGATCAGCCACCTGCTGCTCCACCTGCCTGGAGGCCGGGCGGGCTTTCTGGCGGTGAGCATGCTCGTGATCTTCGCCCTGGGCTTTTTCATCGACTTCTTTGAAATCGCCTTCATCGTCGTGCCCCTCCTGTTGCCCACCGCCCGCCAGCTGCTCGGCCCGGAGGGACTGCTCTGGCTGGGCGTGGTGATCGGCGCCAACCTGCAAACCTCCTTCCTCACCCCCCCTTTCGGCTTCGCCCTCTTCTACCTGCGGGGCGTGGCGCCGGAGGGGGTGAGCACGGGCGACATCTACCGTGGCGCCATCCCTTTCATCGCCCTGCAGCTGACCGTGGTGCTGCTGATCCTGATCTTCCCCCAGCTGGTCACCACCTTGCCCTCCCTCGCCAGTGCCGCCGGTGGCTGACCCGCCAGGCACCACCAAAGTGGCCCTGACCCCGCCTGATCGGCTGGATCCGTTCGCTCCCGCGAAGAGGCTCGGCGGCTGGCGCGGAGCGGGGTTCGCCGCCGGCCACGAGCGGCGGTCGTTCGACCAGCCGCCCCGCTCCTGATGGCGCGCACCCGGCCGATCCCACGCCCCCGGGTGAACCTTCGCCCTCCGCGACCAGGGCTTGGCACGCCGACCCGCTGGCTTTCGGCGCCGCTGGTGGCCCTGATGGCCTTGCTGG
>JBKCPG010000264.1:0-16194 GCA_046309395.1 Cyanobacteriota bacterium | reverse complement strand
CCTTACCGAGCGAGAAGCCAAGCCTGGATCGGGCTTTTGCTGAGCGCGGTGGGCCGCCGGCAGGAAGCACTGGCCCCCACGGAAGAGGCCCTCAAAATTTATCGCGGCCTGGCACAGAGCAACCCGGCCTTCCAGGGCGATTTGGCCAATGCCCTTTACAACTTGGCCATCCGCTACAGCGAACTGGGTCGCCGGCAGGAAGCGCTGGCCCCCGTGGAAGAAGCCCTCAAAATTTATCGCGGTCTGGCACAGAGCAACCCGGCCTTCCAGGGCGATCTGGCCAATGCCCTGAACAACCTGGGCATCTGGTACAGCGAACTGGGTCGCCGGCAGGAAGCACTGGCCCCCGCAGAAGAAGCCCTCAAAATTTATCGCGGTCTGGCACAGAGCAACCCGGCCTTTCTGGACGAACTCGCCTTGTCTCTCAACGCCTTGGGCACGCTAAAGAACAATCTGGGCCAGCCCGAACAAGCCAGAGCCGCCTACGAGGAATCGCTCACGATCATCCGCCCCCTGGCGGCCGCGAATCCAGCTTTTCAGGGCGACTTGCAGCGCTTTTTGTACAACCTGGACAACTTCAATCGCCAAGAGGGCCTGCGCACCGGTGAGCGCAAGCTTGTTGCCGCCAGCGATCTCTCCTTCCTGCCCAAAGACGATCCCAACACCCCCATTCGGCGCGCGGTGGTGCGGCTCTGGCCCACCTTTGCCGGTAAAAACAGTGGGATCGGACAGCTCGGCACGGGCTTTGTGGTGAAGCGCCAAGGGGATCGGGCCTGGATCGCCACCGCAAAGCACGTGATTCATGATGTGGCGAATGACTACGCTCTTGCCGTCAGGCTGGAGGCTGAGCTCTATACAGGCCCGCTCCCCAATGGCCTTGAACCCACCCGGCTTGAGGTCATCCTCCCGCCACAGGGCTCCCCACCAGACCAGGATGTCGATGTGATCATCCTGGAGGTGCGGGGTCTCCCCGCCGACGTGCGACCCCTGGAGCTGACGATGGCGCCACCCCAAGGGGCACTCAAGGTGGTGGGCCATCCCAGCGACAAGCTGCCCTGGACGGTGGCCCCCTTTGCCGTGCTCAAAACCACCGACCAACAGCTCGTGCTCGATGGCCAACTCCTGCCTGGTGCATCAGGATCGCCCGTGCTCAACGCCTCCGGCCAGGTGCTCGGGCTGGTGTACGAAACTGGCACCTATGCCAAACAGTCCTTGAATCTGGTGTCGGCCTATCGCTCCTCGGCCATTCAGAGCAAACTCCCCTAGGCATTCTCTCGGCACAAGAGGTTCACACTCCACTGAGACTTTGGAACCAACCCGGGACGATGATGAAGAAGTGTCAACATCTCGGGTCGGTTCAAGCTCAAGTCGTGAGGGTGGACATGGATCCGATACGTTCATCATCGCCGTGCCAGATGCCCCCCGTGACAATCTCCCGTTCATCGATGCACACTGTCATCTATTTAACATTCTTGATGTGCCCCTCTATGAATCGCTATCAGGCAAGATCAAACAAGGCACCATCCAGCGGCTTCTCCTGGCTTTTGCCGCTGGCCCAGCGGTCTTGATCGGAGCCCCAGAGCAGCTTCTCCTCAAGTACCACAACTTCATCACATTCTTTGAGAACGATATTCGGGACAACATCCACTGGCTAGAGAAGCAGCTCAACCTGGCATTCAAAGATAGCCTGGTCAAAGCTTATTTCGGAGCCTCGGTAAACAGGTTGGTCATGACACCACTGGCCATGGACTTCGATACAAATTTAGACGGCAGTGATCTTGGCTCAGAGCGAAAAAGATGCATCCATCAGATCGAGCGCCTGTTTTCAGCCATCCAACAAGCCCAACTTGACCCGGGTGACAGCGCTGATACTCGTCTTGAAATTTATCCGTTCATGGGTTTCGCTCTCAATAAACTTGACCACCATCCCGGCTGCCTTCAAGACCTGAAGGATTGGTGGGCAAGCAATGGCCTAACGGCTGCTCAGAGAGGCGAGGGATTCAGTAAGAAAGTACAGCCAGGCAAAGCGATTGGAATCAAGTTGTATCCACCTCTGGGGTTTAATCCATGCCCAGAGAGGCTTCCAAATGCCTATCTTGAGTTCTACAGCTGGTGCGTGGACATGGACATCCCTTTGGCTGTTCACTGTCAAGAGTCATCATTTTGCGTCACTCCCCAACAAAACGCACAAGCCAACCACTGCACACACCCGCGAAACTGGGAACGGCTTTTCAGCAATCATCCCCATCTAACACCCCTGCGGATCAACTTTGGCCATTTTGGCGGTGAGTCTCAGATCGCCAAGCTGGTCACTTACGGAGACAACAACACCCCGATCGCCATCGATCCAAACAGTTGGTCGTATTCGATCATCCGCCTTCTCAAGAACCATCCAAATACCTATGCCGACCTGGCGGCCTTTGATTACAGTCAGTACGACTGCTTGAACAGCCTGGGAATGCTTCTGGCTGGATATGCTGACACCCTGCCTGACGCCCAGGATCTTTCAGCGGTGCTCCAAGAAAAACTCCTCTGGGGCACCGATGTGCCGATGATCATCTCAACAGATTCATTCGTGGAGAATGGGGTTCCTTCCTATGCCAAGCTCATGAAATCGTTTATACTTAGTAACCCTGATGCCAGCCAACAGGGGGTTTACAAGAAGATCTGCCAAAACATCGCGCGAACCAATCCCTCTCATTTCCTGTTTGGACAAACAGTCGGCTGACCTCTCTTCCGGGGCCGCTCCTCAATGGTCTCGAACAGAACTCCTCCCCCCGATTCATCGCCTCCGCCGCGGCTGCCCTCCCCGAGGAGTTCTGCCCCGGCCGCCGCTGAGATCCAGGGGGGGAGCGGAGAGAATGGTGGGCTCAAAGCCCGGCACCTCCCGCCGGGGAAGCCGCTCGCCCAGGAGCCGTTCAATGGCTTTCAGGAGTTCGTGCTCCTCCGCCGCCACCAACGACACCGCCTGACCCGTGCGGCCCGCCCTGCCGGTGCGACCGATGCGATGCACATAGTCTTCCGCCTGATTCGGCAGATCCAGATTCACCACATGGGGCAGCTGCTGGATGTCGATGCCGCGCGCCGCGATATCCGTGGCCACCAACACTCGCACCTCGCCGCTTTTGAAGCCCGAGAGCGCCCGGGTGCGGGCCCCCTGGCTTTTGTTGCCATGGATCGCCGCCGCCCGCAACCCATCCCGGCACAGGTGCTCCGTCACCCGGTCGGCCCCGTGCTTGGTGCGTGAGAACACCAGCACTTGCCGCCAGTCGTTGCTGCGAATCAAATGGCTCAGCAACGCGGGTTTGCGGGCCGGGTCGCACGGGTGAAGCACCGTCTCGACGCTCGGCGCCGCCTGATTCTCAGGAGTGGCCTGCAACTGCGCCGGTTGGTGCAGAAAGCCCGCGGCAAGCTGGCGAATCTGGGGCGAAAACGTGGCGGAAAACAGCAGGGTTTGGCGCCGCTGGGGGAGGAGCTCCAGGATGCGGCGGATGTCGCGCAGGAAGCCCATGTCGAGCATCCGATCCGCTTCATCCAGCACCAAAATCTCCACCCGATCCAGCCGCAGGGCCCCCTGCTGGTGCAAATCCAGCAGCCGACCCGGTGTGGCCATCAGCACATCCGTTCCCCGCCGCAACCGGTCGATCTGGGGATTGGCGCTGACGCCGCCAAACACCACATCCGAGCGCAGATCCAGGTAGCGGCCGTAGGCCCGCACGCTCTCCGCCACCTGGGCCGCCAATTCACGGGTGGGGGTGAGCACCAGGGCGCGCACCACCCCGGCCCGGGCCTGGGCCCCATGCCTCAGCCGCTCCAGCATCGGCAGGGTGAACCCCGCCGTCTTGCCCGTGCCGGTCTGGGCCGCCGCCAACACGTCGCGACCCTCCAAGACCGCCGGGATGCACTGCCGTTGGATCGGTGAGGCCTCGTGGTACCCCCGGGCCGCCACGGCCTTCAGCAAAGGCTCGGACAGGCCCAGGGCGGCGAAATCCGATGGAAGGGACTCCGCGGCGCTGGCGGCGGGGTCGGAAACCGGTGGGACGTTGGCTCGGGGGGAAGGCGCGGCGGAACGGGTCTTGACGTGGCTGGAAGGTGGGGTCAGGGAGGCGACAGGAATGGATTGATCTCCTTCCACCGTAGTGGCAGGGAGGCGACTCTCCACCAGGCTGGAGCGGATCGGTCGAGCCCGCACCATCCTAAATTCCGCCGGGGGCGGCTCTTCGTCCAGCCCATCCCCTGACGCCCCTCTTCTCCCTCCCATGAGCAACCCCGACATCAGCGCCGTGCAGGTGCGCACCGCCACTGGCGAGGAGCGTCCCCTCGGCGATTGGAGCGGCCAGGTGCTGCTGCTCGTGAACGTGGCCAGCCGTTGCGGCTTCACCCGTCAATACGCGGGCCTGCAAAAGCTTCAAGACACCTATGGCCCGCGGGGCTTCACGGTGCTCGCCTTCCCCTGCAACGATTTCGGCGCCCAGGAGCCCGGCACCCTGGAGGAGATCCAGTCCTTCTGCTCCACCACCTACGGCGTCAACTTCCCGATCCTGGCCAAGGTGCCCATCAGCGGAGCCCCCTTCGACACCCTGGTGAACACCGCTCCCAGCGGCCCGGTGGCCTGGAATTTTGAGAAGTTTCTGGTGGGTCGCGATGGCGTGGTGGTGGCTCGCTTCAGCAGCCGGGTGGAGCCCGATTCCGATGAGCTTCGCGGCGCCATTGAGAGCGCCTTGGGGGCTTGAACCGCCCCGCGATGGGTGGGTTTTCCGGCGGGGCCCCTGGAGGGCCCACCGGGACCGTGTAGGGTGAAGAAGATTCATCGAACACTCTTCAGCGGGTTTCTCCCCAGCGCGGCGAGCTCCTTCGGATTTCTCCACCCGGTCAGCGACTTTCTTCAGGGCCTTCCTCGAATCGGTTTGATACGTTCACTGTTCATTTCATGACCATTTTCGTTGGCAACCTCTCCTTCGATGCCGAAGTGGAGGACCTTCAATCCCTCTTCCAAAAGTATGGAGAGGTGCGCAAATGCACCCTGCCGCTCGACCGTGAAACCGGTCGCAAGCGCGGTTTCGCCTTCGTTGATCTGGCCGACGCCACCGACGAAACCAAAGCCATTGATGATCTGCAAAACGTCGAGTGGATGGGCCGCAGCATCCGCGTCAACAAAGCCGAACCCCGTCCCTCCGACGGTGGTGGTGGTGGTGGCCGCGCTCGCTGGTAAATCGCACCCCTCCCCGTGGCCGCTGGCGCGGCCATTGGATCCGCCGCCCGTCTGGGCGGTTTTTTTTTTGCTGCGCTGAAGGCCGCCGCAAACTGTCCCCATCCGGGGAATAGGCGCCGCTTCCCCATCCCTGGAAGATGGATTCAGTAAGAACGGAGGTGCCCCATGGCCGGCACCAAACTCCCCCCAGACCCCACCTGCCTCAGCCGAACCTGCTTGAAGTGGACCCCGGAGGGGGAACTGGCCAAAGAGGATTTGCGGCGGGTGCTGGCCCGGCTGGCGGCCGCGGAGGGGCATCGGCCCGAGCTGTTGCGCCCCGACCTGGACGACTGACAGGCCTCGACACCTCCCCCAACCCGTGCTAGTACATCTGTACCACCTCGTGTCGCGCCATGGCCGCTTCCCGTCGTCCCCTCTCCCCCCGTTCCTCGTCCCTCGACGCGCCCATTGAGGAGTGGCCCTACCTCGACCAGGAGGTGCTCCTCGCCAGCCGGAGCCGCCAGGTGTGCCTCACCTGCCATTGGTTCCGCCACCACGCCGGTCCCAACTGCGTGCCTCTGCTCACCTGCCAACTTCGTCAGGGATTGATCGCCCATGGGGAACACCTCACCCACCGCTGCCAGGGCTGGACCGATCATCTGACCCGCCGGGGTGGATGGGCGCCGGAGGTGGCCTGAACCCGCCCCAGCCCTCTCACAAGCGGCCGCCCCTCTCCCCCCAGGAGGGATGGATCAGCGATGGACTTCAAGTGCTCCATTTCCGCCCAGCCCGCTGGGACAAATGGGCCCAGACCCTGGAGGTCACCTTCGGTGAGCTGTGCCCCCGCCACCCCGTCCCGCTCCTGCGACACCGCCGGGAGATCAGCCGGGAGGAGGCCATCCAGCTCTGGAGCCGGCTCCGCCGGGAAGGCTGGCGCCCCTGCCCCCCCCAATGGGTGCCACCTCCCCCGCCGAGGTTGTGGGGGGTCCGATCAAGACAGGGCAAACAGCAGCACATCTGAGCCCTGGGGCCCCGATCGCAACGACTGGAGGGTCCCCTCGGAAGCGGACCAGTCGAAGCCCAGTCCATCCCCTTGCGCCAACACCATCCCCTCTCCGCCGTCGGCGACGCTGAGGCGCAGACCGCCGGCGATCATCTGGATCCACACCCGCTCACAGGGGGGAACCCTCAGCGGCAGACTCTCCTCCGCTCCCGCCCTGCCGCGCCACAGATGGACGCGGCGCTGGATGGCCAGGGTGTCCCCGGCGCCATCCGGACTCAAGAGGGGCGTCCAGCCCACTCGCGGCGGAAACGCTTGTTGCTCGTAGGCCGGGGGCAGGCCCGCCTGGTCGGGTTCGATCCAGATCTGCAGCAGGCGACAGGGAGCCAAACCCCCATTCATCTCACTGTGCACGATCCCCGTGCCGGCGCTCATCCGTTGCACTTCCCCGGCATGAAGCACCGCCTGGTGCCCCATGGAGTCGTGATGACTCAGCTCCCCTTCCACCATCACGGTGATGATTTCCATGTCGCGGTGGGGATGCATGCCAAACCCTCGTCCCGCGGAGAGGGTGTCGTCATTGATCACCCGCAGGGGGCCAAAGCCGATCCACTTCGGATCCACATGGGAGGCGAAAGAGAAGGAGTGCCAGCTGTCGAGCCACTCGAGGCGGGTGTGGAACCGCTCCGCCGCTGGACGGAACACCAGGCCGGGAAGGAGGGCTGGAGGAGATGGCATGGATCAAAGGGCTTTGAGCCCATTGTCTCCAACAAAACACCCCGGACCGATCCTGGGATCAGCCCGGGGCGTGGTGGGGTGGACGGAAGCTCAACCCAGACCGATTTGGGACAGGATGCCTTGACCGGTGAGGACCTCGGTGGCCAGGCCAATCACGAAGCCGAGCATGGCCAGGCGGCCATTCCAAGTTTCGGCGAATTGCACGAAACCGAAGCGGGGGGTGGAGTCAGCCATTGGAGCGGTTGCGAATTGTTGCGGGTAATGTAACAGATCGTGAAGGTCTTGGCAAGGCGCCAGGCGGGCTCCCGTTCGCCACCATGGAACCATGCCTGGAGTCCAGCCCCCTCCCCATCGCCCCTGGCCTCGGTGGCTCCTCTGGGGGCTCCCGCCGCTCCCCTTGGCGGCCATCGCCGCCGGCGTGGCCCTCAATGGGAGAGGGTTGCCCGGCCCACTCCAACCATCCGACGCTCAGGCGACCACGCCCCTCACCGCCGAGCACATCGCCCTGGTGATCAACGCCGCCGATCCGCTCAGCGAAGCCATTGGCGCCGCCTACGCGCAAGCCAGGCACCTGCGGCCCCAACAGGTGATTCGGGTGCGCTTTCCCCCGGGCCGGCCCACGATGGACACGGGGGAGTTTTTGAGCGTTTACCGCCAGGTGAGGCGTCAGACGCCGGCGTCCGCCCAGGCCTACGCCCTCGCCTGGGCGGCCCCCTGGCGGGTGGGCTGCCTCTCGATCACCAGCGCCTTCACCTTTGGCAAGGTGCGGTCCATCTGCCCTGACACCTGCCGGGCCACGCCCCAGAGCCCTTACTTCGCCAACGGCATGGTGCGTCGGCCCTGGTCGGCCCTGGGGATCCGCCCCTCCATGCTGCTGGCGGCCACCACCGCCGAGGCCGGCCAGGCCCTCATTCGCCGCGGGGTGGCGGCCGATGGCACCACCCCCCCGGGAACGGCCTATCTGCTGAGCACCAGCGATCGAGCCCGCAATCGGCGCGCGGAGGGCTATGCGGACCTGCTGATTCGATCGGCGCCAGGCTTCGAGGTGCGGGTGTTGGAGGGGAACGGGATTCGGGGAGCCCGCAATGTGATGCTCTACGTCACCGGGCGCAGGGTGGTGCCGGATCTGGACACCAATCACTTCCGCCCTGGCGCTGTGGGGGACCACCTCACCTCGTTCGGGGGCATGCTCACGGGGCCCTCCGGCCAATCCGCCGATGGGGGCAACGGGCAGATGAGCGCGCTGCGCTGGCTGGAGGCGGGGGCCACGGGGAGCTACGGCACCGTGGTGGAGCCCTGCAACCATCGGGGTAAGTTCCCCGATCCGGGCCTGCTGCTCACTTATTACCGCCGCGGCGACACCTTGATCGAGAGCTACTGGCGCAGTGTCGCCATGCCCGAGCAGGGGGTGTTCATCGGCGAGCCGTTGGCCCGGCCATGGGGGCCCAAACCCAAAGCGAGGGATCGGGCCTCTTGAGGCCCCGCCGGCCGGAGCCGGGTCTGGGAGAATCCTTCCGGTGTCACGCGTGTTGGCCGTCCCCCATGGCATTGGAGCAGCTCAAGGCCTTTCTCCTGCGGATGCAGAAGGATGAGGGGTTGAAACAACAGGTGTTGGCGGCCGCCACCGCCGACGATGTCGCCCAGATCGCCTTGAAATTGGGCTACGAGTTTTCCGGCGATGAATTGCTGCGGGCCTCGGGTCAGCGCTTTGAGCGGGTGACCGTGAGGAAAAACGACATCCCCGGGGAATACAACTAATCCAAACGGGGTGACGCTGGCTTGGGGCCATACTGGGGCCAGCGGCGACAACCAGTGGTGAAAGAGGTCAGTGTGGTGGAGGTGCTGTTGCGAAACGTGGCGCGGGTGGCGGCGATCTCAGGGGTGGTCGCGCTGTTGATTTGGGTCACCTGGGTGATGCTCGATGTGAAAAACATGCAATCGGGCTTCACGCTTCCCTATTGATCGCGGGGCGCCGGAGGGAGGGGATCAACGCTCCAGCAGCGACCAGAAACTCCAGTTGCGTCCGAACGCCTCCCGCAGCCGCCCCAGGAAGCTGGCGTGGCTCTCGAAGCCCCACCAGTCGTCGATCCGGGCCTCCAACCGCTCGCACTGGCGGAGATGTTCGACGGCGTAGCGGTAGCGCTTCGAGCGGCCCATCGAGAGGGCGAATCCCACCATCGCTCGCAAGAGCAGGGTGGCGGCCAGTGGGTGGTCGGCGCTGAGGCGCTCGGCGGCTGGCTCGTAGATCTCGTAGGCGTCGCCAACCCAGTCCTCGTAATGGACGACCACGTAGCGGGCGGCGCGGGGCAGGTCGGGCCAGAACACCAGAAACCGCAGAGCCTCCAGGGGCCGCGGATGCTGTTCCACCACCGCGAAGGCCCGCTCCTCGGCCTCCACATCGGCAAAGTCATCGAGGCCTTTGAGATAGTCGCGCAGCGTGGGGATGGAAAGCGATTGGCGGAACACCTCCCAGCGGTGGTCCTGGGCCTCGTCCTTTCGTCCGAGGGCCTCGAGCACGGTGATGCGGGTGTCGTGCCATGTTTGCGCCTCCATGATGTTGGTGACATCGGCGGCGTGGTCGAGCACGGCGAGGGCCTGCTGGGCCCGGCCCGCCTGGAGAAGATGGGTCGCCACGTCGGCGGCCGTATCGGGCCAGCTCAACTGGTCATCCGTAAAGAGCTCGAGGTAGCCGTCCACATCGCCTCGGGCTTGGAGGATTTGCGTTCTCGCCAGACGGTCGATGCCGCCGCGCTCCAACAGGGCCACTTCCAGATGGGCCAGTCCCGCCTCTCCCAGCACCGGCCCCAGGGCCGGAATGAGCCCGTCGAACTGACAATAGCCATTCTCCCGCAGCAGGTCGGCCCCGATCTCCGCCAGGGCCTGAGGGCTGATGGAGGCCTTGGTGGCCAGGGGCCCCAGTTCGTTCACCCCACGATGGAACACGCCGAACACCGCGCCGGTGGTGTCGGAACATCGGTCGAGCACACCATCGGCCAGGGCGAGGAAGCGCACCAGCAGCTCCAAGGCGAGGGAGGGATCCGCCGCGGCGATCGGGCCGGTGATCGCTTGGAGTTGGGCCTCCAGGTCGGCCAGCAGGGCCTTGCGCTTGGCGGCATCGATGAAGGTGGTGGAGCGGTGGATCGCGGCGAGTCGCTTGCGCACCTCCTGGGAGGCACCCTCCGCTCCATCCGCGGAGGCCAGGGCCAACCGCAGGCGCCGCTGGATCACGGCGTTGCCAGCACTCACCTCGATCAGCAACTCCGCCAGGGCGGCAGCGCCGAGGGTTTCCAGGTTTTTGGCGTTGAGGGTGCGCTTGGCGGCCATGGCCCGGGGTCTGCCCACAAACAATGGCGGGCCCGGGGCCAGGACGGCCGTCGCTCGCAACATCCCCTCACCGACCAGGGACAATCCGGGGCGATGGGGTCCGGGTCAACCCGATTGGACGAGGATCTGAAACTCCATGGGCCTGAGCTTCACCTTCAGGCTCGCGGCAGGGGCGGACCCTTTGCGAACAGGGCCATCCCAGAAGTTGGCGGAAGCCAGCCTGCTCACCGGAATGGGGTCGTCGGCGACGCCGTGGTTGGAGAGCACGAGCTGGAAACTGGCCTGGCTGTGATTGACCACCCGATCGATCAACACATGTCCCTCAAATGCCTTGCTTGCGGAGGTGTTCGCCAACACCACCACTTCCGAATCACCAAGAATCCGGGAAAAACTCGTCAGCCCACCTTTGCCTGTGGCTGGCCCAAAATCAGTGCCATTGCCACTGATCACGCGGAAGTACTGACGTCCATAGCGGAGGGAGGGAAACCGCTGGCGCAGGTTGGAAAGATCGCGAATCCAGGCGAAGGTCGAGCCAGTGGTGTCGAAGGCGTTGGGTTTGCCCCAAAGCGCCTCGCGAACCCCCTCAAATTGGGCCGGATCAGGCGTCCCATCAGCATGGACGGTGCCACTCAGGTCCTGTTCCGTTCCGTAGTACAGACAGGGGATCCCTTGCAGGGTGAACAAGAGGCCAATGGCCTGTTTGACCTGTTTGTCTGGGGTGAGTGGATGGCGAATGCGTTCGGATTGGTCGTGGTTGTCGAGGAAGGTCACGAAAAATCGGCTGGCTTCTCCGTGGGAGGAGAGAAGTTCAGCTTCATGTTTTTTGCGTTGTTCAAACAGCTCGGGCAACCGTTCCACCTCCACTTGCTCCTTGGATAACTGACGGAGCAGCTGGAAGAGTGGAAAGTCTTTGGCCGCGTCGATCCCAAATCCTTCCGTGACCCCGGCGTTGCGACCCACAAAACGAGCGAGGGTTTTGTCCGAGTCCCAAACTTCACCAAAGGTGAAGAAGTTTCGTTTGCCCAATGAAAGCGCGAATTCCCGGATGGCATTGCCAAAAAACTGCAACATCATCGGATCGACATACTTGGCTGTGTCGATGCGGAAGGCGTCGAAGTCGTATCGGGCGATCAAGTAACTGTAAGCCCGAACAAGAAGGGTTAGTACTGGATTGTTTCCCCAGCGGTCGTAGAGCGGGTCACCAGGCTCCACGCGGTACTCCACGACGAGTTGTCGCATGGTTTCAAAGTCGCCGATCGCGAAGCCGTTCTCGGCTGTCGGCCAATCGGGAACATCACTCATCTTGGAACCGCGACGACGGAAGAAGTCTTTGCGGAAATCCTGCGCGGGATGCACAGCGTCATCCGGATGCAAGGTGGCTGGGTTGGGTGGGGGGCCACTCCAATCATGTCTGGGAAAGCCATAGCCATTCAGCCAGGCGATCTCTGGCTCTAAGCCCGCCAGGGGAGCGGAACGGAGGATCTCCAAGTTCTTGAACCGATCAGTGGTGCGTCCATGGATCCAGTAGTCGAAGACTCGGGCCATGTGGTTGAGGACGATATCGAGAATCACATACATGCCGAGGTCGTGAGCGGCATCCACCAATTGCCTTAATTCCTTTTCAGCGGTCTCGCGTTTGCCATCGGAGGCAAACCGACCATCCACAGCCAGCAGATCTTGCGCCGCGTAGCCATGGTAGTTGTAATTCCAGTCTGGCGCTGGATTCTTCACCACTGGCGTGATCCAGATCGCACCTACCCCGAGGTCTTTGAGATAGCCAAGTTTGGCCTTGATGCCATTGAACGAGCCACCCTGGTGCTTGGGAAAACGTTGGTTCCATCGCTCCTTGCCGCCGCGGGGAGGGTGGACTGGATTGTTGAAGCGATCAATCATCAAGAAGTAGATCCAGTGATCGCGCCAATCGCTGGGTGAGGCGAAAGGGGCCCGCTTGCCGACTTGTGTGTGAGGGGTTGGGTGGAGCGCGGCCTGCCGGGCGGCTTCTCGTGCGGCTTCTCGGGCGTCATGGATTTCCGCTTGGACCAGGGGGTCAAAAACGGAGTCGGGAATGACAGACACGGGTCAAGAGTGAACTCTCTTTTGAGACCTTGGCCACCCCGTTCGCCTCCATACCTCTGGATCAGAAGACGCACACAATCGTCCTGGAAGCCAGATCCCCCGTGGTCCCGCCGCTCCCTAGAGTCTCAGGGTAAGAAGATGAATTCCATGTCCAAAGCCCAGCTCACCGCGTTTCTCGCCAAGGTGGAAGCCACCCCTGCCCTCAAGCTCCAAGTGGATGCCGCCGCCGACGCCAGCGCTGTCGTGGCCATCGCCCAGGCTGAGGGGTTTGCCTTCTCGCCAGCCAGCCTGGCCCGCCATCTCCGGGGCTAAGAGCCTCAACCCGGCGGGGCTGGATCCGCCCCTCCCTCTGGCACAGGGATGGCGGAGCCCAAGCCTCGGGCTCGGCGGAAAGACCCTTCCGCTCAAGTTCGGCGATCCAGGCGATGATCCCGTGGAGGAGACCACTTGAGTCGCTGTGGCCCCAGGGGACATCTCATGGTTTGAGCGACATTTCGAGGACGGCGACTCCATCTGCAACCGTCCTGGGGCGGTTTGATCCTCAGCCCCATCCCAGCCACATCAGGGATCAGCCCAGACTCCCGCGCGACAATCGCGGTCACTCGGGGAGAAACTCAGGCCTGGGCCGGCCGATGGGTTCCGGCCAGTTTCCCTTGAGCCATGCCTTCCGTGAAGAAGGGCGCCCCGTAGGGAGCGCCCTTGGGCCAGTTGCGGGACTGGGGCTCGCGCCGACCCGGTCTTGGCCTCTGATCAAGAGATAAATCCGCCATGGGCGGTTGTCAGTACGGCAAACCGCCAAGCATCTTCGCCTACTGGGCTGAGACATTCGGTCCCCCTCAATCCGGGGCACGGTGAATCCTTGCGCGACACCGGTGCAGCCCTCGCGGGCCATCACCGCACCCAGGGCCACTCAGCCCGGGCCCCTCCTCTCGATCTGACTCCCCAGTGGGGATGAGGGGCGAATCTGCCTCCATGGCCCTCGCGTGGATCAGGTCGAGGAGGTGGCGTTGTTCCTCCCGCCGCCGAAGCCAAGGCGTGGGGGGATGGGGTTTGGGTGAGGGTTCCCAGGAGATGACGGTGCCCTTGTTTTTTATGCCGCCTGCACGGCCCTGGCCCGTTCACTGATCTCATGCAGGAGATTACAGAGGTTGCCGATCTCTTCTTCGGAGAAGAGATCCTCCGGACCGGTGGGGGCCAGGTCGCTGAAGGGTGGGTCGTAAAGGCGGGCGGGATCCATCACGCCTCGGCTGGTGAGCTCATTGATGATTTCGTTGATGAACCGAATCTGGGTGGCGCTATGGGTTCCTTCGGTGAGGAAGTGGGCAAAGAGTGCCTTGGCAGTGCTGCGCTCCAGGCCCACCAGGGAGCGGATGAACAGACCAAGTCCATTGGCTTCCTCCGCGGCACGGGCGATCACCTGTTCATCGCCGATGCCATGGCTGATGAGGAACGTTTCCAGCTCTTTCAGGTCGGTGGGGGTGAGGGGTTGGTTACGGCGAAGCCGTTGCATGGTGAGGTGGTTCTCATGCTGCCGCAGGAAAGCCAGGGCCCGCAGTCGGAACTGGCGGAAGGCATCGGATGTGAGTAGGGCCGTGGGATCGAGCTCCTGGAGCTCGCCAAGTTCATCGCTGAAATTGGTGTAGAGGGGGGCTTGGCCCTTGGGGTCGATCATCCCCACGAGGCCCCTGAGCCGGCGACGCACCTCTTCCAGCTGGGCCAGGGTGAGGTCTTGCCACCACTCTTGTCTCAGTAGCTGCTGGATGAGATCCAGTTCCTTGGCCACGATGGGATTGTTGTGCTGCTCCTCCAGGGCGGAGGCCAGGCGGACGAGCTTGGCCTGGAGGGAGGCGAAGCGGGATTCACCGCGCAGCAAGGCGAGCTGCATCTGGTAGAGGAGGAGATCAAAACGGCGAGCGGTGGGGTCGGTGTCGCCCTCTTGTTGGGCCTGGGCGGAGGGGAGTGGGGCCAGGGTGGAGGCCAGGAGAACCTGGTCGTTGGCCGAGAGCTGCCGCCAGCTTTCGGGGCGCCGGAAGCGTTCCACCTGCTCCAGATGGGGGCGCACCTGGAAGTTGTCGGCGGGGCAGGCGGCCACATGGCCCCGGAGGATCTCGGCCAACTCCTGGCGGTGGGCCATCTCGGCTGACCCGCAGCGCTGCGGAGTCTGCTGGGCTTGTTGATCCAGGGTGGTGATCAGCGAAAGGCGAGCCCGGAAGAGGCGGGTGGAGAGGGTTTCCGGAGCCGCTGGAGCTGCCGTGCCACCGCCGCCAAGGAAGAATTCCAGGTTGTTGCAGCAATCAAAGATCCAGAAGCATTGTTTGTCTTGTCCTGGCCCGAAGAGATCCGGGCAGAGCCGGGTGCCCCGGCCCAGCATCTGGAAAAACTTGGTGCGGGAGCGCACGGGCTTGAAGATCATCAGGTTGACGATTTCCGGCACATCAATGCCCGTATCGAGCATGTCCACCGAGATGGCGATGCGCAGATCACTGTGGGGATCCTCGAATTGCCCGATCAGGCTCTGGGCATAGGGAATCTCGTTGTCGATCACCCGTGCGGTTTTGCCGGCCAGGTGCGGGTAGTGGTGATCAAAGCGCTGCTGGATGAACACCGCATGGCGATGGCTGCGGGCAAAGATCACGGTTTTGCCGATCTGATCGCCACTGGCGTCATAGCAGCCTTCACGCATGAGCACATCTAGGGCCTTGTCGACGGTGTCGGCGTTGAAGAGCCAGCTGTTGATGGCGCCGGACTCCACATGGAGCCGGCCGTTGTCGTCCTCCCAATCGAGCAGATCCCACTGGGCTTTTTCGGCTTCCGAGAGGTCGTCGTAGCGGATCCCCTGCTGGGGAAATTTCAAGGGCAGCGAGATGGGGCGGAAGGGGACGAGATAGCCGTCGGCAATGGCCTGATCCAGCCCGTATTCATCGGTGGGCAGGCCCACATCGAGATCAAAGAGTTCAAAGGTGTTGCGATCGATCTCCTCGCGGGGGGTGGCGGTGAGGCCCGAGAGCAGGGCATCAAAGTAGGAAAAGATCGCTCCATATTTCTGATAGACGCTGCGGTGCGCCTCATCAATGATCACCAGATCAAAGTGGCCGACGCCAAAGCGTTTCACCCCCTGGCTGTCCTCGGTATCGATGAGGTTCATCATCGTGGGGTAGGTAGAGAGAAACACACGGCCCTCGCCGTGGCGGTTGCTCACCAGATTCACCGGGGAAGCCTCGGGCAGAAAGCGCTGGAAGGCCCGATGGGCCTGGATCACGAGGGCGTTGCGATCCGCCAGGAAAAGAATGCGCTTGATCCAGTCGCAACGCAGGAGAAGATCGGTGAGGGCAATGGCGGTGCGGGTTTTGCCGGTGCCGGTGGCCTGCACCAGGAGCACCTTGCGACGGCCTTTGTCGAGGCTGTCGCCGATGGCTCGGATGGCATGGATTTGGTAGTGGCGGTTGACGATTTCCGAGGAGATGGGGGCATTGGCAAGGGGAAGCAGGGTCTCGCGGCGGCGGATGAGGGTGGCCAGCTCGCTTTTTTTGTAGAAGCCCTGCACCTCCCTGGGCGGATAGCGCTTGTCGTCCCAGAGGCGATGGCGGTAGCCATTGGAGAGAAAGATCACTGGCCGTTGGCCGGTGTGGCGCTCCAGGGCATCGGCGTAGAGCTCAGCCTGGTGTTGGCCATCCATCGGGTCGCGGGAGGAGCGTTTGGCTTCCACCAGCGCCAGGGGTTTGCCGTCATCGCCCCAAAGCACGTAATCCACAAAGCCTTCGCCTGAGGCGTTGGGCATGCCCTGCACTGGATGCTCATGGGTGCAGCTTTGGCCATGGATCCAGCCTGCTTCTTCCAGGTAGAGGTTGATGTAGGAGAGGCGGGT